>CAXUDP010000059.1:0-21532 GCA_964249735.1 uncultured Acetobacteraceae bacterium | reverse complement strand
GAGAACGCGGACGACCTGGTGGCCGACCTGACGCAGGCGCTGTCGGTGCTGGACTGAGCTGCCTGTCACCCGGCGGGGCCGAACGACGAGAAGGCGAGGCGCCTTCGTTGCCTCAGGCCGGCAGGCCTTCCGCCCTCAGGATTCCTGGGATCGCCGACTTCATTTGGAAGAAGCCGCGGCCGGCATGCGGCCAGCTCAGGCTGTCCCAGTCGCGGCGCAGGCGCAGGCAGGGCGGCAGCGCCGAGGCGGACGGGCCGACCGGCGCCCAGGCCGCCAGCACCGGAAGATCCTCCGCCCAGCCCTCCGCCGCCAGCCCGGCGGGACAACCGAAATGCGCCTCCGCCCGCGCCAGCGCGTCCGCCATGGCCTCCTGGTTGGCGGCCACAACCCGCGCCGAGGCGCCCTCCGGATGGGCGAGCAGCCCGCCGACCCTGCGCACTCGCGCCCGGTCCAGCGGCAGCGTTTCCGGGTTCAGGTCGTCCCCATGCAGCAGCAGCGCCACGTCGCCCTGCGGTGCCGCGTCCGGCGGCGGCAGCGGCTCCATGGCCACGGTTGTCTCCTCCTGCAGCGCCGTCGGGTTCTCCACCAGCCCGGCCGGATCGTACCGGCCGTCGGTGTAGCGCCGGATGTTCTCGGCGCGGGCCGCATACGGCTTGCCGCGCGTGTGCAGCCCGGCCACCCAGCGCCACGACAAGGTGTTGCTGGCCGGATCGCCGTCGATCAGCCGGCGCATGAACAGGTCGGCACCCAGCGCCCAGGGCAGCCGCAGGGTGAAGATCCAGATCGAGGCGAACCACATGCGGGCGTGGTTGTGCAGCCAGCCGGTTTCGGTGAGCTCGCGGGCCCAGTCGTCATACCCGTCGATGCCGGTGCGTCCTGCCGTCGCGTCCTCGACCGCGCGGCGCAGCCCGGAGCTGGCCGCCATCCGCGCCTGGCCCTCCGCGACCAGGTGCTGGTAGTCCGTCCACAGCGCCGGCCGCGTTTCCAGGTGGCCCTTGAAGTAGCTGCGCCAGAACACCTCGTGCACGAACCGCTCGGCCGCACCGGGTCCATGCGCGCCCAGCGCCGCCGCTGCCACCTCGCGCTCCAGCAGCAGCCGGCGGCGCAGGTAGGGCGACAGCGCCGAGGTGGTCGCCTCCTCGTCCGGTCCGCGATCGGTGTTGCGGCCGCCGGCATAGGCGCTGCCCATGCTGGCGGCGAAGTCGGAAAGACGGGCAAGCCCATCGGCGCGGGTCAGGGGGAAGCTGCGATCCATGGCAGCCATATGGTGCGTCGTCAGGAACCCGCGCCATCCATCGACGGTGTGTCCGTTCGAAGCGGCTGTCGGGCCGCGATCCGTGGCGGTGCGCGCACCTGCGGCAGGACGGGCTGCCGCCATCCGCCAGCCGTGTCCGCGACCGCGACGCGGCCGGAGCGCGACAGGCTGGTCAGGATTCGGGGACGGTCACGCCGCCGGCTGCCGCGCCCACGCCGACTACCCGGCCAGGCAGCCCCGCAGCACGGTGTCGGACAGCGCGCTCGACCAGGCGGCATCGAGAGGCTGGCCGAACAGGAGGCGCAGGTAGATCGCGCCGACCGCGGCATCGAGGACCACCGGCACGTCGAGGTCGGCACGAAACGCGCCGTACTCGATGCCGCGCTCCAGGAGCCGCGCACTTTCCCGACGCAGCGGCTCCGAGAACGCTTCCAGGAACATCTGGCGGATCGCCGGCTCGCTCTGCGCCTGCGCGATGACCGAGGCGGCGACCCTACCCGCCTGTCCGCCCAGCGCCCGCGCCAGCGAGTCGATCAGCACCCTGAAATCCGCGGCGACGTCGTCGGTCCGGACGTAGGCGAGTTGCGGCCTGAACGCGTCGAGGAAGCTTTCGATCGCGAGCAGCCCCCTGCTGGGCCACCAGCGATAGATCGTGGTCCGCGCCACGCCGGAACGCGACGCGACGGCCTCGGTGGAGAAGCGGGCGAGGCCCGTCTCCACCAGGATCGCATAGGCGGCGTCCAACACGGCGCGCCGCGCGTCCTCGCTGCGCGGCCGTCCGGCCGGACGCGCGGCCTTGACGACCGGGCCCTCGGACCCCGTCCCCGGATCCCCCAGCAGATGCTGCATCGTTCAGGCTCCACGCGATCTTGAAGTGGCGACAGATTACGCTACATAGCATAGCGTAATTAACATCCGGTCCTGCTGGAGGGTGCCGAACCCGCTCCCGCGGCTGTGCGTGTCACGAGGGATCGACGTCGATGGTTGCACTCTGCGGGATGTCCGACATCAACCTCGTGCGGACCGGCCCGAGGGGTGGCCGCCCCATCGTGCTGCTGCATCCGGTCGGGCTGGACCTGACGTGGTGGGGCGCGCAGTTCGAGGAGTTCGGGCGCGATCACGACGTCATGGCCCTCGACATGCCGAACCACGGCCTGTCGGGGCGGCTGGACGCGCCGCCCAGCTTCGACCTGCTGGCACGACACGTCGAAGCCGTTCTCGCCCATCTGGATGCCGGCCCCGTCCACCTGGTGGGAATGTCGGTCGGCGGCATGATCGCCCAGGTGCTGGCGCTGCAACGTCCCGACCTCGTCTGCTCGCTGTCCCTCGTCACCACCCTGTGCACGTTTCCCGAGCCGGTCCGCGACGCGTTGCGCGAACGTGCGCGGGTGGCGCGCACCGAGGGCATGGCGAAGATCGCGCAGCTGTCCAACCAGCGCTGGTTCACGCCGGCGTTCCGCGAGCGGCGGCCCGACATGCTCGACCGCGCGACCAGGAGCCTCCTGTCACAGGACCCGGAGTTCCACGCCGCCATGTGGGAGATGATCGCCGGGCTGGACCTCGAGGCGCAGCTTCCCTCGATCGCCTGCCCGACCCTGGTGGTGGTCGCCGGCGCGGACGTGAACGCGCCGGTCCCGGCCGGCGAGACGATAGCCGGCCTGATCAAGGGCGCGGTGCTGCACGAGATGCCCGGGCTGGGCCACTTCCCTCCCTTCGAGGCACCGGCGCCGTTCAACGCCCTTCTCCGACGTTTCCTCGCCGAGGCGGGCCAGCCGCACGAGCCGGCCATCCGACAGGCCGCGCCGTCGCCGCTCGCCTGATCGACGCACGAGGCGCCCCATGTCCCAATGCCGCCGGTCCCGCGAGGCCAGCCGGGACGCGCAGCCTTCCTTCAGGATCCTGAAGCTCCTCCGGGACCGCCGGACCTGCCGCCCGGCGTGGCCGCTGCCGGCGCAGCACCTGGCAGGCAGCGGAACGTGGCGTCGAAGGCGGTAGGAAAGTACGGCGTGAACGGATCGCCATCCGGACGAAGGTCCAGGATCTGGGCCACGGTGCCCTGCCGCCGGCAGAACCCGTCCGCCTCGGTCAGCACCGCCCTGTGCGCCTCGAAGCCGCCGCCCAGCACCGGCGCCCGCTGTTCCGCCAGCACGTAGAGGTTCGGACCCACCGGCACGATCCCCGTGCCGAGGCTGCATCCCGTCACCGAGGCGAGGATCAGTGCCGGGATCCAGGAAACGCGCATCCCCCGACCTCCCGTTTCCGACCAGGCGCCACGAATGCTGCGGCTCGACGACGGATGCAAGATGGTGTCGTGACCCACCGTCATCGCGCGCCGGCCGTCGGCAGGTGGGCTGCGAGCCACGTGTCGATCAGCTCGACCACCCGATCCCCGATCCCGTCATAGCCGTGCGGACTGCGCGATCCGCAGGGCCGGTCGGACCGCCCGCCGCCGCCGCCGACCTTCGCCACGTCGACCCGCGGCGCGGCCGTGAAGGCGGCGGCGATCCGTCCTGCTGCCTGCGGCGGGGCGACGTCGCAGGCGTCGTCCTCGTCGGCGACGATCAGGGTCGGCACGCGGACCGCGTCGGGATGGGCGTCGAACACGGTTTCCGCACTCAGGCGACCGCCTTCCGATACCGTTTCCGTCAGCACCAGCGCGGCGAGACCCGTCGGACCGGCGTCGGGCGTGCTCGACCCCGCGCCGTTCGTGGCGGCGATCGTGCCTTGGCTGGTTCCGAGAAGCACGACCGGAACGGGCGCCAGCCGTCGGGCGTATCCCGTTATCCGCTCGACCACGGCGCGGTAGGATGGCGTGGATCGCGAACCGTGCAGGTCGGCCCCGCCCGCGGCGTCGGGAATCAGCACGGCATATCCCCGCGCGGTCCAGGACGAGCGGGTGCGGACGACGAAGTTGTCGCCGTGCGCAAGCGAGCCGTCGGGCCGGATGCCGATCCTGCCGGTGCCGCCCGGCAGCATCACCAGCGTCGCGCGGGGGCGGACCGGCGACAGGTACAGCATCCGCCCGGTTCCACCATCCGCCGCGCCGGGATCGACCACCCGTGTGGTGACCGGCACGGCCGGCGGCGGACCGGCATCGGCCAACCGCGGGATCGCCGTCAGCCAGCCTGCCGCAAGCAGCCACGTCGTCACCAGGAAACGGCGCCCGCGCATGGACTCCCGATCGGGCCGGCAGCCCGGAAGGAACAGGTGCATCGTCAGGCGTGCCTCATCGGCAACGCCGCCGACACCCGCGCTGCCGAGACATCAGCCACCCGGACGACCCGCCCGGGATGCCTACAGGCTCGGGAACTGGCTGGTGACCAGGCATTGCGCGCCGATCCCGTCGCCGCGCCCGAAATAGCCGTCCTGGTAGCTGGGAACCTGTTTGATGCTGATCCGCCTGGGCTCGATCGACAGCAGCGCCGACAGCCGCGCCGTCATGTCGTCGTGATGTGCGTCGATCGGCGGCGAGGCGGCGAGGATGGTCAGGTCGAGATGCACGATGCGGCCGCCGCGCATGGCGACCAGCGACACCGCCTGCCGGACGAAGAAGTCCGAGCTCTTGCCGCGGAAGCTCGGCTTGTCCGGCTGGAAATGCGTGTTGCCGTCTGCCTGGCCCACCGTGCCGAGCAGGGCGTCGGTGACCGCGTTGAGCGGAACGTCGGTGTTGGAGTCGCGGCCGATCGACTGGCTGTGCGGGATCGGGATGCCGCACATGACGACCTGGTCGCCCGGCGCGAAGGTGCTGAAGTCGAAGCCCCAGCCGACATGGTTCTCCTGCCGCCCGCGCTGCAGGATGGTCTCGGCGCGCACCAGGTCGCGCTCTGTGGTGATCTTGAAGTTGTCCTCGGTGCCCTCGATCATGGCGACCTTCAGGCCATACTTCTCGATCACCATGGAGTCGTCGGTAAGGTCGGCATGCGTCGGGTTGCTGTAGTGGACCTGCTCGTGCGCGCGGAGCAGGTCGCTGAAGGTGAAGCCCTGCGGCGTCTGCGCGCGCCAGGTGTTGGTGCGGTCGACGGTTTCGCCGATATACCCGTCGGTGCAGCGTTTCAGCGTGTCCGGAACGCTGAGACCGGTCACCACGGCGGGCCATCGGTCGAGGGCGGCGATCACAGCGCTGATGGTTTCCTGCTCGACGAAGGGCCTGACCGCGTCGTGGATGATCACCTTGTCCGGCGGATCGCCCGCCAGGCTTTCCAGCCCGAAGCGGACGGATTCCTGTCGCGTGTTGCCGCCGATGATCGGCGGCGGCAGCGACAGGTCCGAGGTCGCCGCGGTGTAGAGATCCAGGTCGGCGGGATGGATCACCGACTGCACCTGCCCGATCTCGGGATGGCGCAGAAAGGCGAGCAGCGTGTGGCGGATGATCGGGATGTTGTCCAGCATCCGGTACTGCTTGGGGATCGGTCCGCCCATGCGGCGCCCGCGGCCGGCGCCGACGATGATCGCTGCGGTCATTCCCCTGGTTCCATGTCCTGCAGCCAACCAGCCCCGCCGCGGGTGGTCAAGCCGCGCGTCCGGGCCGGGCCCGGGAAGACGGGCGGGGTTCGCGCCGCGCGTCGGGCGGCGGCCGTCCGGGCCGCGGCCGGATCAGGCCGCCGCGACCCCCTCGCCGTACTCCACCACCGCCTTCTTGGCGCGCGGGATGAGCGAAACGCTCATGCTGAGCTCGGTGACGCCCATCGCCAGCAGCCTTGGGATGAGCAGGACGTCACCGGCCGCCTCCCCGCACACGCCCACCCAGATGCCGGCCTCCAGCGCGCCGGCGCAGGCCAGCTCGATCATCCGCAGCACGGCGGGATGGTCCGCCCGGTTCAGCCGGGCGAGCCGGGCGTTGGTCCGGTCTGCCGCCATGGTGTACTGGGTCAGGTCGTTGGTGCCGATCGAGAAGAAGTCGACATGCCCGGCAAGCTCGCGGGCGCAGAGCGCCGCGGCCGGGGTCTCGATCATGATGCCGACCTCCACCGGCCCGGTTTCCTGGCCCTCCGCCTCCAGCGCCGCCCGGCACGCCGCCAGGCTCGCCTTCGCCGCCAGCACCTCGGAAAGGTCGCTGATCATCGGGAACATGACCCGCAGCCGGCCATGCACGGCGGCCCGCAGCAGCGCGCGCAGCTGCGGGTCGAACAGGTCCGGCTGGTCGAGGCACATGCGTATGCCGCGCCAGCCCAGGAACGGGTTGGCCTCGACCACGCCGGGAACGCCGGACAGCGGCTTGTCGCCGCCGATGTCGAGCGTCCGGATCACCACCGGCCTGGGCGCGAACGCGTCCAGCACCTTGGCGTAGGTCCGGTACTGCTCCTGCTCGGTGGGCAGTGCTGCACCGCGCATGAACATGAACTCGGTCCTGAACAGGCCGACGCCCATCGCCCCGGATGACAGCGCCGCGTCCACCTCGGCAGCCGAGCCGATGTTGGCGGCGACCTCGACCAGCCGCCCGTCCCGGGTGCGCGGCTCGACATGGGTAAAGCGCTCGACCGCCTGCCTCGCCTCGTCGGCCTTTGCCTTCCGCTGCCGGAAGCGGCCTTGCGTGTCCGCATCGGGATCGGCGATCGCGTAGCCCGCGGTCCCGTCCAGTGCCAGGCTCCGCACCGCGCGCAGCGTTCCAGCCGTGGCCCCGGCGCCGACCACCGCCGGGATGCCGAACGCACGGGCGATGATCGCGACGTGCGAGGTCGGGCCGCCCTCGGTGGTCAGCAGGCCGGTCACCAGCTGCATCGGCAGGCGTGCCAGGTCCAGCGCCGACAGTTCGCCGGCGACCAGGATCGACGGCTCGGAGAAGCTGGCGAGGTCGACCTCGCGCCGGCCCAGCAGGATGTCGCAGAGCCGGCGGGTGATGCCGCGCAGGTCGTCGGCGCGGGTGCGGAAATACGCGTCGTCGATGCCGGCGAACCGGTCGGCCAGGGCGGATCCCACCTCGAACGTCGCCGACGCCGCATCCTGGCCGTCGCCGACCCGCTCCTCGATCGGCCCGACCAGCTCGACGTCCTGCACCAGCTCCTTGATCGCCGCGAACACCTGCGCGTCGGCCGCCGCGGCGCCCTCCGCACCCGGCTCCACCGCCGCGTCGAGCGAACCGCACAGCGTCAGCACCGCGTTGCGGAACCGCAGCAGTTCGGCCGGCACCCCGGACGGCCCGATCCGGCGCGTCGGCGGCACCTCGCGATCCGGCAGGTAGACGAACGCCGGACCCACCGCCACGCCCTCGCTGCCGCAGACGCCGGTGATCCGCTCCTCCCCGCCCGCCGGTGCGGGCGCGGCGGTGGCGGCGGCCGGGACCGGTGCTGCCGCCGCCACCTCCGCATTCCCGCCGAGAAAGGCGCACAATTCCGACATCGCCGCCGGCGCGTCCGCACCGTCCGCCCGGAGCAGGATCTCCTCGCCCTCCTTCACCGTCAGCAGCATGATCCTGACCGTGCTCTTGGCGTTGGCCGCCTGGCCGCCCTTCACGATGTCGATCTGCGACGCGAAGCTCTTCGCCATCTGCGCCAGGCGCGCAGCCGGACGGGCATGCAGCCCCTCGTCCAGCATCACCGTCACGCGCTGCTCCAGGATCATCCCGTCCTCCGTCGGCGTCGGCGGGCTCTAGTTCCGCCCGATCACTTCCAGCGTCGCACCCGGTTGCAGCAGCGCCTGCAGCCGCTCGGACGCCACCGGCTCGACACAGATCTCGCCAGGCCGCTCGGCGACCGCGGCGCCGTTGAACGAGAACACCACGTGGCCGATCTCGGACACCTTCTGCCATGCCGTGTCGCCGACCGCGGTGATCCGGAACCGGTCCGCGCCGATCCGCACCGCGTCGCCCGGCGCCGGTGCGGCGGCGGCGGCCGCGTCCTCGACCTCGTGCAGCACCGACACCTCCGCCAGCTCCGGCGGCGCGCCGGCCGCGAACAGGATCAGGATGCCCTGGTCCAGCAGGTCCGGCGCTTCCACGCCCACGTCGCGGATCGTCGTCCGGTAGAGCGTCGTCATCGCGATGATCCCGTCAGTAGAGGCCGAAGCTCAGCAGCCAGGCGATCACGACCGCGATCGGACCGGTCGCCTGTCGGCTGATCAGCACCGCCGGCACGCCGATCCGGATCGTTTCCGGCTTGGCCTCGCCGAGCGCCAGCCCCACGGGGACGAAGTCGCAGCCGACCTGCGTGTCGAAGGCGAACAGCGCCGGCAGCGCGAACTGCGGCGCGATGGTGCCGTCGCCGATCTGCTGGCCGATCAGCACGCCGATCACCTGCGCGATCACCGCCCCCGGGCCGAGCACCGGCGACAGGAACGGCAGCCCGCACACCACCGACAGCACCAGCAGCCCGGGCAGGCTGCCGCCGAGCGGGGTGAGCACGTGGGCGATCACCGAGCCGAGCCCGGTCGCGTTGATCACGCCGATCAGCATGGTGACGAACGCCATGAACGGCAGGATGGTGCGCAGCACCTGGTCGATCGCGCGCCGTCCGCTTTGGAACAAAACGTTGACCACGCCGCCCATGACGCGGCCGATCCGGGCGATGAAGCCGGTGAACCCGCCGTCGTAGTTCGGCGGCGGTGGTGCTGCCGGCTTCTTGACGAATGGCGAGCTGATCCCGGCCGGCGGACCGGCCTGCTTGCCCACTTGGGTCGCGGTCGCCTCGCCATCCACCGGGATCAGGTTCTCCGGCTTCACGCCGGACACGTAGATGTCCTCGGTGATGAACTGCGCCAGCGGCCCGGACTGCCCGACCGAGGTCAGGTTGACCGTCGGCAGGCGCTTGCGCGGATACACGCCGCAGCGCGCGGTGCCGCCGCAGTCGATCACCACCGCTGCGATCTCGCTTTCCAGCGGCGGCGACCGGAACCCGTCGACCGCGGTGGCGCCGGTCAGCTCGGCCAGACGCTGCGCCACCGGCGGGATGCCGCCTCCGGTCACGGCGACGATCTTGTCCCGCTCCTTCGTCGGCAGGATCACCAGCGGGCCGCCCCAGCCCTGGCTGCCGCGTTCCACCCGGACCGCCCTGAAGGCTCCGGTGCGGCTCAAGTCGGATCCCTGGTCCATGTCCATCCCCGTGCTGGCCGAGAACTGCGCCTCGTTGCCCGTGTCGTGCGAAGATCAGAAGGTGACGCGCTTAGAACGTGACGCCCTGGCGCCTGGCGAAGAACATCGTGATCCGCTCGGTGACGATGCCGCGCAACAGGATCACCAGCAGGCCGGCGATGAAGTAGCGCACCGCCAGCGGCCCGAGCGGCAGGTGCAGGCGCGTCAGCCCGTGCGCGACGCCGAGCCAGACGAACAGCTCGCTGGAGTTGCCGTGCGGGAACAGCCCGGTGATCGGGTGGCAGAACGACACCGCGGAATCGTAGAACGCCGGCTTGTGCCGCTCCTCGATGAACACGCCGAAGGTGTACGCCATCGGGTTGGTCAGGAAGAACATGGAAAGAACCGGAAGCACGGTGTACCGGGTCAGGGCGTAGCGTCCGGCGAAGCGCGCCAGGTTGTGCACGCGGTTCTCGCCGACCAGCTCGATCACCGCGTACACCGCGGTCAGCAGCACGATCAGCGTCGGCAGGATGCCGGTGACGAACGCGACAAAGGTCCTGCCGCCTTCGTTGAAGACGCCGATGAAGCCTTCGGCGAAATGCGAGA
Source organism: uncultured Acetobacteraceae bacterium (assembly GCA_964249735.1). Classification (GTDB taxonomy): domain Bacteria; phylum Pseudomonadota; class Alphaproteobacteria; order Acetobacterales; family Acetobacteraceae; genus Lichenicola. The sequence goes on along the minus strand of CAXUDP010000059.1, from coordinate 11,666 downwards.
GCATCAGCATCGTTGGTGTTCCTCCTCCGTCGGCGGCTTTGTGGCCGCCTCATCGCTCCGTCACGTGGCGGGCAGGGCGGGCCGCTGCGTCGACACCTTCTCGATCTGCTTCAGGCACTGCGCGAAGGCCTGCCCGAGCCGGGCATCGCGCTTCGGGAAGATCCCGTCTTCCTGGCACCGCGCGATGTTGAGCCCGACCAGTGCCGGCATCGGCTTGAACTTCGCCCACACGGTGCGGCCCTGCATGACAAGCGCGTCGCGCACGATGCCAGCCGGCGACACGACCAGGATCATGATCGCCCCGCGCCCGAAACGGGCCCGTGCGCTTCCCGAGCCGACATAGCCGTCGGTCCAGCGCGTCTCGAGCGCGCCCAACACCCGCCGGTAGTGACGCATCTGCAGCATCGTCCCGGCGATCTGCAGCGCCCAGCAGACGGCGAACAGGAGCAGTCCCGTCTTCCAGGTCATCGTTTCCTCCTGCCCCCGGTTCGTGCTGCTCCTGGCGCGACTGGAACATTTATCGAAACAGACGTCAAGTTGTTCTGGCGGGCCAGGCGCTGGAACCCAGCCAATGCTGTCAACTCTGTCACCGCTATTGTGCAACGCAAAACAACTGGATCGAGGAGAACAATCGCCGCGCCTCCCTAGACCAGACATGTGAACAAATAGAAAAACAAATGTCTTGACCGTGGAGGAGATGTGCGGTCTAGGTTCCGTCGCGGGCGCACCCGCCATGCAGAACAGGACCTCGTTCCATGGACATTTCGGAGGACCTCGCCAGGCGGGCCGAGCAGCGGCGCCCGGTCCGGGTCGGGCTGATCGGCTGCGGCGAGATGGGAACCGACATCGTCACCCAGCTCAGCCTGATGCCGGGCATCGAGCTCGCGGTGCTGGCCGAGATGCGCGTCGACATGGCCTGGGCGGCGCTCGACGTCGCCGGCATCCCGCGCGACGCGGCGCGGCTGTGTTCTACCGGTCCGGCGGCCGAGGACGCCATCATGGCCGGCAGGATCGCCATCACCCCGGACGCCACCATCGCCTGCAGCGCCGGTCCGGTCGACGTCATCATCGATGCGACCGGCAATCCAGGGGTGGGCGCCGAGCTGTCGCTGCAGGCGATGGCGCACGGCAAGCACGTGGTGATGATGAACGTCGAGGCCGACGTCACCGTGGGCGCCATGCTGCTGCGCGAGGCACGACGCGCCGGCGTGGGCTATTCCCTGGGTGCCGGCGATGAGCCCAGCGCCGCCATGGAGCTGATCCGCTTCGTACGCAGCCTCGGCTATCCGATCGTCGCTGCCGGAAAAGGCAAGAACAACCCGCTCAGGTTCGACGCCAGGCCTGCCGAGTACGAGGAGGAGGCGCGCCGGCGGCACATGAACCCGCGCATGCTGGTCGAGTTCGTCGACGGCTCCAAGACCATGATCGAGATGTGCGCGATCGCCAACGCCACCGGCCTGCTGCCCGACCGCCCCGGCATGCACGGGCCCGCCGCGACGCCGGAGATGCTGGCCAGCATGCTGGTGCCGGGGGCCGATGGCGGGCTGCTGTCGCGCTCCGGGGTGGTGGACTATTCGGTCGGTCCCGGCGTCGCCCCCGGCGTGTTCGTGGTGATCAAGGCGCCGCATCCCCGCGTCCACGAGCGGCTGCGCGACCTCAAGATGGGCCCCGGCCCCTACTTCACCTTCATCCGACCGTACCACCTGACCAGCCTGGAGGTGCCGCTCACCGCCGCCTCGCTGGTGATCAGCGGCACCCCGCACATGCAGCCGCTCGACGAGCCGGTGGCCGAGTGCGCCTGCGTCGCCAAGGAGCCCCTGGCCCCCGGCGTCACGCTGGGCAAGATCGGCGAGGACCACTACCGCGGCTGGCTCACCACCGCCGCCGACGCGCGCGCGGGAAGGCTGCTGCCCATGGGCCTGGCAGAGCGTGCGGTGGTCACCGGTCCGATCGCCGCCGGCGACTACCTCACCTACGACAACTGCCGGGTCGACGAGACCATGCAGATCGTCCGCCTGCGCCGCCAGCAGGACGCGATGCTGGCCCCAATGGCGCAGGAACGGGCGGTGCGGGAACGGGTGGCATGACGCTGCCGGCCGCGATCGAGACCAGGACCAACCGTCCCGCAGTCTACGACCGCCTGTCCACCGCCGAGCTGCGCGAGGCGCTGCGTCGCATGCACCTGATCCGCCAGTTCGAGGAAGGCGCCGAGCAGGCCTACATGCGCGGCCTGATCCACGGCACCATGCACCTGTCGATTGGCCAGGAGGCGAGTGCCGTCGGCATCTGCGCCGCACTCGAGGCTCAGGACAAGATCACCTCCACCCATCGCGGCCACGGCCACTGCATCGGCAAGGGCGCAGATCCCGCCAGGATGTTCGCGGAGTTCTTCGGCAAGGAGGACGGCTACTGCCGCGGCCGCGGCGGCTCGATGCACATCGCCGACGTCGCCCAGGGCAACCTCGGCGCCAACGGCATCGTCGGCGGCGGGCTGCCGATTGCGGTGGGTGCCGCGCTGGCGATGCGCCAGCAGAAGCGCACCGACGTCGTCGTCTGCTTCTTCGGCGATGGCGCCTCCAACGAGGGCGCGTTCCACGAGGCGCTGAACATGGCGGCACTCTGGAAGCTCGGCGTCGTGTTCGTATGCGAGAACAACCAGTACGGCATGTCGACCTCGACCGAGCGGTCGATGTCGGTGTCGAACGTCGCCGATCGTGCCGCCGGCTACAACATCCCGGCCCGCATCGTCGACGGCAACAGCTTCGCCGACGTCGCCGACGCCGCGTTCGAGGCGGTCGACCGGGCGCGCGCCGGCCGCGGCCCGAGCCTGGTCGAGTGCAAGACCTACCGCATACGCGGGCACTCCCGCAGCGACCGCAACCGCTATCGCACCAGGGACGAGATCGAGGCCTGGTCGGCACGCGACCCGATCACCCGCTTCGAGACCGAACTGCTCGAGCTCGGCCTCCTGACCGGCGGCGACGCCCGCGCGCTGCGCGACGCGGTCGACGCCGAGATCGCGGCCGGCCTCGCCTTCGCCCAGAACAGCCCGCCTCCCTCGGTCACGGAGCTGCTTCGCGACGTCCACTCGGGATAAACTGCCATGGACCAGCCAGTACGCGAGCTGTCCTACGCCCAGGCGCTGCAGGAAGCGATGGCGCAGGCGATGGAGGCAGACGACCGGGTGTTCCTGATGGGCGAGGACATCGGCATCTACGGTGGTGCGTTCGGCGTCACCGGCGATTTGGTCGAGCGGTTCGGCGCCGAGCGGGTGATCGACACCCCGATCGCCGAGCTGGGATCGGCAGGCGTCGCCGTCGGCGCAGCACTATGCGGCAGCCGGCCGGTGCTGGAGTTCCAGTTCTCCGACTTCGCCACCCTGGCGATGGAGCAGATCGTCAACCAGGCGGCCAAGATCCGCTACATGCTGGGCGGTGCCGTCTCCGTTCCTGTGGTGATGCGCTTCCCCGCAGGCTCCGGCACCGGCGCGGCGGCGCAGCACAGCCAGAGCCTGGAAGCCTGGTTCGCGCACGTGCCCGGCCTGAAGGTGGTGCAGCCCGCGACGCCGGAGGACGCCAAGGGCCTGCTGCTGAGCGCGATCGACGATCCCGACCCGGTGATGATCTTCGAGCACAAGCTGCTGTACAAGATGAAGGGCGCGGTTCCGCCCGAACCCTACCGCACGCCGATTGGCAAGGCCGTGGTCCGCCGCACCGGGCGCGACCTGACGATCGTCGCCACCGCGATCATGGTGCATCGCGCGCTCGAGGCGGCCGCGATCCTGGCCGGGGAGGGCATCGACGTCGAGGTGATCGACCTGCGCAGCCTGCGGCCGCTCGACCATGCCACCCTCGTCGACAGCGTGTCCCGCACCACCCGCCTGCTCTGCGTCTACGAGGGCGTCCGTACGCTCGGCATCGGCGCCGAGATCAGCGCCCTGATCGCCGAAAGCGAGGCGTTCGACCGCCTCGACGCGCCGATCGGCCGGCTGGGCGGTGCCGAGTGCCCGCTGCCGTACAACCCCGAGCTGGAGCGTGCGGCGGTGCCGCAGGTCGCCGACATCGTGGAGAAGGCACGCGCCCTCGTGCGCGGAACCCTTTGATCGTGGCGACCGAGATCATCTTCCCGCGCGTCGACATGGACATGGCGTCCGGCCGGTTCAGCCGCTGGCTGGTCGAGGAGGGCGATCCGGTCGCCAAGGGCGAGCCGCTGTTCGAGATCGAGACCGACAAGGCGGCGATGGAGATCGACGCGCCGGCGAGCGGCATCCTGCGCGGCGTCCGCGCGGCCCGCGGTGAGGAGGTTCCCGTCGGCGCCCCGGTCGGCTGGATCGTGTCGGACGGCGAGGCTTGGCGGGATCCGGCACCCGGCCAGCCCGACCGGCCGACGACAGCGCCGCCCGACCTCGCGCCGGCGTTCGCGGCGTCGCCGGCCGCCGCGTCCCCTGCGGTTGCGGCCGACCCGCCGACCGCTCTCCTGCGTGCCACGCCCCTGGCACGTCGCGAGGCCCGCCGCCTCGCCATCGACCTTCATGGCGTGCGCGGTAGCGGTCCCCGCGGCCGCATCCTCGCCGCCGACCTTCCCCGCGAGCAGGCGGCCGCGCTGCTCCCCGATGCGGCGGCTCCGACCCCCGGCTGCACCGGCCTGCATCGCGAGTGGCGCGGCCAGCCCAGGCACATCGCCGGCCTGCCGCTGGTGTTCCTGCACGGGTTCGGCAGCGACCTGTCCGGCTGGCGTGCGGTATCGTCGCATCTGGACGCCACCCATCGCCTGCTGCTGGTCGACCTGCCCGGCCATGGCCGGTCCGAGGCTGCCGGATCGCCCGGCTTCGACGACCTGGTCGACGCCGTGCAGGCGGTGCTCGACGAGGAGGGCGTTTCGCGCTGCGTCCTGGTTGGCCACTCGCTGGGCGGCGCGGTGGCGCTCGGCCTGCTCGACGCCGGCACGGTCGAGATCGCCGCCCTGTGCCTCGTCGCACCCGCCGGACTGGGCCCCGAGATCGACGGCGGCTTCCTGTCCGGCCTGCTCCGCGCCCGCTCGGAGGCGAGCCTCGCCCCCTGGCTCCGCCAGCTGTTCGCCGACCCGGCGATCGTCACCCCCGCCTTCGTCCGCGCCACCCTGCGCGGACGCACCGGCGACCACCTCGACTGCCAGCGAAGGCTGGCCGAGAGGGCGTTCCCGGACGGCACCCAGGGCGTCTCGCTCCGGCACGTGCTGGGGCGCGTGACGGTGCCGGCCAAGGTGGTCTGGGGCACCCAGGACGCGATCATCCCGCCACGGCATGCTGCCGCCCTGCCGGGTCGGATCGCGCTGCACCGGATCGAGGCCGGGCACATGCCCCATGTCGAGGCGGCGCCGCTGGTCGCCTCGCTGATCGCCGAGCTGGCCCGGAGCGTGCCGGCCTGATCCGTGCTAGGGCAGGGATCATGAGCGATCCCGACCTGGACGAGGACCTGCGGATCCGGGCGGCCTGGCTCTACTACATGGAAGGCCTGACGCAGGACCAGGTCGCCCAGGAGCTCGGCATGACCCGCGCCCGGGTGCTGCGCATGCTGGCCGCGGCGCGTCAGGACGGCACCGTGCAGATCCGGGTGCAGTCCTCCCTGACCCGCTGCGTCGAGCTCGAGCGCATCATCGAGAAGCGCTACGCGATCGAGCGGGTCATCGTGATCCCCTCGCCGGGCGACGAGACCAAGCTTCCGGGCATCCTGGGCGCGATGGTGGGCGCCTACATCGCCGACGCGCTCGCCGACAACATGAGCATCGGCCTCGGCTGGGGCCAGACCCTCAGCGCCGCGCTGTCCTCGCTGCCGAAGCGGCCGTACCAGGGCGTCCGCGTGGTGTCCCTGCTCGGCGGGCTGACGCGGGTCAGCGCCTTCAACCCGTCGGAGTTCGCCTGGCGCTTCGCCGACCAGATCGCCGCCGAATGCTACCTCATGGCCGCCCCGGTGTTCGCGCCCGACGTGCACACGCGCGCAGCCCTCATGCACCATACCGGCATGCAGGACCTGTCGCGCCGCGTCGCCCAGCTCGACCTGGCGATCGTCAGCGTCGGCGACCTGTCGCCGCGTTCGACGATCGCCAAGTTCGGCCTGCTCGGCCAGGCCGAGCTTGCCTCGCTGGAGGAGGCCGGCGCGGTCGGCGACGTGCTGTGCCGCTTCATCGACGCCGACGGCCGCATCGTCGATCACGCCATCAACGAGCGCGTGGTCGCCATCCATCCGGACGACCTGTCCTCGGCGCGGAAGCTGGTCCTGGCGTCGGGCGGCTGGTACAAGTTCACCGCCATCCTCGCCGCGATCCGCCTGCTTCGTCCCGACGTCCTGCTGACCGACGAGGTGGTCGCGGAACGCCTGACGAAGACCGGCCTGTGACGAACGGATCCGATCGCCCGCTCACCGCCAGCCGGCCAGCTCCCGCCGCACCAGCCGCTCCAGCATGTCGATCGCCTCGGCGCTGTCGTTGAGGCAGGGCACGGTGGCGAACTTCTCGCCGCCGGCATGCTCGAACGCTTCGCGCACCTCGTTGCCGATCTCGTCCAGCGTCTCGATGCAGTCGGCCAGGAAGCCCGGCGTCAGCACCACGATCCGCCTGACCCCCGCCGCCGCCAGCTTCTTCACCCGGGGCTCGGTATAGGGCCCGAGCCAGCGTGTCGGCCCGAACCGGCTCTGGAACGTCAGCGGCAGCTCCCGCGGCGTCATGCCCAGCTCCGCACGCAGCGCCGTCATGGTGCGCGCGCATTCGGTCACGTATGGGTCGCCGCGCTGCACGTATTCCACCGGCAGGCCGTGGAACGAGGCGATCAGCACCTCCGGCGTCCAGTCCAGTTCCCCCAGCCGGCGGCGCACGCTTGTCGCCAGCGCGTCGATGTAGGCCGGATCGTCGGGAAACGACGGCATCGTGCGCAGCGCCGGCTGCCGGCGCAGCCGCATCAGCGCGCGGAACGCCTGGTCGTTGGCGGTCGCGGTGGTGGTGGCGGAATACTGCGGATACAGCGGCAGCAGCAGGATGCGGTCGCAGCCGCGGCTGATCAGCCGGTCGATCGCCCCCGCGGTGGTCGGCGTGCCGTAGCGCATGCCCCACTCGACCGGAATCCGCTCCGCCTCCAGCCGGGCGTCGAGCTGCTCGGCCTGGCTCCGGGTATAGGTGCGGAGCGGGCTCTCGTTCCGTGCCGCGTTCCAGATCCGCTTGTAGTTGGCGGCACTCTTGCGTGGCCGCGTGTTGAGCACGATGCCACGCAGGATCGGCTGCCAGACCAGCGGGTTGGCCTCGATCACCCGGCGGTCGGACAGGAATTCGCCGAGGTAGCGCCGGACCGACCGGTTGTCGGTCGCATCGGGCGTGCCGAGGTTGACCAGCAGCACGCCGGCCATGCCGGGGCGCACGCTGGCGGTGGCGGTGCCGGCGTTGCCGGTCCGGCGGTTCCTGGCATCGATGAAGCTCATGAACACAAGGTAGCGCGGACCGCGCCGGTCCGGGAGTGGGCGGCGGCCACGCCGACCGCGCGTCGCTCGACCGTGATCCGACGATGCGCCGTTCTCCGGAGCCGGAACCCTTTATCAGAAGAACCTATCGACTTTACCAACTCGATAGAGGTCTGTTATCGACCGATGGGGACGGAGCATCTTCCATGGCACAGCAGCATCTCACCGGCCTGTCGCTGCGCGACCTCGACTATGCGATGGCGGTCGCCGAGCAGTCCCATTTCGGCCGCGCCGCCGACCGGTGCGGCGTCAGCCAGCCGGGCCTCAGCGAGCAGATACGCAAGCTGGAGTCGCTGCTCGGCACCAGGTTGTTCGAGCGCGGCCGCGGCGGCATCAGCCCGACCGCTTCTGGCCAGGTCCTGCTGCGACAGATCGCGGTGGTGGTGCGCGAGGCCCGCTCGCTGATGGAGATGGCGCGCAGCCAGGCCGGCGCCCTGAACGGGCCGATCGACCTCGGCGTGATCCCGACGCTCGGCCCGTACTACGTGCCGCTGGTGCTGCGCGACCTGCGCCTGCGGTTCCCCGAGCTGGTGCTCCGGCTGCAGGAGAACCGGACCACGGCGCTGCTGGACGCGCTGGCCCGCTTCACCCTGGACGCGGCACTGGTCGCCCTGCCGGTGGAAGGGGATGGCCTGGTCGCGCGGCCGCTGTTCTTTGAACCGTTCCGCGTGCTGCTGCCGGCGGGACATCCGCTTGCAGGCCAAGGGGAGGTGGCGCTGTCGGCGCTCGGCACCGACGACCTGCTCCTGCTGGAGGACGGCCATTGTCTGCGCGACCAGGCAATGTCGCTGTGCCGCGTCCCCGACGGCGCCCGCTCCGGACGCAGCACCCCGCGCACCGCCACCAGCCTGGAGATGCTGCGACACATGGTCGCGGCCGGCGAGGGCTACGCCCTGATGCCCGCCCTGGCCACGCGGGAAACCTCCGAGCTCAGCGGCCTGGTGCGCCTGCGCCCGCTGGACGCCGCCGGCGCCGGCCGCATGGTCGGCCTGGTCTGGCGCGCCACCGACCCGCGCGGCCCCGACTTCGACCAGCTCGCCACCCTGCTGCAACGCAACGCCCCGCCGGAAATGCGGGCCGCGCCGGAGGAGTGACCACGCCCGATCCGGTGACGCTCTGGCCCGGCCGCCCCGGGCTACCGCGCCGCTGCCGTCGCCCGCAACTCGCCGATGTGGCTTTCCACGATCTTGTGGGTTTCCGCCGCGAACGCGCGCAGCTTCGGGTTGCTGCCGTTCCGCGCTTCCGCCGCGAACGCCGCGCCGTCCTTGGCGTGCACCGCTTCCATGTCCTTGAGGTAGGTGGAGTCGAAGCGGCTCCCGGACAGCGCCTTGAGGTCGTCCATCTCCTTCTGGAAGGTGGCGTTCAGGCTGTCTGGCAGGGTGATGCCGGCGTCGGACACGATCGCGTTCAGCTTGTCCCCGACCAGCTTGTGGTCGTGCGCCTCGGTGCTGCCCTGGTCCTTGACCACCTGCGTGCTGCCCTGGTCGGCGGCCGCGGCACCCGCCTGCACCTCGAACATGCCGCCCTGGCTGACCATGGCGACGAAGTTCCTGTCGCTGGCGGACATGGCATCGGCAGCCTGCGCCGACTGCACGATGCTGCCGGCTAGCAGGCCGGACAGCAGAAGCACGGGGATCTGTCGCACCGGCCCATCCTGTTTCTCGTTCCGCACCCTAACAGCCCGGCACCGCTGCCGGTTCCGGCCGCGCCGGCTTCAGCGCAGCCGCGCGTTCGGTTCCAGCACCGCAGGCGCCGGCGCCACGCCGCACAGTGCCGGCGTCCAGCTGCGGATCAGCGTAAGGATCCGCGCCCGGAGCGCGTCGCGCTCGGCCAGGATCGGCCGCGTTTCCACTGCCCGGTCCCGCTGCGGCAGGGCGGCCAGCGGCGCCAGGCGTTCGGAGGCGACCATCGCCGGCACCTCCGACAGCGCCACGAAGCTGAGCGGCAGCACGATCTCCTGGGTTTGTCCGCGGGTGGCCGATGCGGTGGCGCCCAGCCCGACCACCGCCGAGCCGACGGTGAAGCCGCCGGTGGCGGAGAACGAGCCGGTCAGGTCGAGCGACAGGTCGTGCGCCAGCAGCGGCACTTCCGGATCCGCCTGCTGCGCCGTGCACTGCGCCGCCCGCGCCGCGGCGGCGAAGCGCGCCGGGTCGGCACCGACCGCGCTGACCGCCCCTGCAGCCCCCAGCTCGCGCTGCACCTCCGCCAGCGCCTGCCCGATGGTCACCGGTGCGCTGCTGCGCGCGCATCCTGCCAACGGCGCGCCCGGCAGCAGCGCCATCAACAGGCGGGGCAGCAGGCGGGGAACCGCCCGGCCACGGCGTTGCCGCCTTTCCGTCCGCATCGCCTTGAGCATCATCCGATCGAACCGGGTCGGTCGATCGGATGAAGGTGCTCGACACAACGATGTGCTGGAGCATGCTCCGTGAGCCGACGCGAACGGATCATGGTCTAGAAGCCGGGCGTCCCGCCGGCAGCGCCATCGGAGCCGGCATTCACGCCGGCACCCGGAAGCCCGCCGACGGTCCCGCCACGATGCGACCCGTTCGGCGGTCCGTTCGACCGCGCCGGACCCGGCGACGGGCCGGGATCGTCCGACAGGTCGAGAACGCCGCGCGGATGGTCCGGCGCGGACGCGCAGCCGGCGATCCCGAGAAGAGCCACGACAAAAGGGACGGAAAGGGAGCGCATTTCTCCACCCTAGCCGGATCGCGCCCGCGCAGGCCAGCGCGCGCCAGCAGCGGCTGAATGAACGGGTCGCCTTGAGCATCATCCGATCGAACCGGCTCGATCGATCGGATGATGCTCTAGTTCCGTGGCGCCCGCTGCAACGGCTTGCGTTCCATCTCTTCCGGTTCCGGCGACATCTTCAGCACCACCCGGAGCAGCGCCGCACGCGACGACACGTCCAGCCGCCGGTACGCGCGCAGGATCGCCCCCTCGTCGAGGGCAAGCAGCCCGAGCGCGCCCTGATCCTCCTGCAGGAACTCGGGCGGAACCGGAGCGTCCGGATCGAGCCCGATCAGGTAGGACACCGAGGTTTCCAGCGCGTCGGCCAGCTTCACCAGGCGCTGTCCGCGCGGTAGCGGTGCCTGGTCCGCCAGGATCCGGCGCATCAGCTCGCCCGGCAAGCCGGCAACGCGCGCAGCCTGATCGGGCTCCAGCCCGAGCCGGTCGAGGCGTCCCTGCAGCCGCGCTGCGATGCTCAAGACTCGGTCAGGCCTCGGCGTCGTCGAGTTCCGCCGGGACCGCCTCGGCCTCGGCCGCCGCGTTCCGCCGCCCGCGCGCCGGTTTCGGCGCGGCCGCCGCCCGCCTCGGCTTGCGTTCCGGCACCGGCTCCGGTGCGGGTGCCGCGGCGACCTCCTCGGCTGCCTGCTTCAGCGCCGCGTTCTGCTTGCGCAGCCGGGCCACGGTGCGCTCCAGCTTGACCAGCTGCGCTTCGAGTTCCGCCTTGCTCAGCCGCGGTGCGGCCGGAGCCTTGCGGGTCGCCCGTGCGGCACTGGCCGTCGCCTTGGCCGGAACGCGGTTCTTCGATCCCGGCGGCCGGCCGAGACGCTTCCTGGGTGCCGGCTCGGCTGCACGCCTGGAAGAGGAGCGGGTCGGTGTTGTCGTGCGAGCCATACTCGATGTCCTTCGATACGTTTGGCGATGATTTCGGGAGGTCCTAGCCTCCATGACCTGATGCGCGGCGGCCGGCAAGTTTGCAAGTCGCCATTACTCCACTCGTATCGCAATTACCCGGTTGATGGAACAACGGATCGTTAATGCTGTTCATCCGCTGCAATCATGCCGTGACACCCGGCCACGTGACATGTGACGACAGGGTCCGACAGCAGTTCCCCGTTCTTGCAATATTTGCGCGTGTTCCGTCTGACGCCGCAACCTGCTGTCGATACAACCATCGCTCGTGCCGGTATTGTTTCCTGCCTCCGACCCGCGCCCGGACCGGTCGGGTTGACGATGCGCCCGAAGCAAGCCACAAAAAGCCGCACGTGGCCGAGTACCGGCGATCGGCAGCCGATCCGGCTCCTCGGCGCCCGGATACGACGCCAGCGGAAATCGCCACCTCGCCGGGTTAGCACAGTGGTAGTGCAGCGGTTTTGTAAACCGAAGGTCGGGGGTTCAAATCCCTCACCCGGCATACCTTGTCGCCAAGGGGCTGATCTTCCCGGAACGCAGATC
>CAXUDP010000058.1:0-21800 GCA_964249735.1 uncultured Acetobacteraceae bacterium | reverse complement strand
ACAAGCCGATCGACGTCTACGTCAACTCGCCCGGCGGCCACGTCGAGAGCGGCGATACCATCCACGACATGATCCGCTTCGTGGATGCGGTGGCCCCGGTGCGCATGATCGGCACCGGCTGGGTGGCCAGCGCCGGCGCGCTGATCTTCGCCGCCGGCCACAAGGACCGCCGGTTCTGCCTGCCCGCCACCCGCTTCCTGCTGCACCAGCCGATGGGCGGAGTGCGCGGTCCCGCCACCGACATCGATATCGAGGCCCGCGAGATCATCAAGATGCGCGAACGCCTCAACCGCCTGTTCGCGCGCGAGACCGGCCAGACCTATGAGAAGGTCGCCAAGGACACCGACCGCAACTATTGGATGAGTGCCGAGGAAGCGATCGCCTACGGCCTGGTGACCAAGGTTGTGAGCACCATCACCGAGGTCTGAGCCGCGCCGGACGGCCGGGCCAGCGGTGATCCGCCGCTCCCGGCCGCCTTGAGCCTGCGCAGGCGCCTCGCCGCACCGCTCGCCGTGGCGGCGCTGCTGTCGATGACAGCGTTCCTGGCGCAGGACGGCCTGCGTTCTTACCCGTCCTTCGACGGAGCGATGAACCTCAACGTTTCCCGCAGCCTGGCAGCAGGCCATGGCTACGGCTTCCGCTACGAGGGCGTATTCGCCTTTCCGGCACAGACCGACGGCCCGTTCATCCTGCCCGCTGCCCTCCTGTTCCGGGTGTTCGGGATCAGCCGGATCTCCGCCCAGGCGGTCAGCCTGGGCTACCTGCTGGCGTTCGCGGCCCTCGTCCCCGCCCTGCTACGACGCGCCGGGTTGCCCATCTGGCTTGCCATCGCCGCCGCCGCCGCCTGCCTCGCGATGCCCGGCACCGCCGAGTACGGCCTCGGAGGCTATGGCGAGATACCGGCCCTGTGCTGGATCCTGGCTGCCCTGCTGGCCGCGGCGCAGGCGGTCGAGCGCCCCCGCCGCACGGGATCGTTCGCGCTGTCCGGGCTGTTGTTCGGCCTCGCCGTGCTGACCAAGACCGCGGCCCTGATCGCCGTCCTTCCGGCCGCACTGGCCTGCGCCGCCTTTGCCGGGATAGCGGGCCGGGGAGGACGCGGCATCGCGGCACTCGCGGCCGGTCTCGCGCTGCCGCTCGCAGCCTGGGAGCTGTTCCGCCTCCTCGCCCTCGGCAGCGTGGATGCCTGGCATCTGTGGTGGCAGCTCCAGCTCGGCCAGATCGCCCGGCAGTCGGGAAGCACCGACACCCCGCTTCTGCCGGGCCCGCTGCTGGCCAAGCTGGTCCGACATCTCCGCATCCTGTCCGGGGAGGTCGGCGTTCCGGTGCCGCTGCTGTCGATCTGGCTGGTCCTACCGGCCGCCATGGCGCTCCGCCGCTCGGCTCCGGCGGCAACCCGGCTGGTGACGTGGGCACTCCTGCTGGCGAGCCTGTCCACCTTCGCCTGGTGGCTGCTGCTGGCGCCCACCGGCATGGCCTGGCTGCGCCGCATCCTGCCCGCCCTGCTGCTGCAGACCTGCCTGGTCGCGCTGCTGCTGCCCCGCCGCGGCACCCGCCCGCAGCGGGCGCTGGCCGTGCTCCTGCTCGCATCGCAACTGGCCCTGTTCGGCGCCGGCCTGCACCTCCTTGGGCAACGCGACCCTGTCCCACGCAGCGAAGCGATCCATCATGCGGTGGCACTGATGCGCAGCCTGCCGCCGGATTCGGTGTTCTTCGGCGTCGGCTGGTGGCAGGCACCGGTGCTGTCCCTGTTCTCCGGCCGGACGGTGATGAACCTCGACCTTTGGCCGCCGGAGCGGATCAACGCCCTGCCGCACAAGTTCCTCCTGGTCGACCGGGCGATGCGCGACATCGGCGCCACCGACCTGCGCCAGATCGAGGCGGTGGCGACGCTGGAACCGCTGTTCGACACGCCGGACGCATCGGTCTACCGGATCCTGTCGTTGGATCCGGAGCGGCCGGCGCACGACCCGTCGCCGCTGCGCCCCACCTTCGACGCCCGGACCGACGCGCTCGCCCACGGCGCCGGCTGGTACCCGTCCGACGGCGGCTGGGCCTGGGTGCAGCCGCGCAGCCACGTCCTGCTGGCTCGCCTCGGCCAGACCCGGCTGGTGCTCGACGCCGCCTTCTGGTCCGAGCTGTTCCCGCCAGGTGCGGGACCACGCCACCTGCACGTGTCGGCGCCCGGCTGCCTGGACCAGGAGGTGCTGCTGCCCGGCGCCGGGATCCGCCATCTCGTGCTTCCGCTCCGCTGCGCGCCGGCCGTGGCAATACGGCCGCTCGACGTGACGCTCGTGCTGGACGCGGCCATGCCGCGGCCGCACCAGCTCGATGCCGACACCCGCCTGCGCGGGTTCGAGATCAGCCGAATGGCCTTGGAACCCTAGCCAGGTACACGGGATTCCGTGGCCGGGCGGCTGCATCGTCCCGCTCCCGGCGGCTGGCCCTTCGCCTGATCCGCATCTCGTTCCGACGTTGCGGTAGGGACGGTCCGACGAGCGGCGGCCTGGGGAACGGCCAGGAGGCGCCGACCGGTGATTGGCCAGGCGCCTCCGCCGCATCCGGATCCTGCCCGCGATCAGCTCGCCGCGACCGGAGGCCGCTTACGGCCGAGCCTCAGATCCGCCTTCATGCCGCCGTCCCCGCCGCTGCCGAAGTCGCCACCGCCGCCGGCATCGCCACCGCCGCCACCGCCGCCAGCATCGCCGCCACCGGACGAGGCGCTTCCCGACGAGCTTTCACCGGAGCTCGACGACACCGGGCCGTCGCCAGACCCCGCGGACGACCCGACCCCGCTGGTGCCGCCTCCGTTGGCGGTCCCTCCCTCGCCCGCATCGCCCGCATCTGCCGGATTGGAGCTGGTACCACCGATCGTAGCCGGATCGTCGCCCGAGGTTCCGCTGGTCTGGTCGTCGCCGGTCGGCGCGTCGCTCTGGTTCCCGTTGGTCTGCCCGGAGCTGGAGTCCCCGGCGGTCGAGTTGCCGCCCCACGTTCCGGTCTCCCCGCTGCCCTGGCTGCTGGATGCGTTCTGCCCGCCGGACTGATCGACGCCAGAATCGCCGCTTGCGGACCCGCTGTCGTCGGAAGCACTGCCCGAGCCTTGGGTCGAAACGTTGCCCGCGTCGCCGTTGCCGGACCCGTCCGTCGGAGGCGGGTCCTTCATCAGCTGCTCCCTGGCGATCTCGAACGGAATGGTCAGCACGGCGATCAGGATGACCACTGGCAAGCCTTCGAGCTCAAGGGCGACCCCGGCCGCGCCGACCCCGAGCGCGAACAGCCCCGACAGGGTCGCGCCGAGGACGGTCTTCACGGCTTCTGCGTTGCTGCTCGGCTTCTGGCCGCCTCGCCCGTCGATCGCCGCCGCACGGAACCTGCCGCCTTCGGCCGGCTGCCTTCCGCCTGTCGCCGTGGACGCGTCGCTGGTCCCCGCGGCCACCCTTGCGGCGGGAAACTCCCGCATCGCCGGCTCGAAGTACGCCAGCCTGGCGAACTGCGCGGCGAACACCGCGACCGGCCAGCCCGGCACCGGCGCGGCCTTGTCGGGCGCTGGAGGCAGATCGACGGTCCCGTGCCAGCCGAGCGGCTTGCCGTTCACCTGTCCCGAAACGACGCCGGCGGCCTTCCGGGTCGCGGCGTCGATGTTCTCGAACACGATCTTCACCTCCGACCCGCCGGCCTTGGCGGTCATCGTCACCGACCGCAGCGACGACGACACGAAGGTCGAGAGCCGCAGGTATGGCGCCGTCGACCCGTGATCGGCATAGCTCTGCACCTGGAGCCGGCCGGACGCGGTTGTGCTCCGCGAAAGCACCAGCGTCTGGGCCGGTCCGGTCGCGGTGATGGTCCCGTCGGCCGCTGTCGACCAGGTGATGATGGAGCCGTCGGTCGCCTTCACGCTGCCGCTCGAGGGCGCGTGGCCGACCGGCTCCGGCGGATGCGGCTGGACCGGGGCCGGATGGCGGGCTCCCGCGGGGGAGCCGGAAACGGGTTCCGGTCGCACCGGGCGAACCGGTGGCGTGCGGGTCATGGTCATGATCTTTCTCCTGATTCTGGTGGGCGGCGAGGATCCGGCGCGACCGGAACCCGCGCGGACGGGCCCCGGCGCCGCGACGGCGCGACTCAGGCGTTCGGCGACATCAGGACCACCGACCGGTTCTGCACCGTGAAGGCGACGGTGGCGCTGTAGCGCCGCCCGGCGGTTCCGGCCGCCGGCGGCAGGTAGACCGGACTGTTGACCCCGGATCCGCCTTGCACCGTGTCGGGCCGCATCCCGCTGCCGGGATCGCTCAGCGTGATCGTTGCCGCGTCGTTCAGGTAGCCGATGGCGTAGTAGCTGGCCGTGGACAGCGTCCCGCCGGGCACGGGCAGCACCATCGTCGCGGCCCACCTGTGCTCCCCTTTGAACTCGATGGTCTGCGCGAGGTCGGAGAAGACGCGCCCCGTGCTCCAGAGCCCGATCTGCTGGCCGCCGGCGTCGAACAGCGCGAGGTCGAAGTGCTGGCTGTTGGCGAAGCTCAGCGGAACCGGCGTGTCGGCCGGGCAGCGCAGGATCAGCGTGGCGGTCAGCGAGGACGCCTCGGGCGTCCGGATATAGACGCTGCGGTCGAGCATCATCTCGAAGCCGACCGCATCGGACGCGGCGGCGGGCGGGAAGACGGGCGACGGCTTGGCGATGGTGGCGGTCGACATGGTTGGTCTCCTGTTGGAACTGGATGGTTGCCGGGACGGATGGGGGGATCAGGTGCGGCCGATTCCGTCGGCGGCGGACAGCAGCGCGTCGTGCGTGCGGTGCAGGCTGCCGAGCTGGTCGTTCAGGTGCCCGACCAGCGCGCCGACGAGCTGCGCTTCCTGCCGGGTGGTCCAGCCGGGTCGGCGCACCATGCGGAGCAGCCGCTCGGCATGGTGCTGGCTGGCGAGGTCGTTCAGCGTCCGGCCGAGCGTCTCGATCTGGCTCGACAGGGCGTCATGGTCGTCGTCGGACGCATGCTGCGAGGCGCCCGTGGGCATCGTCGCGGACTGCGTCGCGAGTGTGGAAAGGCCGGAGGTCGGCATCAACTGTCTCCCTGGTGGAACGCGGCGGCTCGATGCCGCGCCCAGCGAAGGAGAACCGAAACCTCGGCGATGTCGTCTCAAGCGATCTCAAATGATGTCAAAGCGGATAGCTTGCAGCGATTACAACGATCTGCACGTGCCGGACGCTTGTCTTGCCGGTGCATCGCGCGCCGGATAAGCTCGTCTCGTCAGCGTCGGACCGGTTCCGCAGCGATGCAGCACCTGCCGCCCTACGTGTTCGGACCGTTCGTTCTCGACCGCTCGCGCCGCGCGCTGCACCGGTCCGGGACACCCGTCGTCCTGAGCTCCCGCGCGTTCGACATCCTGCGCGTCCTGATCGAGGCCCGTGACCGGGTGGTAAGCCGCGCGGAAATCGTCCGGCAGGTCTGGCCCGGCCTGTCGATCGAGGAACACAACCTGTCCGTCCAGGTCTCGAAGCTGCGGCAGGCGCTGGGCGGCGCCAGCGACGCGGTGATCGCGACCATCCCTGGCCGGGGCTACCAGTTCGTGGCGGTGGTCGAGCCGGCAGCCGACGTCCCGGCCCCGCCAGGCCATCCTGCGGCCCGACCACCAGAACTGCCCCCACCCCCGTCCGCGGAGGCGGAACCGGCCCCCGCCGCGGGCCACATCCGGCGACGCGCTGCCGCTTCGGCGGCGGCGGCGGCGCTCCTGGCCGCGATCGTCGCCTCGGCCGCCTGGCCGGTGCACACCCCGGCGCCGCGCCTGTCGATCGTGGTGATGCCGTTCCGCGACTTCAGCGACCGGCCAGGCCATCTCTATTTGGCCGATGCCATCACCGACGACCTGACCACCGACCTCGCCCGCCTGCCCGGGAGCCTGGTCATCGCCCGCGAAACCGCGGACAGCTACGGCGCGCGTGCGGTGCCGGCCACGCAGGTCGGCCGCGCCCTCCACGTCCGCTACCTGCTGGAAGGCAGCCTGCGCGCGGAGGCGGACGCGCTGCACGTCAACGCCCAGCTCATCGACACCGCGGACGGCGCCCATCTGTGGGCGCGCCGCTTCGACGTGGCTCAGGGTCGCCTCGACTCGGTGCGGAACGACATCGTGACGCGGATCGCCGCCGCACTGGACCACGCGCTGGTCCGTGTCGAGGCGGCACGGAGCCAGCGCGACCGTCCCCGCGATCCGGACGCGCTTGACCTGTTCTTCCGCGCCCGCTCGATCATCGACCATGACGACACGCTGGCCGGCTTCGACCAGGCCCAGGCCCTGCTGGAGCGCACCGTGTCGCTGCAGCCCGGCTTCGCCGACGCGCAGGCGACGCTGGGCGCCATGCTGCTGCGCAAGCTCCGCAGCACCGACGATCCGGCTAAACAGCGCGACCTGCCCGAGGCCCTGGCCGCGATCGCCGCGGCCCTGGCGACACAGCCCGACCACGTGCTGGCGCTGGCAGCACGCGCCCAGGCCGAGCTGGTGGACGAGCGCTTCACCGACGCGAGCTATAGCGCGCAGACCGCGATCGCCCTGGATCCGAACCAGGTGGACGCGCAGGAGGTGCTGGCCGCCTGCGCCGAAGACCAGGGAAGGCTGGACGAGGCGGCCGGCGCGCTCGAAGCCCTGCTGCGACGCGACCCGGACGGCGCAGCCTGGCGGCAGCGGGCGCTCCGGCTCGGTCATCTGCGCCTGCTGCAGGGTCGCCTGCCCGAGGCGGAAGACTGGCTGCGGCGGGCGATCGCCGGCGATCCGGATCCCGGATCGGACACGGACGAATGGGGCCGCGCCGAAGGAACGCGCCAGGATCTCGTCGCTGCCGCTGCGCTCGGCGGCCGCACGGCGCAGGCCCGGGCGCTGTATGTCGGGTTCGCCCGCATCTGGCCGCACGTCTCGGTCTGGCGCGTGGCTGCGCTCGCGACCCGTCACGTCGCGGCGTTGCCCGGCTTCCGGCGCATGCTGGACGCGCTGGCCGAGGCCGGGATGCCGCCCCATGCCGACGAACGGGCGGACGATCACGTGGCGTCAGGCACGGTTCCCCTGGTCGACACCGAATTCGGCGCGACGCCGCTGCGGGTACCGGGCGGCACCACGCTCGACACCGCGTCGATGGCCGCACTCGTCCGCAGCGACCGGCCAAAGCTGATCATCGACCTCGGCTCCGGCGCCACGGTGATTCCCGGCGCAGTCTGGCAGGAACAGGACAGCGTCGAGGACGACGCGCAGTTCGTGGACTCCGTCGTGCGCGCCCATCCCGGCGCCGGCACGCCGATCGTCCTGATGAGCGACGGCGTCTACGGCTCGACCTCCTACAACGCCGCACTCCGGCTGGCCCGGCGCGTGACGCGTCCTGTGCTGTGGTATCGCGGCGGCGAGGAGGCCTGGGCGGCGGCCGGGCTTCCAGCCCTCGACCTTCGGCAGTGATCCTCCCTGCCCTGCCCCTGCCGGGTCGTGGACCGTGTCCGTCAAGAAGGCAGCCGGGACTTGTTGACGCGTTGCCCGCCGTGGTCAGGTGCGAAACGTCGACTTCCCGCACCCACGGCACGACAGGCAAGATCATGTCCGAGAACAAGGCTGGCTTGAATGACGGACCGACCCCATCCGGGGCGTCCGGCGGCTGGGTCAACATCTCCCTCCGCTTCGACGCGGGATGGGAGATCCAGCTTCCCGACAGGAAGCGCATCGGCTTCCCCGCCGGAGGCGGCGTCGGAGGTCCGGTCGACGCGGGTGGCGGAACCCCGGGGATCGTGATCGAGCCGTTGACGCTGACCGGCCTCGATCCCGCCGCGACGCAGGCCGCGATCGCCCGGCAGGCCAAGGTTCTGGCGATGGCGGCCCAGGCCCTGGGTCTGGCCTCGCTGCAGTTCCAGAACGCGCTGGCCAGCCTGCAGACCGGTTGACGCGACCGGCGTCGCGCCGGCGGGCGACCGGGTACCGGGCCAAGGAAGAAAGCCGCAGCTCCGAGCCGCGTGTCGGGCCCTTCGCGGCCGCTGTCGCACGTGACGCGACCGCACCAGGCTTCGCCGGGAGGCGCCGCGCTCCCGCGCCAGGGCACCGGGAACCCTGATCGCCGCCTCGCGTGTGGGCTGCACCGACAGCCGCCCTCGCGGCTGCACGTCGCCATGGAGCGCCCGATGGCCCAGCAGATTCCGCTCGACCCGGACAGCGTGACCGGAACGGACACCGGCAGCGGCGTGATCGAGTTGCGGCCCGACCTGGCTTATCGCCGACTCACCCTGGTCAACGTCGCCTTTCTCGGGCCCGCCGGCGCGCCGGACCGTGGCTGGGTGCTGGTCGACGCCGGGCTGCCGGACTCCGAGACCGAGATCCAGGCCGCCGCCGTGCATCGCTACGGCGTGTCCCGCCCGGCGGCCATCGTGCTGACGCACGGGCACTTCGACCATGTCGGCGCCGTCCTGGCGCTGGCCGAGCGCTGGGACGCGCCGGTCTATGCGCATCGCCTGGAGCATCCCTATCTCGACGGCAGCGCGTCCTACCCGCCGCCGGACCCCACCATCGGCGGCGGCCTGATGTCGCGGGTATCCTCCCTCTACCCGCGCGGACCGATCGCGCTGGGCCACCGCCTGCACACGCTTGCCGCCGACGGCACCGTGCCGCACGTGGATGGCTGGCGCTGGATCCACACCCCCGGGCATTCCGTCGGTCACGTGTCGCTGTGGCGCGAGTCCGACCGCACCCTGCTCGCCGCCGATGCGGTCATCACCACAGCGCAGGAATCCGCCTACGCCGTGCTGACCGCACGCACCGAGCTGCACGGGCCGCCGATGTACTTCACCCACGACTGGGCGGCGGCGCACCATTCCGCGTCGACACTGGCCGCCCTGGAGCCGGACCTGCTGTTGTCCGGCCACGGCCTCGCCGTCAGCGGACCGCAGCTCCGCGACGGCCTGCACCGGCTGGCGCGCGAGTTCTCGGTGATCGCCAGGCCGGCCGAGCCCCACTACCTGCTGCACCCCGCACGCGCCGAGGACGGCTCCGCCTACGCGCCGCCCGTGCAACCGGAGTGACCGCCTCGCCTGCCTAGCGGTCGATCGCGATCCGCGACTGCCACACGCACAGCAGCGGCGTCACCACCAGCTCCATGCCCAGCCCGCCCAGCATCGGCGCCGGCGGAACCCCGTCCAGCAGCACGCCGAGCAGCCGCCCGAGCCCGCCCGCCACCACCAGCGCCGTCAGCAGCCGGAACCGCCCGGTGCGGCGCTCGATCGACGGGATCGTGCTCCAGAACCCGAGCCCGATCGCCAGCAGGAGCCCGGACAGGTAGCGGAAATGGCTGTCCACCCCCGGCAGCGCGCCCGGCGTCGCCGGACCCGCCATGGAGATGCCGAACACCATGCCGGCCAGCCCCGTCAGCACCGGCACCAGCCCCAGCACCGCCACCATCGCCTGCAGCACACGCCGGCTCATGCGTCCGGCGCCGGCAGCCCCAGCATCAGCGCGATGTTCTGGATCGCCGCCCCGGACGCGCCCTTGCCCAGGTTGTCCAGGCGCGCGGTCAGCAGGACGTGCCGGTAGCCGTCATGGGCGTGCACGCGCAGCTCCATCACGTCGCTGCCGGCCAGCGCGTCCGCCGCCAGGACCACCGGCTCGACCGCATCCAGCACCGCGATCCGGGGCGAACCGCGATACCAGTCCGCCAGCGCCGCATGAAGGTCGGCGCCGGACACGTGGCCGGGAAGCCCGTCGAGATGCAGCGGGATCGACACGATCATGCCCTGCGGGAAGTGCCCGACCGAGGGCACGAAGATCGGCCGCCGCGTCAGCCCGGCCTGCACCCTGATCTCCGGCACATGCTTGTGCTCGAGGTCCAGCCCATACAGCGTGAAGGCGGGGCCGCCCTCCCCCTCGTGCGCCTCGACCATGCTGCGGCCGCCGCCCGAATACCCGCTCACCGCGTTGATCGCCATCGGATGGTCGCCCGGCAGCAACCCGGCCTCGATCAGCGGCCGAAGCAGCGCCACCGCCGCGGTCGCATAGCAGCCCGGGTTGGACACGCGCTGGGCGTGCGCGATCGCGTCGGCCTGGCCGCGACGCATCTCGGGAAAGCCGTACACCCAGTCCGGATGGGTGCGGAACGCGGTGCTGGCGTCCAGCAACCGCGGCGGCCGGCCGAGTTCCGCCGCCATGGCGGCGGCCTCGCGCGATGCCGCATCCGGCAGGCACAGCACCACCAGGTCGACCTCCGCCATCAGCGCCCGGCGCGCGTCCGGATCCTTCCGCAGGCCAGGCTCGACCGACCGCAGCTCGACCGGCAGCGCCTGGAGGCGGCGCCTGATCCCGAGCCCGGTGGTGCCCGCCTCGCCATCGATGAACACGGTCGCCGCTGCTGCCAAACTTCCACACTCCTGCGCCTGCCCTCTGCGCCACGATGCCCGCAAACGCCGCCCGGCGGAACCCGACCCGCTGCGTGCCCGCCCCGGATGCGGCATACGGGCGCGATGACCCGCCGCCTGCCGATGCCGCCCCTGCTCCGCCTCCCCGGCCTGTTCGCGGCCTACAGCGCCGCGGCCCTGCTGCTGTTCGCCCAAGCGTTCGTCGGCGACCGCAGCTTCTTCGACTTCGGCGACTCCTCGCTGCAGAGCTACCCCTGGCTGCTGGCCGTGGCCCGCGCCGCCCGCCACGGCCATCTCGTGCTGTGGGAGTTCGGCGCCCAGGCCGGCACCAGCTTCGCCGGCGAGCTGCAGCCTGCACCCTTCTATCCGCCGACCTGGCTGCTCGGCCTGCTCGGGCTGGACGGGATCGCGCTGTGCGACGCCTTCGTGCTGCTGCATTTCGCGCTGGCGGCCACCTTCATGCACCTGCTGCTGCGCGCGGAGCACGCGTCGCGGCTCGCCGCGATCCTCGGCGCCGCGTTGTTCGCCTTCTGCGGCTACCTGCCGTTCCAGGCCAACGCCCAGCCCAACATCTTCGCTTCCCTGTGCTGGCTGCCGCTCCTGCTGCTGCTGCACCGGCGCGCCTGGGCCGCCGACCGGGTGCGCGACGCGCTGCCGTTCGCGGCCCTGGCCGGGCTTGCCGGCGCCCTGCAGATCGCCGCCGGCCACATGCAGCCGTTCGTGCACGGCTCCTATGCCGCCATGATCTGCGCCCTGATGGTCGCGCTGGCGCGTCGCTCGATCCGGCCGGTGCTGCTCGCCTCGTTCGGCCAGGCCATGGCGATCGGCTTCGCCGCCGTGCCGATCGAGCTCGCCCACCAGTACCTCCAGCTGTCCTACCGCTGGTACGCCACCGGCATGAGCCGCTGGCCGCACGCGGTGCCAGCCGACGCCTACGCCACCGCCGCGTCGCTGACCTGGAGCGACTTCGTCGGCCTGCTGCACCCCAGCACGCTGCGCATGATGGACGGCAGCCTTTACCTGACGGTGGTCGCCCTGCCGCTCTGCGCCCTAGGCATCCTGCGCCGGACCACGCTGTCCGTGTCGATGACGGTGCTGGCCGCCTTCGCGCTTGCCCTGGCGCTCGGCGGCCAGGCCGGTCCGCTGGTGCACCTGTTCTTCCGCCTGCCGCTGCTGCCGCAGCTGCGCAGCCCGATCCGGGCGGTCTACCTGTTCAGCTTCGCCGTCGCCGTGCTGGCTGCGATCGGCCTGGACGCGGTGCGCCACCTGATCGCCCGGCTCCATCCAGGTACCGCCCTGGCGGCAGCCGGCGTCCTGCTGCTCGCCGTGCTGGTCCAGGTCGCGCAGTTCGACCGCGGCGTCGGCCGGTCCGCGGCCAACGCGGAATTCGCGCCCGCCTATTACGGCCGCAACCCCGCCCTCGACGCACTGGTGCGCTTGTCGAACCGCGGCCCGCTGGTCGACCGGTTCGACGCCCTGCCCCGCGACCTCCTGCCGCCCAACGCCGGCGACCTCGGTCCGGTGCTGAACCTCATGGGCCAGCGCGCCACCATGCTGGTCTCGCTGTTCGACTATCTGTCGCGCAACTGGGGCCCGGTCGCCTCGCCCGGCCTCGACCGGCTCGGCGTGCGCTGGCTGGTCTCTGACCATCCGGTCGACGGACTGCCCCTGGTCGAACAGGGCCGGGGCTACCGCATCTACGAGCGGCCCGGCGCGCTGTCTGTGCTGTGGATCGACGGGACCGGCAGCACGCCGCCCCGGCGTGCCCCGGTGCTCGCGGCCGACTGGACCGCGAACCGCGTGCGCTTCGCCCTCGGGCCGCTGTCCGCCGGCACCCGCCTCGTCTTCGCCCAGCCCTTCTATCCCGGCTGGCAGGCGCATGTGGACGGCAAGCGAACCGCGATCGGCCGGGACGACATCTTCCCGACCGTCGCGCTTCCCGCCGGCGCCCGCGTGCTGGAGTTCGCCTACCGGCCCTCGCTGCTGGCCGGCAAGCTCCTGACCGCGTCGGCGTTCCTGATCCTGCTCGGCAGCCTGGCGGCCGGTCGGCGGTTCCGACCGGCCGGCCTTGGTTCCTGAGGACCGGGCCTCAGCGCTTGGAGAACTGGAACGACCGGCGTGCCTTGGCCTTGCCGTACTTCTTGCGCTCGACCACGCGGCTGTCGCGGGTGAGGAAGCCGGCCACCTTCAGGATGCCGCGCAGGGACGGCTCGTAGTAGGTCAGCGCCCGGCTGATGCCGTGCCGCAGCGCGCCGGCCTGGCCGGACAGCCCGCCGCCGGTGACGGTGCAGTACACGTCGAACTGGTTGTAGCGGTCCGCCACCAGGAACGGCTGGGTGATCAGCATGCGCAGCACCGGACGTGCGAAGTAGGTGCCGACCTTGCGGCCGTTGACGCTGATCTCGCCCTTGCCCGGCTTGATCCACACGCGGGCGACCGCGTTCTTGCGACGGCCGGTGGCATAGGAGCGCCCCTGCGCGTCACGCTTCGGCTCGCGTACCACCGCCGTCTCGTCCGGGGTCACGGCGACGCCGGCCTGGACCGCCAGGTCCTTGAGGTCGGCGAGCGAGCCGGTACGGGTCTGGGTCTCGGACATGATCAGCTCTCCACGCGCGTCGACGTGACGGAGTTCTTGCGGTTCATCGCGGCAACGTCGAGCGCCTGCGGCTGCTGGCCGTCATGCGGATGGGTGGTGCCGGCATACACGAACAGGTGCTTCATCTGCGCCCGCTGCAGCGGCCCGCGTGTGATCATCCGCTCCACCGCCTTGGAGATCACGTCGCCCGGGTTCTTGCCCTCCAGGCGCTGCGCGATCGTGCGCTGCTTGATCCCGCCGGCGTATCCGGTGTGGTAGTGGAACAGCTTCTGCCCGGCCTTGTTGCCGGTCAGCCGCACCTTCTCGGCGTTGATGACGACGATGTTGTCGCCGCAATCGACATGCGGGGTGAACTGCGGCTTGTGCTTGCCGCGCAGGCGCTGGGCGATGATGGCGGCGAGCCGGCCGAGAACGAGCCCGTCGGCGTCGATCAGCACCCAGTTCTTCGTCACCTCCGCAGGCTTCAGCGAGACGGTGGTCTTCATGGGCAGGGGAGTCCCGTGTTCGAGCATGCGGTCTACACCGGAACGGCAACCGCGGAGAAGCCGGGCTTATCTGCGCCAGGGCGATCAGCGTCAAGCGGTTCCTGTAAGGCGTGATGGAAACTGCAAACTTGCCAACGGTATCATGATACCGTGCCGCCGTTCTGCTTCGGGCTGCGCGATCCACGCCGCCGGGGCATGATGCGCCATGCCCTCCGACCCCTCCCTTCCGGTCCACGTGATCGGCGCCTCCGGCCGCTCCGGCCTGGCGCTGGTCCACGCGCTCCGCGCCCGCGCCGTCCCGGTGGTGCCGGTGGTGCGCAGCCTCGCCCGCTGGGCCGCCACCGGCATCGACCTGCCGCCCCGCCTGGCCGACCTCCACGACCCTCCTGCCCTGCTCGCCGCCCTGAGCGACGCCCGGCGCGTGGTCAGCACCGCCCATGCCTGCCACGCGTCACAGGTGCTGGAGGCCGCCCCGACCGAGGCCCGTCTGGTGTTCCTCGGCAGCACGCGCAAGTTCACCCGCTGGCCGGACGCGCACGGCAACGGCGTTCTGGCCGGCGAGCGTGCCCTGCTCTCCTCCGGCCGCAACGGCGTGATCCTGCACCCGACCATGATCTACGGCGCGGAGGGCGAGAACAACGTCCAGCGCCTGGCCGCCCTGCTCCGCCGCCTGCCCTTCGCCCCCCTGCCGGGCGGCGGCCGCGCCCTGGTGCAGCCGATCCACCAGTCCGACCTGACCGCGTGCATCCTGTCCGCGCTGGACCACGACTGGCATGGCCCTCACGCGCTGGTGGTGGCGGGGCCCGCGGCGATGCCGTACCGTGAGTTCCTCGCCGCCATCACCGAGGCAGCAGGCTTGCGTCCGAGAGCAGTATTTCCGGTCCCAGCCCGGTTGCTGATGGCGGCGGCGCTGCTGGTTCGGCGAATTCCTTGGCTGCCCAGGATCGGCCCGACCGAGATACGTCGCCTGCTGGAAGACAAGGCTTTCGAGATCGCGCCGATGCGCGATATCCTCGGTGTTGAGCCGATGATGCTTCGCGATGGTCTAGCCTTCCTCTCGGCCCGCGTGGATAGTGGGTCGAATAGAACGGAACTCCTCACTCTCAAAACATCCAGCTTGGAAGGAGAGCTATGATCAACATAAGCAAGAAAGTTTTAGCACTTCTTGCGCTGCTTTCAGCTGTTGCAGCGCTCCCTGCAGGAGCCCTCTTAGTTACCTACTCGATTGATAACAGATTCTTCCCGTACTTCCTGTCCATAGTCTCGGTGGGTACGGTGGCCACGTTCGGGTTCATCAGCGTCGCCGCAGCTATCCCTTACCTAGCATTCCTCGGCTTCTCAATGATAGCAACAGTTTTTATCTTCATGATTTTGGAAGTCTTGGCAAAAGCTAGTTACTTTTATGAAAATGGAATTAGAGGATGGCGTATATTTCGTATGGCGATGCGGACTCTGCGTAACACGACTAGCCACTTGTTACTTCCATCTAGCATTTCTGAATTACTGGCATTGTTTCTTATATCATTATTTACCTTTACTACATTATTATCTGCCATTCCGCTAGTTCATTTTTCAAACAGAAACACGCGTGGCTACGTCTTTCTCATCGTCTACTTCCTGACTAATGGCCTTTTCTCTGTGGGCCTCGTCGACACGGCAATGAGCTGGATGGAAGTGGCCAACAGGCGGTTGCCCTTGCTGGTCCTGGTGCTCCTGACAACGCTTCCAACATTCCGCGCAGCAACACCGCTTCTAGACATGTTGATGGAGTTCGTCGGCTTCCATTCCAGGCCTTTTGAAGCGGTGCTGGTCGATGATGCTGCGGAGGAACAAATCGCGCAGCAGGCCATGTTCATGTCGAATGAGGTCAAACGATGTTCCGTCAGCCTATTAGGCAAGTCGATGTGGTATGTGCCCCAGGGCGTGGTGGTTTGGAAGGACATTGGCGACAAGACACTTGTAAGTTTTGGCGTCACAAACACTCTGCCTCTCCAACTGAATCCGGACCAAGTGCTGCTCGTGCCGAAGTCATCGGCACTTCCCTGCTGACCATCTTGCTGTCGCTCCCACAGGCTACCGCTAGCCTCACCGCATTAGTCGCGCACGATCGCGATTTGATTGGAACACACCTCATGCCCATCGTCAGGCAGGTGATCACCGCGCTCAACCGCGACGGCACCGACATGCTCGGCACGCGCAACGTGGCGATCAAGATCGTCGACGAGAGCATCGTCTCGGGGTCGCTGCTGACGGTGGAAAGCAACCATTTCTGCATCCTGAAGTCGCGCGGCGCCGTGCTCCAGGTCTACGACACCGGCCAGTACACCCTGGTCACGCCGGACAAGCCGATCGTCGGCTCGGTGGTGCAGGGCTTCTTCGGCGGCGCCTCGCCCTGGGTGTACGAGGTGATCTACGTCAACCGCGCCAAGCTGCTGGTGCGCTCCTCCGGCATCGCCACCAGCGCCGAGATGGCCGAGGTGTCGTACCAGGCCGACTACTACATCCACATCGACACCCGCGACGCGGCCCTCGACCTGATCACCCACATGCCCTTCACCGGCCGGGTGATCGACACCGGCGAGATCGCCGACTACGCCGGCCCCGCGATCGAGCAGGCGATCAACCAGGTGATCCAGGTCACCCGCCTGGAGCACATCAACGAGCGCATCCACGAGCTGCGCGAGACCGTGAAGGCGCACCTGTCGGACTTCCTGCGCGTGTTCGGGATCCTGCTCAACGACCTCAAGATCCTGGTGCTGCCGCGCGACCAGCGTATGCGCGAGCTGATCGCGCTGCAGGCGATCGGCCTGTCCCCGATCGAGGCGGTGCGCCACTACCTGGCGCTGCAGATGGCCGAGCGCGGCCTCCTGTCCGCGCCCAACGCCGCGATCGGCGCGCCCTTCCACATCGGCGCCGGCACGATGCCGGACCTGTCGCCGCCGCGACCGGCGCCCCTGCCGGCCGGCGACCCCGCCCTCGACACGCCGGCGACGTGATGCCGGAAATCGCCGGGCTGGTCGCCACCCTGCGCGGCCTGGTCGACCAGGCGGAAGCGGACTGGCGCCATCGCCACCTGCCGCCGCCCTCCCGCGACGCGCCCCGCCCCGATCCGGACGCGCTGCGCGGCGCGCAGTCGCTGGAAGCGGCCGGCCGCGAGCTGGACGCGATCGGCGGCCAGCTCCGCGCCCTGCCCGTCCCCGACCCCGCCCGGCGGGCGTCGCGGCACGGGGCCGACGCCGCCGCCCGCCTCACGGAGGCCGAGGACGCCCTGTGCAGCCACGCCGCCTTCCTGCTGGCGCTGCTCAATCCCCCGGCGGACCGGCCAGGGCTGCAGCCCGAGCAGATCCGCCAAAGCGTCGCCCACCTGCGCGTGCTGGCGCAGCAGCGTGCCGAGCTGCTGGCCTGACCGGCGCCGCATCGTGCGGACGCGGAACCGGATCGACTACACCCAGGTCGGCAGGTCGGTGCGTCGCCGGGGAAAGACCGCAGCATCAGGAAGGTATCGGCGTTCCCGGGGCATCACCGGGTTCTTCGGCCGAGGGGCCCGAACCAGCCGACACGCTCCCGCAGCGTTCAAGCGAAGTGCCTCGACCGTGTCCAGCCACGCCGGACCGATCCCGGCAACGGTCGCCCATGCTCCACGGCGACGAACCGCGACGAACCGCGACGTCGCCGGGATGATGGTTGCCCGACCGCGCCGGCACGAGGTCGAGCCCGCGCTGCCCGTTCGGCGCGGAGCGCCTGGCCCTCGTCCCGCGTCGCCGGCACCGCGGCGCCATCATCCCCTTCCGTTGCCGACCGGGCACCGCACCTTCCAGCGCTGCCGGCAGCAGACTAGCATGACGGATCGGCCCGGCCGGCTACCGGCACGGGACCAGGAGGTTGCGATGCGGCTCACCCGCCTCGACGTGCAGAAGATGAAGCAGGCGGGCGAGCGCATCGCCATGCTGACCGCCTACGACCATCCCTCCGCCGTTCTCGCCGAGCGCGCCGGCGTGCCTCTGCTGCTGGTGGGCGACTCGCTGGGCATGGTGGTGCACGGCCACGACACCACCCTGCCGGTCACGCTGGACGACATGGTGCGCCACGCCGCCGCCGTGGTGCGCGGCTCGTCGCGGGCGCTGGTGGTCGGCGACCTGCCGTTCCTGACCTATGGCAGCGAGGCCGACGCGGTCGCCTCCGCCCGCCGGCTGATGCAGGAGGCGGGCGTGGGCGCGGTCAAGCTGGAAGGCGGCGCGCCGATCCTGTCCAGCGTCCGGTTGCTGACCGCCCTCGGCGTGCCGGTGATGGGGCATCTCGGCCTGACCCCGCAGGCGCAGCACCAGCTCGGCCTGCGGGTGCAGGCCAGGGCGGCCACGGACGCGCGGCAGCTGCTCGACGACGCGCTGGCTCTGGAAGCCGCCGGCGCCTTCGCCGTGGTGCTGGAGCTGGTGCCGGCGCCGCTGGCCGACGCGGTGTCCCGGCGCCTGCACATCCCCACCATCGGCATCGGCGCCGGCGCCGGCTGCGATGGCCAGGTGCAGGTGTGGCACGACCTGCTCGGCCTGTTCGCGGGCAAGTCGCCGCGTCACGCCAAACGCTACGCCGCCATCGGCACCGCGATCGAGGACGCGCTGCGCCGGTATGTCGCCGAGGTGCAGGACGGAAGCTTCCCCACCGCGGCACAAAGCAGCGGCATGGACGAGGCCGAGCTCGCGGCAGCGCTGCGCTAGATGCAGGTCCTGTCCACGGTCGCCGCCTTCCGCGCCGCGCGCCGGAAGGTCGGCACGCTCGGCCTGGTGCCGACCATGGGCTTCCTGCATCGTGGCCACCTGTCCCTGGTCGACCGGGCACTGGCCGAATGCGGCACCGCCGCCGCCAGCATCTTCGTCAACCCGACCCAGTTCGGCCCCCGCGAGGACCTGGCCCGCTACCCGCGCGACCTGCCACGCGACCTCCAGATGCTGGAGCAGGCCGGCGCGTCGCTGGTGTTCGTGCCTGAACCGGACGAGATCTACCCGCCAGGCTTCAGCACCCGGATCGACGTCGGCCCGACTGCCGAGCCGCTGGAAGGGGCGATACGGCCCGGCCACTTCGCCGGCGTCGCCACCGTGGTGGCCAAGCTGCTCAACATCGTGCAGCCGGACCGCGCCTATTTCGGCCGGAAGGACGCGCAGCAGAACGCCGTGATCCGCCGGCTGGTGCGCGACCTCGACCTGCCCGTCGCGATCGTGGTGGGCGACACCGTGCGCGATCCGGACGGCCTCGCCCTGTCCAGCCGCAACGCCTACCTGACCCCAGAGCAGCGCGCACGCGCGCCCCTGCTGCACCGGGCCCTGCTGGCCGCCGAGGCTCTGTTCCGCGCCGGCGAGCGCGACGCGGCGCTGCTGCGCGAGACGGTCCGCACGACCCTCGGCGCCGATCCCGGCCTGGCGATCGACTACGTCAGCGTCGCCGACCCGGACACGATGCGCGAGCTCGACCACGCCGGGAATCGCGCGGTGGTCTCGCTCGCCGCACGCCTCGGGCCGACCCGCCTGATCGACAACCTCCTGCTGTCCGGCACGACCGCGCCCTGATCAGGGACGCATCGCCTGTGCGAGCGTCCTGTCCTCCGCCGTGTTGACGTTGAAGAACGGGTCCACCGGATCGCTGGCGAACCCCACCTCGCGCAGGCCGCGTGGTCCGGCGAAGGCCAGCACCCCGAACGCGCGGTGTGGCGCTCCCGGAGACAGCCCGTCCAGGTAGCCGCCGAGCGCCTCGCGCCACGACACCGGCCACAGCGCCACCAGGTGGTGCGTGCGCCCGCCGGACGCCGCCACCGCTGGCGCCGGCGCCAGGTGCTGCAGCAGGTCGC
The DNA here is from genome assembly GCA_964249735.1 of uncultured Acetobacteraceae bacterium. GTDB lineage: Bacteria > Pseudomonadota > Alphaproteobacteria > Acetobacterales > Acetobacteraceae > Lichenicola. The sequence continues at coordinate 2,528 of CAXUDP010000058.1, read as the reverse complement.
GCGGGATGAACGGGGTATCGCCCGGCACCGTCAGCACCGAATGCGCCCCCTGCTCCGTCGCCCAGTCCAGCGCGCGCAGCAGGCCACCGAGCGGGCCGATCCCCTGCCTGCGGTCCGCCAGCACCGGCAGCCCGAAAGACGCGAACCGCGCCGGATCGCCGTTGGCACCGATTGCGATCGGGCCGAGCTGCGGCCGCAGCCGCTCGAGGATCAGGGACAGGATGGGGACGCCGCCGATCTCGACCAGCGTCTTGTCGATCCCGCCCAGCCGGCGCGCCGCGCCGCCGGCCAGGATCACGGCGACTGTGCCGCTCACGCTCCGGCTCCCGGGGGGATCATGCTGGGGCGAACGACGGGGCTCGAACCCGCGACATCCAAGACCACAACCTGGCGCTCTACCAGCTGAGCTACGTCCGCCACACAGCGGCGCCGGGTTTAGAAGAGCGGCCCTGTCCCGTCAATCGCCGGCTGCCTGCATGAACGGTGTTCACGCGAGGTAGGCGCGGAGCCGGCCGAGCGCTGCGTCCAGCACCGCCTCCCGTTTGCAGAAGGCGAAGCGCACGTAGTGGTCCGGCGCGTCCGGCGCGCCGTAGAACGCCGAGACCGGGATCGCCGCCACGCCGGCCCGCTCGGTGATGCGTCGGCAGAACGCGGCGTCGTCGTGCCCGAAGGGCCGGATGTCGGCGACCAGGAAGTAGCTCCCGTGCGACGGCAGCACCCCGAAGCCGAGCGCCGACAGCCCGCCGGCGAGCCGGTCGCGCTTGCCCTCGAGATCCCGGCCGAGCGCGCCGAAGTAGTCCGCATCCTTGTCCAGCCCGTAGGCGACCGCGCGCTGCAGGTTGGGCGGCGTGGCGAAGGTGAGGTTCTGGTGCGCCTTGGCGATCACCGCGGCGAGCGGCGCCGGCGCGGTCGCGTAGCCGACCTTCCAGCCGGTGAGCGAGAAGCTTTTTCCGGCACTGCCGATCCGCACGCAGCGCTCGCGCATGCCCGGCAGGGTCATCAGCGGCACGTGCTGCGCGCTGCCAAAGGTCAGGTGCTCGTACACCTCGTCGCAGATCGCATAGGCGTCGTGACGCTGCAGCAGCCCGGCCAGCACCGCCAGCTCGTCCAGGTCGAATACCTTGGCCGTCGGGTTCATCGGCGTGTTGAGCAGCACCGCCTTGGTGCGCGGGCCGAACGCCGCCTCCAGCTCCGCACGCGGCAGTCGCCAGTTCGGCGGCGACAACCGGACCAGGCGCGGGATGCCGCCCAGCAGCCGCACCGCCGGCAGGTAGGTGTCGTAGAGCGGCTCGAACAGCACCACCTCGTCGCCCGGCTCGACCAGGGCGGCAAGCGACGCCGCCAGCGCCTCGGTCGCACCAGAGGTCACCACCACCTCGGTCTGCGGATCGACCTCCAACCCGTAGAAGCGCCGGTTCGACCGCGCCACCGCGTCGCGCAACTCGGCCAGGCCGGTGAGCGGCGCATACTGGTTGCGCTGGTCCAGCAGCGCGTCGGCGGCCACCCGGACCATGTCGGCCGGTCCCTCGGTATCGGGAAAGCCCTGGCCGAGGTTGATCGCGTCGTGCCGTGCTGCCAGCGCCGACATCACGGTGAAGATGGTGGTCGGCGCCTCGGCGAGCAGTCGATTCGGTGTCTTCATCGCGGAACTTCGAGCCTCATCTGCCGGCAGGCCCCGGGGCGGCGTTGGGCGGCGGGCCGGGACGGCCGTGATTGCCGCGGCGCGCGCCCCGTGGCAACGTGCCGCGCCGCGCGCCGCGACCACCTGGAGCCTCGCCGATGAAGAAGATCGAGGCCATCATCAAGCCGTTCAAGCTCGACGAGGTGAAGGAAGCGTTGCACGAGATCGGCCTGCAGGGGCTGACCGTCACCGAGGCCAAGGGTTTCGGCCGGCAGAAGGGCCACACCGAGCTGTATCGCGGCGCCGAATACGTGGTCGACTTCCTGCCCAAGATGAAGATCGAGGTGGTGTGCGACGACGCCATCGCCGAGCGCGCGGTGGAGGCCATCGTCGACGCCGCCCGCACCGGTCGTATCGGCGACGGCAAGATCTTCGTCTACAGCCTGGAGGAGGTGGTCCGCATCCGCACCGGCGAGCGCGGCGAGGACGCGATCTGAACACCACCCGGCACGCCCGATACGGCTTGCGGTGTCGCAACGATTGATTATCGTCGCATGGCACGATCGCTGCTCCGCCAGGCGGCGGCCGATGCCGCATCTCCCCCGACACCCCAGGGCGGCCGCGCGGAGCGGCCGTCCAGACAGCAGGTAATCCCCGGATGGCCAAGAAAGCGTCACCTCCCCCACCCGCCGCTCCAGCACCCGCGCCCGGCGGCGGGGTCGAGGCCCGCGTCGCCAAGGTGATGGAGCTGCTGCAGGAGCATTCGGTCGAGTACGTCGACCTCCGCTTCACCGACCCGCGCGGCAAGTGGCACCACACCACCCAGCACGTGTCGACCATCGACCCCGACGTGTTCCGCGACGGGATCATGTTCGACGGCTCCTCGATCGCCGGCTGGAAGGCGATC
>CAXUDP010000057.1:2240-21978 GCA_964249735.1 uncultured Acetobacteraceae bacterium | reverse complement strand
CGGCCGGAGGAGCTGGACTGGTTCCTGTACGGGCTGCGCACGGTGTTCCCCGACGCCCACGCCGCGTTCGCCGGGCACATCCCCGAGGCGGAACGTCCCGACCTGCTCGGCGCCTACCTGCGTCGCCTGACCGATCCCGATCCGGCGGTGCACCTGCCGGCGTCGCGGGCGTGGTCGGAATACGAGGGGACCTGCTCGACCCTGCTGCCGACCGGGGCGGCGGTGGCGAGCTTCGCCCGCGACCGCGCGGCGCTGGGGCTGGCACGGATCGAGGCGCACTACTTCGCCAACGGGCTGTTCCTGCCGCCGGGCGGGCTGCTCGGCCGGATGGCGTCGATGGCGCACCTGCCGGCCGAGATCGTGCAGGGCCGCTACGACATGGTCTGCCCGGCGCGCAGCGCGTTCGACCTGGCCGCCGCCTGGCCCGGGGCGCGGCTGACGATCGTGCCGGATGCCGGTCATTCCGCCCTCGAGCCGGGCACGCGGCGGGCGCTGATCGCGGCGCTGGAGCGGTTCCGGGCCTGAGCCGACCCGTGCCGGGACCGGTTGGTGATCCTGCATGGCAGAACCGGGATGTCACGTGCCGGGGCCGCCGGTCAGCGTGCACGACGGCCGATGTCGCCGGTGTCCCGTCCCGGGCTTCCGCCGTCCGCTCGCGCGGCGTGGCCTGGAGGCCATCATGGGTCGGTCTCCGCTGCATTCCGCGGCCGATGCGGCTGCAACCGCCCGGGAACGAGATGCCGCACGGGTTGGATGACGTCATCCCGGGTGTCGATCGTCGCCGTTCGCCGGCCCTCGTCCCCGCGGGCGTTTTTCTGCCCGCTGTTGCCAGGGCTGCGCGCCATCCGGTTTCCACCATCCTTCGCACCCCGGACACAACAGATCAGGCGCTGCAGGAACCGGTTGTTTTCGCCGGAACCGCTGCCGGCTGCTTGACGCTTGTCCGGCCCCGTCGAATACTTGGGCACGACGAAGCCGACGTGGGGCGTGCCATGGAAGCTGGCCATCAGCCTGCGGTGCCTGCAGGCAGGCGTGTCTACCTGATCATGTCGGTCGTTCTCGCCGGGATCGTCGTGTTCGGCTTCTCGCACACGGTCCCCTTCGATCTTGCTCCGCCGGGCCTCCCGCTGCTTCTTGTCCTGCATGCCGCGATCTTCGGCGCCTGGGTGCTCCTGTTCATCGCCCAGCCGGCCCTGGTCGCCAGGCGCTCCGTTTCGGCCCACCGCACCCTCGGCTGGGTCGGTGTCGCCCTGGCCTGCGCCATGATCCTGCTCGGCGGCAGTGCCATCCTGTTCGCGCTCCGGAACAACACCCTTCCGCCGTTCTATCCGCCCGGGCTCTTCATCGTTCGTGGCGTCGTCGGGCTGGCGGTGTTCGCCGGCCTTCTCGCCGCCGCCATCCGGCTGCGCCGCAGGATCGAGTGGCACAAGCGGCTCATGCTGTGCGCCGCCATCACGGTGGTGGTTCCGGGGCTGGAGCGCGGGCTGCCGTTGCCGCTGTTCGGCACCGCCTGGCCCTTCGTGGCCGATGGCGTGCTCGATCTCATTGCGCTTGTCGGCCCGGCCAGCGACCTGCTGGTCCGCAGGCGGATCCACCTTGCCTACGTTTGGGGGGTCGGGACGATCGTGGCGGGCCAGGCGATCGTCGACCTCGTCGCTCCTTCGCCCGTGGCGGTCGTCATGCTGCGACTGGTTGGCGCGGGGTAGCGGGAACGGTTGCGGAACCTGACGTGACCGGCTGCTCCGACGCGTCACCCGTCGGTCCGCAGGCCGTTTTTCAATCGTGTCGTCGATTTTGGTTGAACGTCCTGCAACCCGTGGCGTTAGCCGGGCGAACCGATGTCAGACCGTCGACACGTCGAGCGGTTTCGACGTGGCCGAAGTCGAGGAAGCAGAATGAACCGTTACACACGCTGGGGCTTCGCCCTGGTTGTCCTGCCCATCGCCGCCTGCGCCAGCAACCCGCCGGCCCCGCCGCCTGCGGCACCCCCCGCCCCGCCGCCGCTCGCGTCCGCCGACGCGACCTTCGTGGCCGGCGCCGCGCAGGGCGGGATGACGGAGATCCAGGAAGCGCAGCTGGCGCAGAAGATGTCGCACAGCGCCAAGATCAAGTCCTACGCGGCCCGGATGATCACCGACCATGGCGCCGCCGACGACCAGCTGAAGCAGCTGGCGATGACCAAGAACGCGACCGTGCCGACGGCGGTGGACGACGCGCAGGCGCAGGAGATCAGCAAGCTGCAGGGCGAGACCGGCCGCAAGTTCGATCACGACTACATCGCCGACAACATCGCCGGCCACCAGCAGCAGGTGGTGCTGTTCCAGACCGAGTCGCAGAGCGGCACCGACCCTGACCTGAAGAAGTTCGCGTCCGACACGCTGCCGACGATCCAGTCGCACCTCGACCAGGCGACCGCCCTTGCAGGGCCGGCGCACAAGGGCACGATGCGCCATCACCACCACAAGACCACCAAATCGTAACGGTCCTTCGCGATCGTTCGAGCGGCGTCGCGCCGTCCGTGCCTTGTGCATGGGCGGCGTTTTCGTGTCCGGCGGGAAGGTCCCGGCCGGCCTCCATCGGAAGGTAGCGCATGTTCATCGCCATGAACCGGTTCCGGGTCGCGCCCGGCTCGGAAACCGACTTCGAGCAGGTCTGGCTCAGCCGTGACGTGCACCTGAGGACGGTGCCCGGCTTCGAAAGCTTCCAGCTGCTTCGCGGACCGGAGCACGAGGACCACGTGCTGTATGCGTCGCACACGGTGTGGGCCTCGAAGGCGGCGTTCGAGGCCTGGACCCGGTCGGACGCGTTCCGCGAGGCGCACCGCAACGCCGGCCAGGCCGGCACCCGGGCGATGTATCAGGGGCCGCCGCAGTTCGAGGGCTTCGAGGTGCTGCAGACCGTGGACAAGGATTGATGGCGATCCGCATCGACCAGGTCGTCACCCGGACCGGCGACGATGGCCGGACCAGCCTGGGCGACGGCATGCGGACGCCGAAGGACTCCCTGCGGGTCGAGGCCTATGGCAGCGTCGACGAGGCCAACGCCGTGGTCGGCGTGCTCCGCCTGCACGTGGGGACGGACGAGGCGCTGGACGCGGTGCTGGCACGCATCCAGCACGGGCTGTTCGACATCGGCGGCGACCTGTGCATCCCGGGAGGGCCCGACGCCCGCTACCGGATCGACGACCGGCTGCTGCGGCTGATCGAGGACGAGATCGCCGTCCTGGTGGAGCGGCAGGCGCCGCTGGACAGCTTCGTGCTGCCGGGCGGCAGCGCCGGCGCCGCTCAGGCCCATGTGGTGCGCACGGTGGTGCGTCGGGCGGAGCGGCGCGTGGTCACGCTGGCGGCCGCCGAGCCGGTCAACCCGCTGGTGGTTCGCACCCTGAACCGCTTGTCGGACTACGCCTTCGTGCTGGCCCGGCACCTGAACGACGACGGCCGCGCCGACGTGGTCTGGACACGCGGACGCTGACGGCGGCTCCGGCCGGATCAGAACGTGTCCAGCACTGCCGTCGCGTCCGCCGCCAGCCCGCCCAGCGCGTCCCGCATCGCGACGATGCGGCCGATCACGATCAGCGCCGGGGTCGGCAGCGGGTTGCTGCGTAGCAGCTCCGGCAGGGTGGCGAGGGTGCCGATCAGCAGAAGCTGCTCCGGGCTGGCGGCGCGCGAGATCGCCGCCGCGGGGGTTGCGGCCGACATCCCGGCGTCCATCAGGCGGGCGGCGATGGCGCCGAGGTTGCGCACCGACATGTAAAGCACCAGCGGCTGGTCGAGCCGGGCCAGGGCGGCCCAGTCGAGGTCGGCGACCGGATCGGCCTCGCCTTCGGCGCTGTGCCCGGTGGCCAGCACGATCGCCTGGTTGATGCCGCGCACGGTGGCGGGGATGCCGGCGGCCGCGAGGCCGGCGAGCCCGGCGGTGAGGCCCGGCACGATCCGGAACGGGATCCCGGCTTGTGCCAGCACCAGCGCCTCCTCGGCGCCGCGGCCGAACACGTACGGGTCGCCGCCCTTCAGCCGCAGCACGCGCCGGTTCTCGCGCGCCAGCGTCACCAGCCGCGCCGAGATGTCGTCCTGGTGGATCGACGGACGGCCGCCGCGCTTGCCGGCGAACTCGCGCACCGCGCCGGCCTGCGCCAGGTCAAGCACCCCGGGGTCGACCAGGGCGTCGTAGACGATCACGTCGGCCTGGATCAGCCCGCACAGGGCGTGCAGCGTGAGGTGGCCGCGGTCGCCCGGGCCGGCGCCGGCGAGCCAGACGTGGCCGGGCTGCAGCACCGGGCAGCGCGCGCCGAGCAGCCGGCTGATCGCGCGGTCGGGATCGAGCGGGTCCGGACCGCTCACGCCGTGTCCCGGCCGGACAAGCGTCCCGGTCCCATGCCGTCGCCGGCCGACCGTCCCGCAGCGCCGGCCCCTGCCATGAGCGTTTTTCGCTGGCATGTCGGTGTGGCCGACCATAGATCAGCGTGCAGCGCAGCAAACGGGAGCATGGAGCGGAATGTCGGACACGGAACTCGTCGATGCAACGTCCGTGCTGTCGCCGCCGACCCGGACCTATGGGCATCTGAGCCCGGAGCGGGTGCTGGGCGTGCACCACTGGACCGACCGGCTGTTCTCCTTCACCACCACGCGCGACCAGTCGCTCAGGTTCGAGAACGGGCAGTTCGCGATGATCGGGCTGGAGCTGGACGGCAAGCCGCTGCTGCGTGCCTACAGCATCGCCAGCGCCAACTACGAGGACCAGCTCGAGTTCCTGTCCATCAGCGTGCCGGACGGGCCGCTGACCTCCAAGCTGTGCCGGATCGTGCCGGGCGACATCGTGCTGGTGGGGCGCAAGCCGACGGGCACGCTGCTGATCGACAACCTTCGTCCGGGGCGCAACCTTTACCTGCTGGCGACGGGCACCGGTCTCGCGCCATTCCTGGCGGTGATCAAGGATCCGGCCGCCTATGAGCGGTTCGACCGGGTGGTCCTGGCGCACGGAGTTCGGGTGTCCGGCGAGCTCGCCTATGCCAACCACATCCGCCACGAGCTGCCGCACCACGAGTTCCTGGGCGAGGATGTGGCGGCGAAGCTGCTGTACTATCCGACCGTGACCCGGGAAGAGTACCAGACCACCGGCCGTCTGACCGAGCTGATCGAGAGCGGCAGGATCTTCGCCGATCTTGGGCTCCCGGCGCTGGATCCGGAGCACGACCGGGTGATGATCTGCGGATCGGAGGCGATGCTGGCGGAGCTGGAAGCGATGCTGGTGTCCCGCGGCTTCGACGAGGGCAACAATGCCACCCCGGGCGCCTATGTCGTGGAAAAGGCGTTCGCGCAGCGCTGACTGCGGTCGCCGGTCCGGCGACCAGCCACGACGAAGCTGCCGCGACAGGATCCAGCCATGACCCATGATTTCGACCTGCTCGTGATCGGCGGCGGCTCGGGCGGCGTACGCTGCGCCCGGATCGCGGCGACGCACGGCGCCCGGGTGGCGGTGGCGGAAAGCCGCCACTGGGGGGGCACCTGCGTCAACCTCGGCTGCGTGCCGAAGAAGATGATGGTGCAGGCCAGCGAGTACGGCGAGCACGCGCTGGACGGGCGCGGCTTCGGCTGGAGCGCGGAGCCGGGGCGGCACGACTGGCGCCACCTGATGGCGGTCAAGGACGCGGAGATCGCGCGCCTGAACGGCATCTACGTGCGCCTGCTCGCCAACGCGGGCGTGACCCTGTTCGAGGGGCGGGCGCGGTTCGAGGACGCGCACACGGTGATGCTGGAGCCGGGACCGCTCGATCCCGGCTTCGCGCCGCGCCGGATCACCGCGGAGCGGATCGTGATCGCCACCGGCAGCCGGCCGGTGGTGCAGCCGCACATCGAGGGGTATGCGCTCGGCATCGACTCCGACCAGGCCTTCCACCTGCCCGACCGGCCGGAGCGGGTGACGATGGTCGGCGGCGGCTACATCGGCGTCGAGTTCTCCGGCATCTTCAACGGCCTCGGCTCCGAGGTGCAGGTGGTGTACCGGCCGGACCTGCCGTTGCGCGGCTTCGACCAGGACCTGCGCGAGGCGCTGGCGGAGGCGATGACCGCGCGCGGCATCCACATCCATCCTGGTGCCCTGCTGCACCGGATCCGTCGGCACGAGGGCGCGCTGCGCGTGACGCTGTCGGACGGGCGGGAATGGAACACCGACCTGGTGTTCTTCGCCGTCGGCCGCACCCCGAACGTCGAAGGGCTCGGCCTGGACGCCACCGGCGTGCGAACCACGGAGGAGGGGCGCATCCTGGTCGACACGGGCAGCGAGACCGACGAGCCCGGCGTGTTCGCCATCGGCGACGTCACCAACCGCATGAACCTCACGCCGGTGGCGATCGCGGAAGGCCACATCCTGGCCGACCGGCTTTATGGCGGCGCGGTGCGGGAGTGGTCGTTCGACACCACGCCCAAGGCGGTGTTCTTCTCCCCGCCGCTGGCCAGCGTGGGCCTGACCGAGGAGGAGGCCGCCGCACGCGGACCCGCCGACATCTACCTCGCCCGCTTCACGCCGATGCGCCACACCCTGAGCGGCCGCAAGCGGCAGAGCGTGATGAAGCTGGTGGTGGACCAGGCCACCGACCGGGTGGTCGGCGTGCACATGCTCGGCGAGGACGCGCCGGAGATGATGCAGGGCCTGGCGATCGCCGTCACCGGCGGGCTGACCAAGGCGGACTTCGACCGCACGATCGGCATCCATCCGACCTCGGCGGAGGAGTTCGTGACGCTGCGCACCAGGACCAGGACGGTGGGCGAGGCGAAATCTGACGGCCGGCCGACAAGCAAGGGGTAGAACTCCCGTCAATGTTAGGGTTGCCGTCTTGCTACGTGCTGGTCGTCCTGAACCAGGATCCCGTCCCAGCTGGATCAGATAGACGGGGTGGACCGACCCTGCATCAACGCAGTGCCCGCCGAGACTTTGAGCTCCGTGGATGACCCGCCTGAGCTGCCTCCCAGCCGCTCCTCGGCGATTTTGATAAAGCCCCTGGAGAAACGTTCGCTGAAACCGGACAAGAAGCCAACAACAAGAAAAAGCCAGCAATTTTGGCCGTCTCGACCAACAGTCACGGCTACTACGTTGGAGCAAAGCAGCGCCGCGATGAACGCCCCGAATACGCCTCCAACGATCGGCAAGGTGGCGCCGGTCAGGGTAAGAAACGTCTGTGAGCGACCTTTTGTTGTTTCGAACTCTCCTAAGCGCAGAAGAATACTGACCACGCTACCAAGCATTCCGGAAATCGCTGCTATGAAGACCCAACCTACCGGCATGTTGAAAAACATCAGCAGGGCCGAGAAAAATCGTTCAGATGCAATCAAGGGTTGAACATTGTTGGAAGAAGCCTTCAAAAGAGTAAAAGTTAAATAATGAGTAAACTTTTGCAGAAAATATATGACGGCGGCAGAATACAGACATAGGAATAGCAAGGTAACTATTGATCGAAGGAAATATCCAACTCCACGCATGACGTAACTCAACGCCGCGGGAGCCGAGATTTGAAACTCGATGTCGTTGTATATCTTATATGCCGTCACAAGACGCCTTGACGTCAGAGCAATGAAGCCAACGAGGGCTTGGTCACTAAACTGCATTGTGTCCGCCTTGTCCAAGGCTCCACAAAGACTTGCATATTTGGCTATAAGTTCGTCATAGGTCGGCTGTCTAACCGATAGCGGAGCAAATATCCTCTTAAATATTTCGAGCACTGTCACATTAGGTGCCTGATCCTGGCCACCCTTCAGATCGATCTCAACTGCTCGCTTCACAGCAGACCTGAGATCTTCAAGACACCTCAGGTCACGGCTATGATGCAAGCCTGCTGCAGTAGTTGCGGCTACATAAAGTCCTGGCACCCCTAGGCCGTCGTATCCTGCCCCTTGCAGAGGCGTTTCGTCAGGAACTTGCGCTTGTTGCTCAGGCATTCTCGTAGCCCCCTGTTCCACAGTGGCACTCTCGAACTCGATCATAGCCTATTACTTATTATTTGAGACACAAAAATGAGCTTCTAGCAAGGTAGGAATTTATGATGAGGGCATGGTTGAGCTTGTTCCGGAACATCCTGGACGCTGTCGCTTGTCGGACTTCTCGTCTGATTTGCTACGTCGGGTGATCCTTAAGTTCCTTCGCCTCCCCGTAAGCATTCTCAATTTGCTCGGGTTCACCTCAGACATTCTGGACTGCTGTCTCTACCCAGCGTGTTTACCTGATTTGATAATTCACCTGATCCAGATCCGCCCTGGAGTGTAAACTCGAGTTATGGCGATAGCTTCTGATCTATTTGGATGAACGGAAAGGATAACGTGATCATCCGTCCCGGCTTTGACCTCAACTCGATGTGGAAAGAGGTTGATGGCTTGTTCCTTACACTACATCATCTTATGAGCCCGCGTTGGCAGGCAGCCGAAACAGTGAGGCATAAGCTTGGCCCTTGGGGACTCATGTTGCGCGTCCGCCTGATTACCTTCATGTGGTCGGCTTGTAGGCTCCGCATCTAACGAGACGAGCAAAGATGTCGGCCGAAGGTTCAGCTTGAACAGAAATCCGCTTCTAAATACCAGCTTTGTCGGAACTGACTGCAAAAGATCGAGGTCAGAAAGACCAATACAGGGTTCGTTTCCGAAACTATAACTGCGGAGACAATGAAATCTTATAGGTATTTGATACAGGAGAAGATATTACTGGTTGGATTACAACCGAGCACCGATCTCATCAGTCGACTGTTAGGCCGTCGTGGCACATCATCGTGTCGGCTTGATCCTTGACGACTATCAGGCCTTCCCGTCTAGAAGAGAAACGAACTAGCGAGCAGGATCAGGCGCCAGCTAGAATCGCACAGAGAACCCGACATAAGGTGACCAGTCAGGGGCGGAGCGGTTGAGGCCAATGTAGACCCCGCCGTCGAGCTGGAAGTTGCGACCGATCACCCACTGCAGCGAGCCGTCGATCGTGTTCTGGTCGCCGGTGTTGTGATCGGCGTTCTCGTCCAGCGCCAGTTCGATGGCGGCGGTGACGGTGGTGCCGGGGATCTGCCGGTTCAGGTTGAGAATGAACTGGTAGTCGCCGTGCAGGCCGGGCTTGTCGGCGTTGTCGAGCAGGCCCGCTTCCGGCTCCACGGTGATCGAGAACTGCCTGGGCAGCGGCAGCACGACCGGCAGCGCCGCGGTGTATTGCGCCGACGCCTCGCGTATCCCGGACGCGCCGTTCGGCAGCTCGATGAAGCCGACGAGCCCGACGCCGCGGCTGCCGTCGCCGTCGTTGCCGAGGAGGTTGACCTTGCCCCCGAGCTGCAGGTCGCCGAGCCCCTGGCCGGCCTGCCGGCCGCCGCCGATCCGGCTGCGCGTCACCTGGCTGTTGAAGAGCGGCAGCACGACGTCCAGCTCCGCCCGGTCGGTCAGGCCGATCTTGAGGTTCGGGTCCAGGATCGTGATCGAGCGCATCGTGCTGTCGTCCGGCGACCAGTGGTCCCAGGTGTATTGCCAGACACTGGTCTCGATCTGGATGTGGCCGGCATCCACCGTGAACGGGTTGAACGACTTGCCGGGCCGGTCGGTCTGCAGCGGGCGCAGCAGCGCGTCCGGCGTCGGGTCGAACAGGGTGTAGCCGTCCTTGTCGGGGGCCGGAGGGGCAGGATCGGTCTGCGCGCTGGCGGCACCCGCCGGCAGGAGCAGCGCCGCCAGGATCGTCCACCAGGAATGCCGCCGTTTCATGTCGAACCCGTTTCTACATGGGCCCGGGCGGCGGCGACAGGCTCCATCAAGCCTTGCCGCGCAGGAGAAGGCTGGCGCGGTTCAGCGGCGGCAGGAGCGCCGGCCGTGCCACGATCCGTTCGGCGTGTTCCACCGCCGCCGCCAGCTGCGACAGGCTCAGGTGCCGCACCGCCGGGCGGCGGACCAGCGTATCCCAGCGCGCACCGAGGGCCGCATCCAGGCAGACCCGCTTGAAGCAGTGGTCGAGCCGGATCGGCCAACCCTGTTCCGCCGCCATCGCCGGCAGCACGGTGCCGGTCAGCAGGGTCCAGCGGTCCAGCAGGGTCGCACGCCGGTCGGCGTCGCCGTCGGGTGCGGGGAAGGGGAGAAAGGTCATTGGCACCGGAAGGATCGCCGGTTCCCGTGCGGCTGGACAGGCGGTGCGTGCGGGAACCGGTTGTCGGGCGGGGACGAGCCAACACTCGTTCGTGATCGGGGGCCGGCAGACGGGGCCCCGGTGCCGCCTTATGTAACGCTCCGCGATTCTGACGATAGGCCATCATGACGTTTCTGCGAGCGACCACCGTGCCCAGGCCATCCGGCCTGCCTCCGGTCGGTCTGCTTCCCGCGGCCCGACCGCGTTCGTCCCGCCGGTGACGCAGCCGGTGGAGGCGCTGGCCCGGTTCGGCACGGTGGCACGCGACCTGTCCGAGCTGAAGCGGATGCGCGACCAGTCCACCGACGACAGCGTCGCCGAGCGGCTGTTCCGTTCGGCCTGGGCGGCGCTGGCGCAGGGGGACGATCTCCGCCTGGTCTGCCTGCAGGTCGTGGCCGACGCGCTGGTCGCGACCCGGCTGGCCGGCATCGACGCCCGTCTGCTGCGGGAGCTGGAGGTCGACGGGGAAACACGGCAGGCGATCCTCCGCCGCGGCTATGACGACGCGGCGTCGGGATTGTCTCCCGACGCCATGGCGCCGGTGCGGGACGCGGTGGGCGGGTTTCGGATGGCTGCCGGCCAGGCGACGCCCGCGTTCGTCGACAGGCTGATCCGCCAGCCGCGCGCCGGGGCCACCTCGCCCGGCAAGCCGCGCCTGGCGCTGGAACCGGCGGAAAGCCACGGCGACCACTGCCTGGTGGTGGGCGTGCTGGGCGCGCTGATCGCCCTGCACGGCGAGGCCGATCCGGTGCAGGCTTTCCTGGCCGGTCTCGCGCATCACCTGCACAACGCCCTGCTGCCCGATACCGGCTTCGCCGGCGAGGTGATGCTGGGGAACGCGCTGCTGCCGCTGATGCGCCGCCTGACCGAGGGCGAGCTCCGGACGCTGTCGCCGGCGCTGCGGGCGCGGGTGGCGGACGCGCTGGCGCCGATCGCGGATGCCGACACCGCGGAAGGGCAGGCCTTCAACGCCGCCGACGTGATCGACCGCGTGCTTCAGGCGCACCATCACGGCCGCGCCAGCGCCTTCACCGTGGACCAAGCGCTGGGCGACCTCGAGCTGGTGCATGCCGGCCCGCTGCAGGCGTTCCACCTGCGCGTCCTGTCCACGCTCGGCCTGCTGTGACGGCGGCGGCCTGGCCGTCCGGGGCCCTGCGCAGCCCGACATCCGGCCGGATCCTGGAGCGGCGCGGCGACACCCTGCTGGTCGCCGACGGCGAGGCGTGGCCGGTGATCGACGGCATCCCGTTCCTGCGCACCGGCCGCGCCGCGCTGGCGGCCGAAACGGTGCGGCTGCTCGAGGCCGGCGAAACCGGGCGGGCGACGGCGCTGCTGCTGCGCGACCAGGATCCGTATGCGCCCGACCCGCCGCCTGCGGTCGAGCTGTGCGAGCGGATCGTCCGCGAGCGGGACGGCCTGGACTTCCGCGCTGCGATGGCGGCACTCGGCTTCGGGCGGGTGGGCGACTACTTCGCGCATCGCTGGACCGATCCGACCTTCCTGTCCGGCCTGGCGCTGCTGGGCGAGGCGCTGCCGGCGGGGCCGGCGTCGGTGTTCGAGCTGGCGTGCGGCGCCGGTCACTTCCTGTCGGCGCTGCACCGTGCGGGAGTGCAGGCCGCGGGCGGCGACCTGGTGTTCGCCAAGCTGTGGCTGGCGCGGCACTTCGTCAGCCCGGACGCGCGGCTGGCGTGCTTCGATGCCGAGGCGCCGTGGCCGCTCGCGGACGGCACGGTCGACACCGTGTTCTGCCACGACGCGTTCTACTTCCTGCCGGACAAGCCGGGGATCGCGTCGCGTATGCGGCAGCTCGCCGGACCCGGCGGAACCGTGGCGCTCGGGCACGCGCACAACGCCGACGTGGAGAACCATTCTTCCGGGGTGCCGCTCACGGTGGCGGAATATGCGGCGCTGTTCCCTGGTGCGCGGCTGTTCGACGACGCCGAGCTGACCGGGGCGTTCGCTGCCGGTCGCCCGGCGGTAGCCGCCGAGGCCCCGGCGCTGCGGTCGGTGGCCGCGGTGTCGCTGCTCTGGCGGGCCGACGGCGTGGCCGGCGCGGCGGGCGGGCGTCGTGGCTTCGGCACCGAGTCCGGCCCGACGCTGCGGCTCAACCCGCTCTACCGGCCGGCCGCGGACGGAGCGGAGATCGCGTGGCCGAGCCCCCGCTACGAGCAGGAATACGCGGCACTCGCGACCTACCCGACCCGCTGGCAGGGGCCGGACGTGATCGACCGCACCGGCAGGCCCGAGGTCGAAGCGTTGCTGCGCCGGCGCGTCTATGTCGAGCTGCCTGGCCGATGGTAGCGGCGGTGGATCCGGACGTCGTCGGCTGGGGGATCGTCGGCTGCGGCTGGGTGGCGCGCGACTTCGCGGCCCCCGCCATCGCCGGGAGCGGCAACGGCCGGTTGCTGGCGCTGTGCGATCCCGATCCGGCGGCGCTCGACGCGATCGCGCCGGGGGAGCGCGACATCGCGCGCAGCACCGCGATCGAGCATTTCCTCCGCACTCCCGGGCTGCAGGCCGTCTATGTCGCGGCACCAAATCACGTGCACCGGCCCCTGGTCGAGGCCGCGGCCGCGGCCGGCAAGGCGGTGCTGTGCGAGAAGCCGATGGCGACCGTGGCCGCCGATGCCGAGGCGATGGTGGCGGCCTGCGCCCGCTCGGGCGTGTTCTACGCCACCGCGTTCGACCAGCGGCACCATCCGGCGCACCGCAAGGCGGCAGAGCTGCTGCGGGCCGGCGCGGTCGGCCGGGTGGCGGCGGTCCGCATCGTTTATGCCTGCTGGGTGGGTGCCGCGTGGTCCGCTGACAACTGGCGCATCGACCCGTCGCGGGCTGGCGGCGGCGCATTCTTCGACCTGGCGCCGCACGGGCTGGACCTCCTGGCGATGCTGCTCGGCGAGCCGCTGGAGGAGGCGGCGATCCTGGGCCAGCGCCGCGTGCACGCCTATGCGCAGGCGCGGGGCGGCGTGGATGACGGGGCGATGCTGGTGGCGCGCAGCCGGTCCGGCGTGCTGGCGCAGCTGCACGTGGCGTACAACTGTCCGGAGTTCCTGCCCAGGCGCCGGCTGGAGATCATGGGCGATGCCGGGCAGCTGACCCTGCTCGACACCATGGGCCAGACCCCCGGCGGCAGCCTGACCCTGACCACGCAGGCCGGCACGCAGGAGGTCGCGGTCGAGGGGATCGAGCGCTCGCCGTTCGCGTTGCAGGTCGAGGCGTTCGCCGACCACCTGCTCGGCCGCCGGCCGTTCGGGTTCGAACCGCAGGGCGACCTGCGCACGATGATCCTTTTGTCCCGCCTGCGCGACGCCATCGCCGACCACGGAGCCCATTGACCATGCCGCTATCGCCGTTCGCGTGCAGCAATTGCGGGCACTGGCAGATGCACTTCGCGGTGCCGCCGCACTGCCCGATCTGCTCGGACGTGCGCAACGACCTGCCGGAGGATGGGTGGGACTTCCGCACCCTGGACGATGTCCGGTCCGGGCTGCGCTACCACCGGCGCGAGGTGATCCCGGGCGTGTGGGAGTTCTGGACTACGCCGCGCTTCGGCCTGGACAGCCATGGCTGGCTGCTGACCGGGTCGGACGGCAACGTCGCGTTCGAGGCGGCCCCCTGCTACGACGACGACGCGCTGGACGCGATCGAGCGGCTCGGCGGCATCGCCGTCCTGGGCGCTTCGCATCCGCACGGCTATGGCGCGCTGTGGCAGCTGCAGCGGCGCTTCGACCCGCCGCTGCTGATCCAGAAGGAGGATCTGCAGTGGACCAAGGCGTTCCGGATCACCCATCCCTGGGACGAGCGACACGAGATCCTGCCCGGGCTGGTGCTGCACCACACCGGCGGCCACTACGAGGGCCACGCGATCCTGCATGATGCCAGGCTCGGCGCGGTGTTCGTCGGCGACGCGCTGAAGCTCGACCTCGACGACGACGGCCGGGTCAAGGCCCTGTCCACCCACAAGGCGTTCCACAAGCAGATCCCGTTGTCGCCAAACGAGGCGCGGCGCTACCGCGCGGTGTTCGAGCGGCTCGAGTTCGACACCGTGTTCACCCCGTTCGAGTGCGCGGTCGGGGTGCCGAAGGCGGCGGTGCTGGAGCTGCTCGACCGCATGATCGATGGCGGCGCCTCCACCCAGCCGGTGCCGATCCCGGTGCTGCTGCCACGCCCGGAGCACGCACCGGCATGAGGATCTGCTTCGTCAGCCGGCGGTACTTCCCGGCGATCTCCGGCATGAGCGTGTATGCGCTCAACCTGCTCCGCGCGCTGGTCGCGGCCGGCCACGATGTCACCATGATCAGCCAGTATCGCAGTGATGCGTTCGGCAAGGGCGTGTACGGCGGCGGGCCGCCGCCGCCCGTGCCGGGCGTACGGGTGATCGGGCTGGAACAGGCGGGCGAGGCGGAGTGCGGCGACTTCGAGCGCGACATCGACGTGCTGGTGGACACCATCCGGGCGGAGCACGCCCGCGATCCGTTCGACCTGCTCCATGCCCAGTACGGTTATCCGACCGGCTGGGCGGTGCTGCTCGCGTCGCGGGAACTGGGCGTGCCCAGCGTGGTCTCGATCCAGGGCGGCGACGGGCACTGGGTGGGATCGTGTTGCGAGGCGCACCGGCTGGCGATGACGCATGTGCTGGACCACGCCGGCGCGGTGCTGATCGGCTGCCGCTCGTTCGCGGACGAGGTGACCGAACGGCTCGGTACCGACCCGGCGCGCTTCACCATCGTGCCGGGTGCCGTGGACGTGGGCCGGTTCAGGCCGGACCGGCTGCGGCGCGATCCGGAAGCGCCGCCGGTGCTGCTGTATCACGGCCGTGTCGACCGTCGGAAAGGCGTGCTCGACATGATCGAGGCGCTGGAGCGGCTGGACCGGGAAGGAACGGCGTTCCGCCTGGTGTTGTCCGGAATCGGCCCGGACCTCGACGAGGCGGTGCGCCGGCTGGAGAAGACCGGGCTGATGCGGCACACCCGGCTGCGCGGCTATGTCGACTACGACCACGCCCCCGATGCGTATCACGGCGCCGACATCTTCGTTTCGCCGACCTATGCGGAGGGGTTCTCCAACACCATCCTGGAGGCGATGGCGACCGGCCTCGCCACCGTGTCCTGCCGTGCGGTGGGGGTGGTGGACTGCCTGCGCGACAACGAGAACGGGCTGCTGACCGAGCCCGGGGACATCGACGCGCTGACCGCGGCCCTGCGCCGTTTGATCACGGACCCGAAGCTGCGACTGCGCCTGGCGGAGACGGCGCTGGCCGAGTGCCGCGAGGTGTATTCCTGGTCTGCGGTCGCCGACCGGATCATGACGGTCTACGGCGCCGTGGCGGGCAGGGCGCCGGACCGGGACTTCGACCCGATCCTGCCGCGCGACCCGTGCCGGTATCGCGCCAGCCCGCACCTGCTGTGAGCCGGGCGTTTCGTCCCGACGGACGCCGTTCCGCGCTGCTGTTGTCGCCGCATTTCGACGACGTGGCGTTCTCCTGCGGCGGCACCGCAGCCCTGCTTGCTGCGGCAGGCTGGGAGGTGGTGGTGGCGACCGCGTTTACCCGGTCGGTGCATCCGGCCTCCGGCTTCGCGCTCGCCTGCCAGCGCGACAAGGGGCTGGACGACGCGGTGGACTACATGGCGCTGCGACGCGACGAGGACGCGGCCGCCTGCCGCAGCCTCGGGGCGCGCCCGGTGCTGCTGGACCTGGCCGAAGCGCCGAACCGCGGCTACGGCTCGGCATCGGCGCTGTTCGCGCCGCCGCGGGCGGACGACGCGGTGGGCGGGCCGCTCGGCGTGCTGCTGGGGGAGCTGCTGGTCGCGGAGCGGCCGGACCTCGTGCTGGCGCCGCAGGGATGCGGCCGGCACGTGGACCACCTGCAGCTCATCGCGGCACTGCTCGCAGTGCCGGACCCGCTGCCGCCGCTCGGCTTCTACCGCGACACCCCCTACGTGATCCGCGATGCCGACGCCGTGCCCGACCCGCGCGTCGCCGCGGCGGCGACGGTGCCGGTGGTGGTGCCGCTCGACCCTCGGGCCCGCGACGCGCGACTGCGGGCGGTCGGCTGCTACCGCACCCAGCTGGGATACCAGTTCGGTGGCGCCGACCAGGCGGCCGAGGCGATCGAGCGGCTGATGCGGCGCGAGGCCGAGGGACAAGCGTGCAGCCACGCCGAGCGCCTGCTGCTGTCCGATCCCGCGGTGCTGGCGGGGATCGCGGCATGACGCACGCGCCGGGCGGACGCACCATCATCATCGAGGAAGGAGATACCGCCGCGTGACGCAGGACCATGCCGCCATCGCAGCCCTGTTCCGGGCCAGCATGCCGCCGGAGGCCGAAACGCTGGCGTTCCGGATCGACTCGCTCGACCGGTTCGGCATCCCGGTGGTGCAGGCGAACCTCCTCACGCCCGACCGGCCGACGGTGATCGGCCATGGCTACGGCTTCACCGAGGCGGAAGCCGCGACCGGCGCGCTCGGCGAGCTGTGCGAGGAGGTGCATCTCGGCAGCTGGCTCAAGCGACAGGAGCCGGTGGAGGCGAGCTATTCGGCTCTCGTGGCGCGGCTGGGTGCCGCCGGCGTCGCCGACCCGCTGACGCTGTGCCTGCCGGCAGGCTCCGACTACGATCCGGACGCGACCCGTCGCTGGCTGCCGGCGCGGCGCTACCCGTCGGACGACACGGTGCTGGTGCCGATCGAGTGGGTGGCGATCGCGCCGTACCAGCTCGGCGATCGCTCCGGCCTGATCACGCCGATCACCAACGGGCTCGGCGCCGGGCTCGACCTCGACCACGCGATCGCGCACGGGGTGATGGAGCTGCTGCAGCGCGACGGCAACGTGCTCACGTACCGCGCCTTCGACCAGGGCGCGGTGGTCGCCTTCGACGTGCCGCTGGACCCGGACTGCGAGACGCTGTGCCGGATCCTGCGCGAGGCGGGGATCGACGTCACCGTCAAGCTCGCCGACACCGGGTTCGGCATCGCCAACCTGTACGTGGTCGGCGACGACAACGGGCAGGCGACCCTGCCGATCCAGGTCACGGCCTGCGGCGAGGCGGCGCACCCGAACCGCATGCGCGGCCTGCGCAAGGCGCTGCTGGAGTTCGTTGGCTCGCGCTCGCGCAAGGCGGCGACGCATGGGCCGATCGAGCTGCTGCGCGCCCTGCTGCCGCCCGCCTCGTTCGCGCGGCAGCTGGCGGTGGCGGAAGCGCGTGACGAGGAGCCGCGCGCGCTGGACACCATGGCCGACTGGGTGGCCCAGGACGAGGCGGAACTGCGCCGCCGCCTGGTCGACACCGTGTTCCTGCGCCGCACCGAGGTCCAGTTCTCGTCGCTGCCGGACGTGGCCCAGGACCTGGGACAAAGCCGGGCACGGCTCGACTGGCTGTCGCGCCAGCTCGGCGCCGAGGGCCTGGAGATCCTGTGGGTCGACTGCTCGCCCGCCGGGTCGCCGGTGCGTGCGGTGAAGGTGATCGTGCCGGGGCTCGAAAGCGAGACCATGAGCTATGGCCGGATCGGCTGGCGCGGCGTGCGGCGGCTGCGCGACCGCGGCGACGCCCTCGTGTCGGACCGCCCGGGGGACGGGCGCCAGGCGGTCAGGCTGCGGCCGGAGGATGCGGAGCGCGCTGGCGGGGCGGCGTTCCTGGACACCGCCAGCATCGATGCGCGGGTGGAGCAGGTGTATCCGCTGTATCGCGAGGCCAATCCGCTGTCCGCCCAGCTCGCGCTGCGGCGGCGGGATGCCGAGTCGTCCCGACCGTCGCGAACGTGATGCCCCTGCCGGACCGGTCGCGTCTCGCGCTGCTGCTGCTGCCGACGGTGCTGCTCGGCGCCGCCGGGGCGGCCAGCGCGATCCTGGCGTTCGGCCTGGACCGGTTCTGGATGGCGCCGCTGTGGCTGCTGTTCGCCCTGTCCTACGGCCGCATGGCGCTGAGCGCGTCGGGCCCGCTGGTCGGGCTGCTGCCGGCCAGGCTGGCGTCGGGAAGAAAGGAGCCGGCCCGGCGCGCGGAGCCGCGTGTCGGACCGGTGCGCACGGCGCTGCTGCTGCCGGTGTTCAACGAGCCGCCGGAACCGATCCGCGCCGCGGTGCGGATCATGGCCGAGTCGCTCGACGAGGCTGACGGCGTCACCGTGTTCGTGCTGAGCGACACGCAGGATGCAGGGCGCCTGGCGGAGGAGGCGCGGCTGTTCCCGCCGTTCATGCGCGCGCGCTCCGGGACCGGCGTCCACTACCGGCACCGCAGCCCGAACACCGGGCGCAAGGCCGGCAACATCGGGGCGTTCTGCCGTGACCACGGGCACGAGTACGACTTCGCGATCGTGCTCGACGCCGACAGCCTGATGACCGGCACCGCGATCCGGGAGCTGATCGCAGCCCTCAGCGACGATCCAGGTGCCGCGCTGATCCAGTCGGTGTCCTATCCGATCGGCGGCACCACCCTGTTCGCGCGGCTGCAGCAGTTCGGGGCGCGGCTGAACACGCCGCTGTCGGTCGCAGGCCAGCACGCGTGGCAAGGGCGGCACGGCACGTACTGGGGGCACAACGCGATCCTGCGGCTCGACCGGTTCATTGCCGACGCGGCCCTGCCGGTGCTGCCGGGACGGCCGCCGCTGGGTGGCGAGATCCTGTGCCACGACACGATCGAGGCGGCGCTGCTGCTGCGGGCGGGGTCGGCGGTGCGGCTGGCGCCGGAGATCGGCGGCTCGTTCGAGACCACGCCCAGCAACCTGGTCGACCACCTGGCGCGCGAGCGGCGCTGGTGCCAGGGCAACCTCCAGCACCTGCGCCTGCTGGGTGCCCCGCGTTTCCGCCCGGCCAGCCGGGTGCATATCGGCATGGGCATCCTGTACTACCTGGCGTCGCCGGTCGGCCTGCTGATCAGCCTGCTGCTGCTGGCGGTCGGCCTGGGGCACGCGACCGGGTCGCATCGGGCCTGGGCGATGCGGGACTGCCTGTGGCTGACGCTGTTCCTCCTGTTCGCGCCGAAGCTTGCAAGCCTTGGGCGCGTCCTGGTGCTGCCCGGGGAAGCGTGGCGTGGCTTCGGCGGCCGGGGCCGTCTCGTGCTGAGCGTGCTGGCGGAGCAGCTGCTGGGGATGCTCTACGCGCCGATCGTGGCGGTGTCGGTGACCGGGTTCGTGATGACCACCTTCAGGGGGCGGGTGGTGGGCTGGAGCACCCAGGCGCGCGGCGACCGTCCGGTCGGCTGGGCCGAAGCGGTGCGGCGCTTCGGCGGCCACACCGCCCTCGGGCTGGTGGTGACGCTCGGGCTCGAGCTGTTGCGACCAGGGCTGCTGGCGTGGACGATGCCGTTCCTGTGCGGGCTGGTGTTGTCGATACCGCTCGCCGTGTGGTCCGGCAGCATCCGGCTTGGTGCCCTGGCGCGGCGCCTCGGGCTGTTCCTCACGACCGACGAGCTGGCGCCGTTGCCGGAACAAGTCGCGCTGCATGGCGGCCAGGCGCGCTCGGGCGGGCTCGGCGGTTCCCGTCGCCGGCTGGGTCAGGAGGCCACGGTCGCAGGCGGAGATTGAATGCCACCGGTCCCGGCCCGCGCACCCGACCGCCTCCATCGTCGTGGCGCCTCCACTGACAACCTAGCCCAGCAAGCACTTGAACCCGGCGC
>CAXUDP010000057.1:0-2140 GCA_964249735.1 uncultured Acetobacteraceae bacterium | reverse complement strand
ATCGTCGTGGCGCCTCCACTGACAACCTAGCCCAGCAAGCACTTGAACCCGGCGCTCAGGCGGCCTTTGCCCGCCGGGCGGACGACCGGACAGGTGCGAGCCGCCCCGCATCGTGCGAGGGCGCGATGCTGAACATGCGGGCATACTCGCGGCTGAACTGGGAGGCGCTCTCGTAGCCGACCGCATAGGCAGCGGCGGCAACCTCGCGGCCGGAAGCGATCAGGCGCCGGGCTTCCTGCAGGCGCAGCGCCTTCTGGTATTGCAAGGGGCTCATGGCGGTGGCGGCCTTGAAGTGGCGGTGAAGCGAGGCCGGGCTCATCCCGGCGTGTTCCGCCAGCGCCTCGACGCGCATCGGCTGGTCGTAGCGGGCGCGGATCTGGGCGATGACGCCGCGTATCCGCGACAAGCGGCTGTCGGCCCGGATGATCTGGCGCAGCATGGCGCCCTGAGGACCTTGCAGCAGGCGGTAAAGGATCTCCTGCTCGCACAGCGGCGCCAGGACCGCGGTATCCTGTGGCGTGTCGAGGAGGCGGAGCAGGCGCAGCCAGGCGTCCAGCAGTTCGGGCGTGACCGGGTTGACGGCAAAGGCCGTATCGCCTGCCTGCGGCAGGTCGGCCGCCGCCGGCAGCAGCGGAGCCAGGCGATCGCTGTCCAGGTCCAGGCTGACGGCGAGATAGGACGTGTCGGGCTGGTTCAGCCGCACGCAGCCGGAAGCCGGCAGCTCGACCGTCGCGATGAAGTAGCTGGCCGGGTCGCAACGCAGCCGCCGGTTTCCGATGGCGATCTCCTTCGCCCCGCGGAGGATCATCGCCATCACCGGCAGGTAGACCCCCGAGACCGGCTGGGGCGCGGCTTCGTCCTTGTATAGCGCGACGCGAGGCAGGACGTTCGGCTGGCACGGTCGGGTCGCGTGCCGGTCAACGATGTCGCGGATCTGGTCCAGTGCGTCCTGCATCGGCCCAGCGTCAGCCGCGGCGCGCGATCTGACAAGCGGTCCGCCCCTATAGCCCGAAGCAACTTGAGAGGATCAGGCAAGGCGACGAGGCGAACAGACACCTGCCGCCGCCCGGCGCACGCCACCTCGGGGGCAACACGGGAGGCTTCACATGGCGGAACGATCGACAGCATTGGTCACCGGCGCGAACAAGGGCATCGGCCTGGAGATCGCCCGAGGGCTCGGACGGCTCGGCTACCGGGTATGGCTCGGCAGCCGTGACCCTGATCGCGGTGCTGCGGCCGTGGCCGAGCTGAGAAGCGAGGGGCTGGAGGCTCATGACCTCCGGATCGACGTGGCCGATGACGCCAGCGTGGCGGCGGCCGCCGGCGCCCTGGCGAAGGAGACCGACCGGCTGGACGCCCTGGTGAACAACGCGGGCATCTCGACGGGCTGGACCCCGCCGAGCGAGGACACCATCGCGAACGTCCGGGCGATCTACGAGGTCAACGTGTTCGGAGCCATCCGGGCCACCCACGCCTTCCTGCCGCTCCTCAGGGCATCCCCGTCCCCGCGCATCGTGATGATCAGCAGCAGCCTTGGCTCGCTCGCCTGGGCGTCGGACTTCGAGGCGCCGATGGCTCAGGTGAACCTTCTTGGCTACAACAGTTCCAAGTCGGCGCTGAACGCCGTCACGGTCGCCTTCGCCAAGGAGCTCGGTCCGCTCGGGTTCAAGGTCAACGCGGGCTGCCCGGGCTATGTCGCCACCGACCTGAACCAGCATCAGGGGCACCGCACGACGGAACAAGGGGCAGCGATCGGCGTGCGCCTGGCCACCCTGCCCGGCGACGGGCCGAACGGCGTCTTCTTCAACGACGGCGGCGTGGTGGCCTGGTGAGCGGGACGCCCGGTATCACCGGGATGCCGGCCCGGATACCACCGAGGAGTTCGTCCCTACGTCCGCCTCCCCGGCCGACACGAGAGGCTGGGCGGGTGGCGGACGACTGATCTGTCGGCCTGATGCCGACCGCCACCTCGGCTCGGCAGCTCCTCGCCGAACAGCCGAGCAGGCGGACCGGCATGATGTGGTGGCCGGCGCGATCTTGGCATCGAACACGGCGGGACGACGGAGCGGGGCCTCGGGGGCCGCGCTCACGTCCAGCTCGTTCGTCGGGCATGGCGCTCCACCACATGCCGTGGCTGAAC
>CAXUDP010000056.1:0-22854 GCA_964249735.1 uncultured Acetobacteraceae bacterium | reverse complement strand
CTGCAGGCGCAGGCTGTCGCGCGGCACCACCCAGCAGACGCGCTCCACCAGGCCGACGCCGATCAGGGTGTGGGCGGCCAGCACCGGCAACAGCGACTTGCCGCCGCCCGGCGTGACCGCAGCCAGGATGTCGCGCGCGTCCGTCTGGCCACCGGCCATGGCCTGCACGACGCCCAACAGGCGGCGCTGGTGCGAGCGGAGCGGGCGGCTGGTCAGGGAAGTGCCCTCACGCCTCCGGATCGCCCGCGTCCTCATGGTCTTCGGGCGCCGAGGGCTCCTGCTCGACGTCAGGTCCGGCAGCAGGAAGTGTCTTCGACCTGGTGCTGCGCCTGGAGGTTCGCTTGGCCGCTGCCCTTGTGGCAGGCGCTTCCGCTGCTGGTTCTTCGGCTGCTGCAGCCTTGCGTCGCGTCGATGGCGCAGCGGCGCGCTTCGGCGCCCGCCTGGTCTCGGCTACCGGGGCAGGGACCGCCTGCGCGGCTTCGCGAGCCTCCGTGCGGGCCGTGTGCTTCAGCTCGGCGTTCTGCTTGCGCAGCCGGGCGATGATGCGCTCCAGCTTGACGACCTGCTGCTCGAGCTCCGCCTTGTTCAGCTTCGGTGTGGCAGGTGCCGCTGTCTTCCTGGATGCCGCGCGTGCCGTGCGTGCGAGAGGCGCTGCTTTCGCCTTGGTGGCCGACGTCACCTTGTTCTTCGAGCCGAGTGGACGACCAAGGCGCTTCCTGGGCGCAGCCTCAGGTGCACGCCTGGAGGAAGTACGGGCGGTTTTGGTGCTACGAGCCATGGAAGAATCCTAAAACGCAGATGTGTCGCTTGATGTAGATGGACGCGAGAAACGATTCGCGAGTTGCTGAAGCGTCTCTGGATAGTCATCGTGCCGTGGACACCGATGGCAAGCGCGAGGTCGTGAGGCTGCTCCCCCGCCCCCTGCAGGAGAAGCGAATTATACTATACCGCAGCAGCCGCGTGTACTCACTTCAGAGTCAGATCATTAACGCGCCGGTATCAGTACCTACCGGCCGCGACAGCAATACGCTTCCTGCCCGCAAATCGACACGCTACACTTAGGTCGTCTGGTTCAATACTTCCTTGGCGGCCGCAGGTAATGCAATCCTCGGAGGGAGGTTTCCAAGGATCGTAGACTTTCTTCAAAGCGATGAACTTCATGAAAAGCCGCAATCGATTCTCTTCGTTTCAATCGGGCATTCTATTGATACGCGCCTCGAAAGGATGTCCGTCCGGCAGATTGACGCCGTGGCAGAGCGCGGAACCGTCGCCCTGTCGGACGCAGGTGATGCGGACACTCGTCATGAGTGAACCATCGGCGCAACGAAGGCGGGAGCGGCTCTGCAAGGTCAGGCTGGTGTCAGCGAGCTGGACCTGGACGGAGGATGAGCAGACCTGCCTGGGCTCGCTGCGATCAATCGAGATCCTTCCACCTTCATGATCATGAAAGTCGAGCGACATCTCGACCGGTTCGGTGTGGAACATGTTTCCCCAGCTGAGCCCGGTTTTCACAGCCCAGCGTCCTTTCAAAAACGATAGATCGACCGGGTTGGGCGGCAGCCTGAGCCGGTCGCCGGGCAACGGAAGCGCCGGGCGACCTGGTGGCTCAGACATAGGCGGAGTTACCTTTGCCGCTGGAGGAGGCTTGGGCTGTTTGGGCAGCTCGGGAGATTTTGGGGCCGCGAGGGGGAGCGGAGGTGGGAGCGGCAACACCAGCCGTCGTGGTACCGATGCAAGATAGACGCCCGCAATGACTAAGAAGACTGCCGCCAGCAAAGCCAGCAGCAGCCATAATGCACGGCGCGGAGTCGACGGCGGCGGAGGTGCGGACGGCGGACGAAACGAGATCGCGGCGAAAGGATCGAAAGCCGCCTCGGTGCGGCGCGCGAAGCCCCAGAACGTGAGCACTGGTTGAGTGCCGACCACGAATACAGCGTCCGGCCCGGGCACGTTAAGAGCCGCACGGATCAGGTCGACAGCGGCAGCATTTCGAGGATTTGACCCAGACCGCGAGAGCAGCTCCATCCGCGACCAGAGCAAACCTTTTAGGTCCCGCCGCGTCCGCTCGGCGATCGCCTGCTCGTCCGGCAACATGTCGCTCCAGCGCCGGACCGGCCCGTCCAGATCCGTCGTCCACGAGAGCATGCAGCCGTCCTTAACGGGCCGCGCGAACAGCCTTGCATACCCAACGGCAGCGCCGGGCCCGAGGGCCACCACGAGCTCGTCATAGGCTAGGTAGACGGGACGATTGAGTAGGGCGATCGCATCGAGCCCGTGAGCGTCGCCACGCGCGATCACCCGAGACGTCATGGTCCCGGGTCGCTCACAGGAAGGGTATCATTGCGACATCTGAATCATCTTGACGTTAAACCGGCTACCATCCGACCGGTTGGTGCCGCCGCAGACGGTGGCGCCACCATTGCCGGTGCACGCAGTAACTGCGCCCGGCAGCACGCTACCGTCGGTGCACTGGAGATCCGCCGGCTCCTTGATCGCGAGGTGCCCATCCTGCTCGACCACGGCGTTGGCAATGCCATGACACTCCGTGCCGTCCGCACCGTTCCGGACGGTCACGTCGCCCATGCCATTGTGATCGAAGCGATAAGATTCCTCGGCCGGCCTGCCGTTCAGCTGCAGACCCGACCGGCTTCGCCACAGCCCTTCCATGAAGCTGGCGGGGCCGGGCGGCGCGCCGGACGGGATGGCAAGCGAATTGCCGGTTTGTGGCGTGGCACTCTGCGCGGGAAGAGGCGGAAGCCCGGGGACGTTCGCCTGCCCAGCATTCGGTGGGGCGGCGTACGGTTTGGCGCCATTCGGTTGGCTGTTTAAGCCGGCGGAAGGTGCCGACGGGCTAGCGCCGCCACTCAGAGCCGGGCCTGTCGGCGCGGCGCCTCCGGTCGGCGGCAAGGCCACAGATGATCCAACGGGCGGTCCGGTCATGACGCCCATCCCGCCGTCCAAACCCTGGCGCAGGAACGAGTTCCGGGCAGCCAACGGCGGGGGCGATCGCAGCACGTGAGCCGGCACATCTCGGTGAAGCCACCACCAGACGGCGCCCAGAAGCAGAGCCAGGAGCACGGCTCCCAGCAGCCATCTCCACCATCTCCGCCGCGGCCGCAACGCGTTCGTCGATCCCATCGCGACCCGAGATGGCTCGCCCGACGCCGGGGCCGCGCGGTCGGGCATGGCGATCCGCTGGACCGGCAGCCGGAGCGGCTCGATCCCTTCCGGCACACCCGCGTTCTTGAAGCCCCAAAAGGCCACGATGGGCTGCCGGTTCATGAAGTACAGGCAATCAGGTGACGGAACCTGCAGCGCCTGCGCCAGCACCTTGCCGAAATTGCTCGCCGAGCTGTTGTCAGGGGTTGCCGCAAGACGAACAACGTACTCGTCGAGACGGCGCCGGATGTCCTGCTTGGCTGGCTCTAAGTCCGCCTGTTCCTCCGGCGTCAGGTCAACCCACCGCCGCGGCTCGCCGGGAAGCTGGGCGAACCACCCGATCCACTCACCGTCGCGCTTGATGTCGGGCCGCGAGAAATAATCGGCGCAGCCCGCGCCGAGCTCGTTAAGCAGGGCCATGCGGATCTGAGCGAAGATCCTGTGCACCGGCTGGTTGAACGCGCCGAGCGGTTCCAGTCCCGCGACCGATCGCTCGCAGAGCAATGCGCCTGTGTGCATCATGTCGATCCTGGTTCCATGCGAAGCCGCGGGGGAACTAAGTGCTAGAGTCCAGCTTGCAGGCCATCAACCTCGTGCTTCAGCCTATCCTTCTGACGGGTGAGCTCGTCAAGCTGAGCTCGTTGTGCAGTTGCATCCTCCTGAGTGGCCGCAGGATGCGCCGCCATGCTTGCGAGCTTTGCTTTGAGGGCCTGCTGCTCGCGCAGCAGGCGATGGTAGTCAGCATGTTGCGAGGCCGACGCCGCGCGCGAGGAGGTAAGCCGAGTTCGCACGTGGCGCAGCTGCGCCTCTGCGTCGTCAACCTGCTGCTCGAGATTTGCGCGATGCGCTTCTACCGCCCCAAGTTGCAGCTGAAGCGAGGCATTATACGCCGACGCCTGCTGCTCACGTACCTCGGCCGCCTGGACGCGACGATCAGAGGCGCCAGAGCTCAAATCCTGCGTCTGCTGTGAGAACGTACCGACCGCAGCACACCCGCCGGCGAGGAGGAGCGGTAGCAGCGCGAAAAACGTGATCCGCATCGATCTAGTCTTAGCTTCTGAGGGAGTTGCTGGTCGGGCTGGTGGACAATGCCGCGTTCAGCGCATTCCGCTGCTGCTGAAGAGCTGCGATCTGCTCACGCATGGTGCTGATCTGCGCATCGTACCGGGGCGATGTCTGGCCGCTCTGCTGCGCAGCCCTGCTGAGCTTGGTCTCATTCTCCTGCATCTGGTTGACCAGCCCGTCGAGGTTCTTTGCATCCTGCGCGATGTGCGCGCGTCGGGCATCGGCCTGATCGGCGCTGAGCTGACCGCTTCGAGTCTGCGCGGTGATCGTCGCAAGCTGTTGCTGACTGTCGGATACCATCTCATCGGCGCTCGAGATGTCGGTCCGCAGGATCTGGTTGTTGTGTTCGATATCGGCAGTGATCGCGTCGATCGCGCGTTCATGACTGGTGTTGGCCTCCTGCTTCTTGGCGACCAGGTAGCCACCAACGCCGCCCGCGACACCCCCGGCGACTCCCCCGAGTGCTGCGCAAGCGAGCGGGCTTCGTCCCGAGAGCCCGCAAGCCAGGGCGCCCAGTGCCGCACCGCCCACAGCGCCCACCACCGCGCCGCCAGCGACCGTGTTGTTGAATGTCGTGTTGTCGTGGCAGATCTGCCGCTCGGCATGGTTCATCGAGGAATCCGTGCAGGAGTTGCCAGTCGTCATAGACTGCACCTGCTCGCATCCCGAGAGAAGACCGGCCGCCAGGATCAGTCCGGGCCGCCATAGCTTCCACATTATCATCTAACTTTTCCTCTATCACAAGAAGTTCGGGTCAGCGCGATCATTTCGAGGACGCGCTGCACACAGCGGCAAAGCTCGCCCGCCCGAGGTCGGACTGGCACAATTGCTGGCGTAGCCTGGCGGCCAGTGTGTCGTTCGAGAGCCCGCCCGCGTGCGCGAAAGCGACAATGTCGGTCTCGACCGTCGGAATCAGTTCGGCTTGGCGCGCGGCGCTACGCTGCTCGAGCTCTGCGCGGAGCACCTGTGCCTGGGAAGTCCGTACTTCGGAAGGATATTCCGCGAGGATCGTCTGAAGCGTGTCGCGATAGTAGCTCAACGTGGCGTCGAGCTCTCGCTGGTCGGCTGCCAGCGCTGCCTTCGTCCGGTCTCCTGCATCGCCGCCCGCGAAGCTCGCCGCCTGCTCGCGTCCAACCAGGCGACGCGTGTCGACCTGTAGCTTGGCCATCAGCCAGATCGCGAGATTGATGCTGGTGCGCGCGGCGCGATCACGCTGCTCGTCGCGCGCCCGGATATTGGCGGCCACTACCGTGCGGAGTTCATCCAAGCGGCGCTTCATGCGGACGTCGTCCGTAGCTTTCGCGAGCTGGTCCACCTGCGCGATCGGATCGTCCGGCACGGTCTCGGGGAGCGTTGCAACTGCAGCCGCGTTCGATCCTTGCGGCAGCGCCTGCCATTGCTGCTCGACGAGACGAACCCGTTGCAGTGACGGCAGTACAGGTGGCGTCAGCACGAGCCGAAAGCCCACCGTCTTTTGCCGCCTGGCGCCGCGCTGGTCGTACGGCATGAATTCGTCGCGCGCCGAGCTCCGGATCTGCTCGGCAGGCGTCATGTAATCGCCGCCGCGCACCACGTAGCCACCTGCCTCGCCATGCGGGCGCGAGAGGTGGTTCAGCCGGAACAGATCAATCGCGTACTGGCCCGCGTCGCCCAGCATGTCGAAGAGGCCAAGCGGGTTGGGTTCCAGAAGACCCACTGGCTGGAGCTCGTTGTTGGCGGAGGTGGTACCGCCGAACCAGACATAGTGCTCGAGTGGTCCCTGCATTGGGAATAACGGAGCCGCGAAATCCGCTGGCGAGACCCGCGCGCCGCCACGCGCCGCGTATTCCCACTCCACCTCGGTTGGCAGGCGTAAGAAACCCGGCTCGCCCATCTCCTTCGGCAGCCGGTCGGCGGCATGCGCAATCAGCCAGCGCGTGTAGGCGTCGGCGAAATCGTTCGCCTGCGTCCAGGTGATCGCGGTCTGCGGCAGTCGGGCATTGTCGTCCGGCGCCGGGCAGGTCTCGCCGACGGCCGCGAACTGCAATCGCGTGACGTCGTATTTGCCCACATAGTAGAGGCGCTGGCCGTTATGGCCTGCATCGGTGAACCCCGCGGCGATGTAGTCTGCATGCTGCTCCTCTTTGTAGGCAAAGTCGGCCGCGACTCCGCCGAGCGGGATGCGGCGGTCGTCCAGCAGCCCGCTCGCGGGCACCGCGACCGGCCGAAACACCATCTGGCCGCCGCACGGCATCGGCAACACCAGGTCGTCCGGCAGCGGCTTGGGGTTGGCGAGATCTGCGGGCCAGGCGGCGGCCGACGCTACGGCACCCGAGTCGGCGCGGGCCTGCGGGGCGAGTAGCGCAAGTCCGAGCAGGGTGACGGGGAGCAGGGTTGCCGCGATGTTAGACATCCCGCACCGCCTGTGCCGGCTCGATCGCAGCGACCTGCCAGGATGCGACCGAAGCCGCCGCCATCGCGACGAGCAGCGTCGCCGCCGCAGCACTGAGCATGTCCGACACCCGCAGGATGCACGCCGGACCCTCACGACCCGGCACGGCCGCAAAGGCGAGGTCAATGCTCACCGCCGCCAGCTTGAACAGGACCAAGCCCGCGATCGTGCCCAGCGTGCTCAGCACGAGGGCCTGCAGGAGAACGATCCACAGCAGAGCGCCGCGCCCGTAGCCGACCAGCGCCAGCAGGGCAAGTTCACGTTTCCGACGGCGCACCCAGCTCCACTGGGTCGCTGCGATGGCACCCGCGAGGCCAGCGGACGCGAACGCCACGATGATCACCAGCACACGGGTCAGGCTGTGGTCGAGCGCCATCACTGGTGCGATGTCGCTGAGGCGGGTCACCGCCTCAATGCCCTGTCCGAGCAGCCAGTCATGCAGCCGCGAGACGTCGCCGATGGTACGGGCGTAGAGCCGGAATCGCTCGTAATGCGGGGCAGCTGCCGGCCTGATCTCGCCGGGCCAGCCGAACGCTGGCTGCGCGTAACCGTCGCGGTATTGCTGCACCGCGAACACGAGGGCTGCATCGGCGAGGATCGCGCGCCGGCCTTCCTCCATCAGCCGCTCGGGCAGCACGGCGGCTACGCGGACGTGGAGGAGCTGGCTCTCGTCGCGATCGTTGCGCCTGCGCGGGATCAGCAGCGTCACCAGCGTGCCCGGCCTGGCGTCCAGCTCGCGGGCGGCCGCGGCCGACAGCACCACGCTCTCGTGCCCCGCTGCCCACGCAGGTGACTGCGCGCGCACCGGGTCGTCCGCGGCGGTCGGCACCAGGGTCACGATCACGGGTGCGTCGTCGCCCGCGGCGGTTGCCTCCACCTCGGCCGCGAGAGCGCGCGCATCGCCCACCACAAACGCCACGTCCGGCCGCACGCGCGCGCCGGACAGCCAGGCTTCCGAAAACCGATTGACGCCGGTTACGCGTGGCCCGATCTCACGCATCGCCGGGTCGTCGCGGAGATCGGCCAGCATGCGGCCGACCACTCCCCGGTCGAGGCCTACCAGCACGAGCAGCGGCGTCAGCACGGCAGCGAGCACGAGGATTTGGCACAATGACAGGACCCAGTCCCGACGCAGATCGGCGAGTGCCAAGGTGATCGTCGGCATCATGCGCCGACTGTCGCACTGGCAACGCGGCCGTCGCGCGAGGGCCGGCAGCGCAGGGTGCGTCCCGGCAGTCGCGCCGCTAGGCTCTCGTCGTGAGTCACAAGCACCAGCGCCGCGCCGACCAGCGCCGACGCGTCAAGCAGCGCGTCCACTACCGTGCCCGCGAGCGTGGTGTCGAGGGCGGCTGTGGGTTCGTCGGCCAACAGCAAGCCGGGGTTGTGCGCGAGCGCCCTGGCTACCGCGACCCGCTGCCGCTGGCCCACCGAGAGCTGGCCGGGAGTTCGCCCGAGCAGGTGCCGAAGCTCGAGCCGCTCGGCGAGCGCAAGCAGCGGTCCGTCGCCCGGGAGCCGGAGTAGGCGCCGCGTCAGCAGGATGTTGCCCCGGACCGTCAGGTAAGGCAGCAGGCCGCCGGTCTGCAGCACGTAGCCAACATGGCGCGCGCGCAACCCGGTAAGCGCGCCGCGCCTACCGTGCTGCCAGAGAGAGGCTACGTCGTGGCTCCGTCCGCTGACCGTGAAGGTGAACGTACCCGCCCTCTCGGGTGCGGCGAGCAGGGCGAGCAGGTCAAGCAGCGTGCTCTTGCCCGAGCCGCTTGGTCCGAGCACGGACACGCACTCGCCGGGGGCCACGTCGAGGGCCGCTATAAGCAGTATGAACTCGCCGTCCTCCGAGCGGTAGCGCCGCTCGACGTCGCGCATGGTCACGACAGGCGGCGTGCCGACATACTGGTCCGCCGTAACAGGCGGGGGCGCTACCGTGGTAACCCCGTCCGTCATGGCAGCGCGTCGACCGGTACCGGATAGACCGAGTCGTCCGCGTCGCTGCCGGGTGCGAGGTCTACCCAGTGCGAGGTGTCGTCCTCCATGCGGCGATAGAGCTGCAGCTTGACCGCCATGTCGTCGATCAGCTCCTGCTGCTCGCTGGGACTGAGGCTGAGCCAGTCGTCCTGGCTGAGCGCCATCACCCGGCTCGCGTAGGGTAGTCCGTCGAGATACTCGCCCAGGATGTCCTGGCTCAGCTCGCGGTTGCTGGCCGCCCCGATCTTCGTAGGATCCCGGCTGAGCGTGAGTGCCGCGCTGCGAAGCTGCTTGTAGAACGTATCAGGGTCATCACGACCTCTCTGATACGTGTCGTAGAGCGCTTGGGTGGTGGCGGCCAAGTCGGAGAGCTGGGAGCGCGATAGGAGAACC
This sequence comes from uncultured Acetobacteraceae bacterium, assembly GCA_964249735.1. Lineage (GTDB taxonomy): Bacteria > Pseudomonadota > Alphaproteobacteria > Acetobacterales > Acetobacteraceae > Lichenicola. The sequence goes on along the minus strand of CAXUDP010000056.1, from coordinate 13,844 downwards.
CGGATGTCGAGCGTCCGGACAGTCTGATTGACCATGTCGCGGTCCAGCGCCCAGGCGTCGAACATCGTAGGCGCTTGCGCGCCGTTTATTTTGCCGAGATACGCAAGGCGCATCGCGTAGCCAACGGCCTGGATGTCCGCCGCCGGCGCGGAGGCATCCGGCACCTTCGTCGCGTGGGGTGGCGACGGCGCCGGCGGCGCGTCAACTCGAGCGGTGCCCTTGTCTTCGGCCGTGGTGATGAGCTGGACGAGCGAGTCGGCGATGGTATCGAGCCGCTTGCCGTACTCGTTCACGTCGCCGGCCGGCACGGGGTAGTAGAGCGATTCCCGACCCGGGAACTGGGTCAGGGTGGTGTATTGACGCTGGGCGGTGCTGTGGTCGCCGGCACCGCCTTCAGGGGTAAGCAGGTGCAGCGCGAGCACGGCGATCGCCTTCTCGCGAGCCATCAGCGCCAACGCGTTGTTGTCGAGATGGGTGGCGACAATGCCGCTGTTCGGCTCGCGAGCCGAGGCGTCGGTGACCAGCACAAGGAAGCGGCCGTCGAAGCCGCTCCAGTCGATGTCGTCGATACCGGCGGCGACGCCCGCGTAGACGTCCTCGGCGACGGCGCGGCTCGACACCCGCGCCGCGTCCAGTCCGGCCACCGCCTGGTCGAACTGCGCCCGAGTGGCGATAAGGTTCGGGTCGACGAACACGCGCGTCCCGTATCCGATCCCCCGCACCGCCTTCGGATCATCCCGGAACGCGACTAGCCCGAAGCGGACCTGATCTTGCAGGTGTTGGGCCTCGATCCGCTGGTAGATATGATCGAGCGACTGGCGCACACGCGCCAGGTACGGGTCCATCGACATCGTCGCGTCCATCACGAACACGACCGCGGTACGGAAATTGTGCCGTTCGCCAGATGCGGGGATCATGGCGGCCGGCGCCCCGCCAGCATGTGGGGCCACCTCCGGGCCAGCGGCCCGCCCGCCCGTATCCGCCGCCGGCTGCTTTGTTAGCGACGCCACGTGAAGCACGCGCACAGGGGCCTGCGAGCCGAATCGGTGGGAAGAGGCCTCAAGCACGGGCAGCAGGTAGAATTGCTTGGCGAGGTCCACCGGCGTCTCGGGCTCGCGCGCGACAATACCCGCAGCAGCCGGATTGCTGCCTGCCGCCACCTGCAGTCGGGCGGCTTCGGCCTGGGTGTCAGGAGCTGCGAGGATCGGCTTGAGCTGGTCCGCGCCCTTGAAGAACAGTACTGGCTGTCGCCCGCTCCGGGAGGTGAAGGCCGCCACCATGACATGCCGCCAGGGTACGAGTCCGTCGGCCTTGACCCAGCCTTGCGGCTTGCAGGCGCTGCTCGCGCCGACCTGCACAGCGCCGCCATCTGGCGAACGCCCATAGACGTAGAGGACGCTGAACGCCGCCAGCACCTGGCCGCCCGGCGCACCCGCGGCTGATGTCAGCGTGGCACCCGGACGGACCAGCACGCGGTCGAGCAGCTGTGTCTTGCCGGGCTGCTTCAGCGGCGCCGGCTCGCATGCGGCCCGTGCCTCGAGGCTCGGCGCGCAGGCCAGCAGCAGGGCGAGCAGCAGGCCCTTAATGTCGGCCGCCAGGCGGCTACTTGGTCTGCGCACGGGCGTCGACCTCCTTCTTCGCATCGGCATTCCCGAGTTCTGCGGCGCGCTGCAGGTCGCGCGCTCCTTCGGCGGTGCTCGCCGAATCGGCGCTCAGCAGCATTCCGGCACGATAAAGGGCCCCTGGATCGTTCCGGGCGGCGCCGCGCTGGTACCAAAGCAGGGCCTTGTCGCGATCGGGCGCGGACATGGCACTCGCCGCGGCGGAGAAGCCGTTCGGGTCGTACATGCGACCGATCGCTGTGTCGGCAGCACCACTGCCTTCCGTCGCCGCCCGCGTCAGCAGCAGCAACGCGCCTTGGCGGGCCTCGTCCGAGCCGTTCTGGAGATAGGTTCGCGCCTCTGCCAGCGTGGCGTCGGCGGTAGGCTGCCCGCGGATGTATGCGCGCGCGGTCTGGGGCCCGAGCGGTGCGGCCGGCGCTACGGCTGTGGCCGGCGCCCGGTTCCGGTGCGACAGGTACCAGCCGCCCGCGCCGAGCACGACCAACCCCACGGCCACTACCACCGCCATCCAGCCGCGCCGCTTGATGCGGCCGCCGGTGTGCTCACCGCCGGTCTTGCCGCCGGTCTCCTCGGTCCAGGGTTCGGCGATCCTGAGCTTCTCCTCCGGCCCACTGACCCCCTCGGTCTCAGGCTGCGGCTCGGAAGGCTGCCGCAGCGCGTGCCAGACGACGCGATCGGGGATCTCGAGGTTTGACGCGTCCGTCACAACCAGCGAGTAGGTCTGGTTCGGCTGCACGTGCAGGGTCTGCCGTGGGCCGAGCGTGAGCTCGAGCGCCCCGTTTATGGTCCTGGAAGCACCCTGCGGCACAAGCCAAGCCGGATTGCGTCCCCAGGCATCCTCCGCCCCGCCGCCGGCCTGCAGGAACAGGCCGCTGATCTTCTGCAGCGAGAAGCGCGCGCTCGCCGAGTCGAGCCCGCCGGCACTGGTCACTGTGATCAACGCCACGCCCGCGGCCAGGGCGGGCGGCTGGCTGAGCTCGGCGGCCACGACTACGCCGGCGCGAGCTGGCGCAGGATGTCGCCGAGCGCCGCGTTGCGCCCGGGGCTCAGTTCGCGCCCGCCCCCGTGATCGAGATTGTCGAGGCCGAGCCGGACGAACGCCACGCCCCAATCGACGAAGCACCGGAACGGCAGCTTCTCGGGCTCGACGCCGAGGACCGGCATCTCGCCCGCGCCCAGGATCTGCGGCGGCTCGAACACGCGCCGATCAGGCGGGATCTTGCCCTCCGGGAAGCCTGGCCGCTCGACGGGCGGACGACCGGCCCAGCCGAGCTCGGCCACGAAGGCGTTTATCTCGCAGGCAGCAATAGTGACGATCCGGTCGACTACGTTCTCCCAGCGAAGCGATGCCAGGTCAGTCGCTTCCCGGACCGCAGCCGCGATCCGGTCCGGAAGGTCCAGCCGGTTGGCCGCGATGATGAGCTGGTCGGCGATGTCGGTGACCACGCGCGTCGACAGCTCGAAATGCGCCAGCATCGTCGCATCCTGCGGCAGGCGGCGCAGCCGGCCGATCCAGAAACGCAGCGCCTCGCGCGCGAACAGCGCCGAACGGTCGCGACGCACCGCCGGAGCTGCGGCCGGCGCCTTGGAGGCGACGCCGAAGATGTCATCGAGATCCTCGCCCCTCGCGGCACGGCCGACATCTTCTGCGGCGAGGCTCTTCTCGACATCCATCGACGCGACGCTTAGCGCGACGTCACGAAGCTCCGCCTCCTCAAGCATCAGAGCTGCCAGGAAGCGCGGGAACGGACGAAACCCGCGTGATTGGAAGGCTTTCTGCAGTCCCACGCGCGCCGCTCGCAACGCGGCCTCCTTCTCGCGCCGGGCCGCCTCGTCAGCCCCGTAATGGAAGCGCTTCAACCCCTCATACAGCGGCTGCACGGCCTCCCACAGGCGGGCCTCGGCCTGCATGATCTTCAGGCCCGGATCGGAGACAAGGTTGAGGCGTTCTACAATGTAGCCGACGCCGCCGTCATTGAAGGCGAACATCGCCTCCCAGGCGCGTCGCGGGTCAGCGACGTGGCGAGCTACCTCAGCGGATCCGACGAACGCTTGCTGCAGCTGATCAACGTAGAGGCGGTTCAGCGACCTGATCCCGGCTTCGACGAGCGGCTCGCGCGGCTGCCCATCAGGGCGCAACTCGTACTCGATCAGATGATCCTGCCGGAAATTCGGATTGCGTAGCATCATCGTGGCATCGAAGGCGCCGTTCGAGAATTCGCGGACCCAGCCATCGTTCTGGAACGGCTCGACCAGCGAGGTGTGCAGGCGGATATCCCATTTGGAAGCGAGCGAGGCAGCCGTCTCGCCGGCCTTCGGCAGGAACTCGAGGTCCATCATGGTCAGGATCAGGAACAGCGAGCACGGGACCTGGCGCCGCGCCTTGGGCGTCGCACCGTGCGTCATCTCGACCCATTGCCTGACGAGCGTCCCGAGATCCTTCACCTCGTTCGGCTTGTTGCCCATGCAGAGCAGCATCGCGGTCAGCTCGCGCTCCTCGGCATAGCGCTGGAAGAGATAGGCTACCTTGCCGCGCAGCAGCAGCTCGGCGACCTGCTCGACCCGTTCGGCCGGAGGTAAGGCAAGCTCGATCAGCTTCAGCCTCGAGCGCGCGCCGGGAAAATCGAGCAGGTCGGTGTGCTCGAACATCGGCCAAGGCCGCTCCTCCATGGTGATCCGCAGCTCGGCCACGAGGGCTGCCATCACGGCGCGTGGCAGGGTCACCGCGGCATCAAGCCGCTCGCCTCGACGCGGACGGACTGAGAGCTGGTCATGGCCGGCGTCGCCGGCGATCAGGCGCTTGAGCACGGCGACGTCGATGATACTTGTCTCGCGCGGGATCAGCGCCTTCATCGTGGTCACTACGTTCTCGGCGCCCCCCAAGCGCTCAAGCGCCTGGGCCAGGACGCAGAAGATCGAGGTGAACTCGGCAAGCCCGCCCCACAGCACGGCGAACAGCTGCGCGCGACGGTCGAGCGGCAGCTCGGGCATGATGTCGATTAAGCGTTGCCAATAGCCGAGCGGTTCGAGCTGGTCCCACCGGACCTTGAAGTTCCGCCTCATGTAGTCGGATAATTCGCTGAGGCCGAGGATGTCGAGGTGGTCTGCTTTCTGCCTAGAGGCGTAGCGTTCGGCGTCGAGCAGCGCCTGGCGGACTTCGTCGCCTGGGGGCGACGTCACCTTTAGGTTGTTCTGGTCGAAATCACTCTGGAAGCTGTTAGCCAGGATTTTCACCAGATCGAGCTCGTTGAGCAGCGTGAGCTCCACGGGATGATCCGGGTCGAGCTCGCCTGAGAGCTGGGCGGTGCTGAACCGCGTGACTAGGCCGGTCGACTCCTTGCCACCCTGAGGGTTGATGTCGCGGATGAAATCATGGCTCGCGGACCCGAACCGGGCTCGGAGCTCGCTCTTTCCCGGTGGTCTGGCCAGCACCGACACCAGGTAGGACTTGCCCTGCTGGCTCGCTCCGTAGACGCCCACGCACATGTGGCGGGTAGCAGCCCGCGCAATCCGCCGCGCCAACCCCTCGACTCGCAACGTTTCCATCCGCAGGCTCGCCGCCTCGTTGGCGACCGAGACGGCCTCCCCGCCTGCCAGTCCTACCCAATCACGCGCATGCTTCGCGCCATCGGCGATACGCAAGGCATCGTCCCGCACGGCGATCGCACGCGCGGTCACCGCTCTGCCGTCAAACATCGAGCAGCACTCCAGTGTCGAGCCAGTAGCCATCACGGTGGAGGATCGTCTGCAGCCGCAATTCGAGACCGCCCTTGGCACTACCCCGGTCGCTCTCGGCGCTGTCGACGGCGAGACTGTCGTTGGGCTCCTGCGCTTGGTCGGCGGTTCCGATCTTGCGCGGGGCCCGCCCTCGCTTGAGCTGGATCTTTAATGGAGTCATCGGTTGGAACTTGGCACGCGCCTCTTCGTTTCGATAGTCTATCATGTAGAGCAGCGACGCAGGCCACCATTCGCGAGGAAATTGCCGGACACCGAGTGCCATCGGCCCACGGAATTCAAACGACTGCTCGGGCAGCTCGAACTCGGGATTCTCAAGATCGAGGTCGCCGTAATAGACGTCCTGGTCAAGCAGCCGATTGACGGTCTCGATCTTGCCCAGGTAACGGGCGACCGATCGCGGTGCCAGGCGGTTGCTGCGGAAGTTGAAGTTCGGCAGATGGCCTTCCGCCAGCAGGCAGATCATGCCGCCGACTGCCGCCGTGGTCTTCGGGTCCTTGATTCGCGCCTCAGCGTCGCGGAATGGATACCATTGGCCGACCCGGAACTGGTGCATCGCCACGACCCGGTGGGCTGGCAGCGCGCCGCTTTCCACGACCATATCGCGGATCGCGGGAAGCCGCGACGGGCGGCCCGACAACAGCACTAGGTCGACCCGAAATCGCCAGCAGATCTCCGTAAGCGCCTCGAACATCTTCGAGGTCAAGCTTCGCACGGTGCGCTCGACTTGGCGCAAGTCGACGGTGATCGGCACTTCGAGCAGGCTGAAATCGGCCGATCCTGTGTGCTGCCGGATCGTCCGGTTCAGCGCGGCAATGAGGGCGGGAGGTGGTTCACTGTCGGCGAAAAAGGCCTTGAGCGGGGTGTCCGTCAGCTCCGGCGGCTGAAGCGGGTCGGCCACCTCGTAGGCGCCGAGGATAGCGACCGCGACGCGCGAAGCGATCTGGGTCGCGAACTGTGCGCGCCGCAGCTCGTCCTCCGCAGTCATGTCGCCACGATTGCCGCCGAACAGGTCCTGCACGATGACCTCGGCGCGCGCCGGCGTCACAAGCGCCTTGATCGCGCGTTGGAGGCCGCCCACCACGATCTCGCGCGACAGCGCCTGCACGATATCGTCGCCGGCGAGCGCGAAGCTCTCGCGGAAGTTCTGCTGCGGGAAAATCGTGACATGCGCGCCCTGCCCTTCGGCGGTCAGGGTCGTGATCACGAGGTCTGTGGTGCCGCCGCCGATGTCGATGGTGCCGACGGTGAGCATGTTATCCGGCCGGTCTTGTGTACCGCCCGCACGGCCGGCGGCCTTTATCGCACGCATGAAGGCGCGCGCGTCGCCGGAGAAGTTCAGCGCGATCTGGCTGTAGAGATAGACCACCTGGGTGGCACTGGCCTCGTCCCAGCGCAGCTCAATTACAGGCTTTAGCGTGTTCCCCCAATCGAGAGCGGGGGTACCGAGCGGTTTCTGGACCCAGCCCAGGCAAAGGTAGACGAGGTCACGCGCTGCCTCGGCCCGCTCTTGCAGAAGCCGCCGCTCCTCAATCGACAACGCAGTGGGCATGGTCAGAATTAATCGTCGAAGACGTCGGCGTACCTCAGCGCTCCGCCGGCGCAGGCGCTGGACAGGGGCGTTCATCATCACCACAGCCTGTAGGAAGATCTCGGCGAGCGCGAACGTCACTAGGTTGCTACGCGAGAAACGCGCGAGGAAGGTGGGCAGTTGGTCGTCGTCCGCCGCATCGGGCACGTGCAGTGGGCGGCCGGCGTCGTTGACGAAGGTGGCGAAGAGGCCCTGCGCCGCGACGCCCTCAGACTCCCCACCAGACGGCCCGCTGTTGAACTTCCAGGGTTGCTGGGCACGATCCTTGTCCCAGAGGTAGCGCTTGGGACTGGACATCCCGGTCCGCCCGTCACTGCCGCGCCGAGTCCCAGCGAGCCAGACCGCCTCGGGTCCAACGCGCACGATGGTGGGCCACGAAAATGCCCCGTAGCGCTTGCTGGTCTGAGAATGCTCCTCCGAGCCGAAGCGGGCGAGCGCAAACTCAAGCCGGCTGTCGAACGGGTCGGAGTAGACCTGCTCCGGCCGCGACAGGTCACGCAGCTCCAGCTTGAAGGCACTGTTAATGTCGACACCGCGGCTTTCCGGCTCCGCTTCCACCAGCAGGCCGCAGGTCCGGGAATTACCAAGGTCGAGCACCATCTCGACATCGACATGCACGGGGCTGTTCAGCGTCTCGGTGTCGACGAGCTTCAGCTTGGGCATGAAGTCGAGCTCGTTGAGCAGGTCGAGTAGGGACATGTAGCGAGCGAGTGCCTCGTTCGGTCCCTGCAGGCGCTCGGCCACCTCCTCGGCGCTGAGGATGACTTCGCGCCGTCCCTTCCGCTGGCGCTCCTCGGACTGGAGCATCAGCTTGAGGGTTTCGTTGACCCAGTTCCGAACCCATTCCTGTTGCAGGAAGAAGTTCAGCTGCTCCGGCCGGGTCGGCAATGAGAACGTCTGGCCGGTCTTGGCATCGTCGGCCGACGGCGCAAGATAGGCGGAGCGGGGGTCGTGATCGATGAGGTTGGTGTCGATCGCAATCACCAGCCGATGATCGTGCTTGCCGCTATCCCGATCCGGCAGGGGCACTACGTAGGCGCGTGCCCAGTTAACCGGTCCCGGGAGAAACCCGCCTCCCACCTTCTCACGTAGGAGCGGCAGCGGCAGCCATGTGCGCGCGGCGAACAGGATCAGCTGCTTCTGGCTGATCTCGTAGTCCTCGCGGCCAGGAAGACCCGCGACGTTCTCATCCCCCCTCGACAACAGTCTAGGAAGGGGTTCCGGATTGCGCCCATGATCAACAAACCCCCAACTTCGGGGAGCCGGTTCGTTCCTCTTGCCGTCAGGAAGCACCAGGCTGAAGCCGTAGTCCAGAAACTGGATGCCCGAGCGGGGGATGATACTAACCACGCGGTGGGCAGCACCGATTGTTTCGGCGAGGGGCAAGCTTGGCTTCTCCCGAGGCAACGTTCTCACGCCAATCCTGGCGTACCAATTAGTTTCCGTCCATCTCGAACCGAGGCGGCGAACAAGCCTGATGGATCGTGTCATACCAACGGCGGCGGCCTCTGACTCGGACGAGATTTCCAAACCGTCGCTGACGTGCGACATGACTGTCGGCGCGTGCTGCCACGCCTGGAACAGCCTCGCAGCGCAGGCAGAACGCATCACCTCAATCGCCGCACGCGACTGGGCTCAACAGGTCAGAGCTTGACGCCATTGGTATCAGTCATGGCGCTGGAACGCTCTAGACGAAAGTCTCGGCCACGTCCGCTATTGGGAAGCCGTCCAGGGCGCCTGAACGTCCGGAATGATGCGCAAAGCGGACTCCAACCATTACCGGAAGTCCCTGGTCGGCACCTTGATGCCCGAGCCTAGCCGCAGGTCCGGGATGTAGATGTCGCGCACCGGTCGGCTGCCCGGCCCGGGACCCGGTCCGTCCCGCGGGTCCGGTGCCCCCGGATGTGTTGCCTCGTCGCCGCGGCCGTGCCGGATCGGGAACGCTTCGTCCCGCTCACCGACGCTGCGGAGCAGGTCGGACAGGTCCTCCAGCCGGTCGGTGACGACGTGGACCACCTCGCCTTCCCGCTGCACCTTGCCGTGGCAGGCGATCATCCCGGCCGACAGCACCAGCCGGCGCTGCGCCGCGAACCGGTCCTGCCACAGGATCAGGTTAGCTACGCCGGTCTCGTCCTCGACCGTGATGAACATCACGCCCTTGGCCGAGCCCGGCTTCTGCCGCACCAGCACGACCCCCGGCACTACCACCCGCCGGCCGTCGCGGATGTGGGTGAGCTCGGCGCAGGTCACCATCCGCCGCGCCCGCAGCGTCTCGCGCAGGAACGACACCGGGTGCCGGCGCAGGCTGAGCCCGACGCTGCGGTAGTCCTCGACGACTGCTCGGCCGTCCTTCATCGGCAGGAGCACCACCGGCGGCTCTACCAGTTCGGGCTGCGGCCGCCGCTCGGCATCCGCCGCGGCGAACAGCGGTAGTGCCGTATCCGCCAGCCCCTTCACCTGCCAGAGCGCCTGGCGCCGATCCAGGCCGATAGCACAGTAAGCATCCGCCTCCGCGAGCCGCTCCAGAGCCGCCGCCGGAATGTCGGCACGCCGCCAGATCTCCTCGACGCTGCCGTAGGGCGTGTCGGCCCGCTGCACCACCAGCTGCACCCCGTGATGCTCCGCCAGTCCCTTCACCATGCGCAGGCCCAGGCGCACCGCAAACTCCGCACGACCGCTCCTGTTGTCCCGCCGCAGCTCCAGCGTGCAGTCCCAGCGGGAGGCGTTGATGCAGACCGGCCGGATCTCGACGCCGTGCTCGCGTGCGTCCCGAACGACCTGCGCCGGGGCGTAGAACCCCATCGGCTGCGCGTTCAGCAGCGCGCAGCAGAACACGTCGGGATGGTGGCACTTCATCCAGGAGCTCGCGTAGGCGATGAGCGCGAACGAGGCGGCGTGGCTCTCCGGGAAGCCGTAGGAGCCGAAGCCCTCCAGCTGGGAGAACGTCCGCTCGGCGAAGGCCTGCTCGTAGCCGCGGTCGATCATGCCGCCGATCAGCTTGTCCTTGAAGTGCGACACCCCGCCGGTGAACTTGAAGGTCGCCATGGACCGCCTGAGCTGGTCGGCCTCGCCTGGGGTGAAGCCGGCGCACTGGATCGCGACCTGCATCGCCTGCTCCTGGAACAGTGGCACGCCGAGCGTCTTGCCCAGCACGCGCTCGAGCTCAGGCTTCGGGTAGACCGGCTTCTCCAGGCCCTCCCGGCGGCGCAAGTAGGGATGCACCATGTCGCCCTGGATGGGCCCGGGTCGGACGATCGCGACCTGCACCACTAGGTCGTAGAACGTCACCGGCTTGAGCCTGGGCAGCATCGACATCTGCGCCCGGCTCTCGATCTGGAAGGTGCCCAGCGTGTCGGCGCGGCGGATCATCGCGTAGGTCTCGGGATCCTCGGGCGGGATGCTGGCGATGTCCATCTCGACGCCGTGGTGCCGGTCTATCAGCTCGAAGGCGCGGCGCATGCAGTCCAGCATGCCGAGGCCCAGCACATCGACCTTCATGAACCGCAGCGCGTCGATGTCGTCCTTGTCCCACTCGATGATCTGCCGCCCGTCCATCGCCGCCGGCTTGACCGGCACCAGGTCGTCCAGCCGGTCCTGGGTCAGCACGAAGCCGCCGGGATGGGTGCCGAACTGCCGGGGAAAGCCGATCAACGCGCGGGCCAGCTGCAGCGCCAGGCGCAGGCGGCGATCGCCGAGGTTGAGGTTGAGCTCCTCGGCGTGCTCCTCCAGCACCCCCTCGGTCGACCAGCCCCAGACCTGGCCGGCCAGCATCGAGGTGACGTCGACCGGCAGGCCCAGCACTTTGCCGACGTCGCGGATGGCGCCGCGGGCGTGGAACCGCATGAAGGTGCAGCACAAGGCGGCGCGGTCGCGGCCGTAGTGCTGGTAGATCCACTGGATCACCTCCTCCCGCCGGCCGCTCTCGAAGTCGACGTCGATGTCAGGCGGCTCGCGCCGCTCGGCCGAGACGAACCGCTCGAACAGCAGGCCGGACCGAACCGGGTCGATCGAGGTGACGCCCAGCACGTAGCAGACGGCGGAGTTGGCAGCCGAGCCGCGCCCCTGGCACAGGATCTCCTTGGACCGGGCATAGCGGACGATGGTGTTCACCGTCAGGAAGTAGGGCGCGTAGCCGAGGCCCGCGATCAGGTCGAGCTCGTGCCGCAGCTGCTTCGCAACGTCCTCGGGCAGCCCGTCCGAATAGCGTAGCGGGATGCTGTCTTGGACCGCCCGCTCGAGCGCCTGCTGCGGCGTCTGGCCCGGCACGTCGGCCTCGTCGGGATACTGGTAGCGCAGCTCCGACAGGCTGAAGCGGCAGCGGCCAGCGATCTCCACCGTCCGCGCCAACGCCTCGGGGTAGTCGCGGAACAGCCGCCCCATCTCCGCTGGCGCCTTGAGGTGGCGGTCGGCGAACCGCTCCCGCCGGAAGCCGGCGTCGTCGATGGTGCAGCCCTCGCGGATGCAGGTCACCACGTCCTGCAGGATGCGGCGGCCGGGCTCGTGGTACAGCACGTCGCCGGTAACCACCGTCGGCACTCGCGTTGCTTGCGCGAGGTCGCTGAGCTGGCGCAGCCGCACCATGTCGCCCGGGCGGCGGCGCAGGGTGAGCGCCAGGTAGCACCGGCCGGCACAGCCCGCGCGCAGGCGCTGCAGCTCGGCCTCGAGCCGCTCGTCCGCCGCATCCGGCAGCAGGATCAGCAGCAGCCCCTCGCCGTGCGCCAGCAGGTCCTTCCAGCCGAGGTCGCAGCCGTCCTTGCCGCTGCGACCCTTGCCCAGCGTGAGCAGCCGGCACAGCCGGGCATAGGCTGCGCGATCGGTCGGGTACGCCATCAGCGGCAGGCCGTCCCGCAGGGTCAGGCGGCAGCCGACGATCAGCCGGATGCCGACCTCCTCGGCGCGGGCATGGCCGCGGGCGATGCCGGCCAGGGTGTCGTGGTCGGTCAGCGCGATCGCGTCGAGGCCGAGCTCCTTGGCCTGGACGAACAGCTCCTCGACGTGACTGGCGCCGCGCAGGAATGAGAAGTGCGACGTGACCTGCAGCTCGACGTAGTCGGACATGACCGGTGCGGATCAGTCCGCGTTCGGGTGCCGGTGCGTGTTGGTGGAGGGTGCGGCCGCGCCCTTGGGCCGTTTCATCAGCACGAAGCCGGACAGCTCCAGGTGCTGGACCAGCCGCTCGGCAGTGATGCGCGCCATCGCGTCGTCGGCATGGCGCACGCGCTTGCGGCCGTCGAAGCGCAGCGCATAGGACAGGCTGTCCTGGATCTCCTCCTGGCTGGCGGGGCGGAGGGTGAGTTTGTCGTCGTCGCTCATGATGAAGTGCCGCCGTCAGAACAAGCCGTGGAGGAACCAGGCGAGGCCGCCTGTCGCGCCGTCGACGCCGTCGCCTTGGCGGAACAGCCAGAAGCGCCGCCCCTCTGGGTTCTCAACGATCCAGTAGTCCCGCACCGCCAGTAGCTCACTGGACCGGACCCACCACTCTCCGGTGATGCGCTCGGGCCCGTCGGCGCGGACGATGCGGTGCTGCACCCGGCGCCAGGTGAAGGCCTTCGGCGGATGGTCCGGCATCGCTGCCAGTGCCAGCACCGGCTCCGGCGGATGAAGCAGGCGGACAGGCCGCGGCCAGGGTGACGCCGACAGCGTGGCGGGCGGCGCCGCGTAGACCGACACTGGCGCCTGCGACCGCTCCGGCACGTCGCTTTCCAGCGCCTGCAGCCGGAACACCTTGTCCGGCCCCAACCGGTTCACCAGCCGGTCGATCAGCTCCGACAGGTCGGCCTCTTGCGCCTCGTCCGGCGCCAGGCCGCCTGGTCGTTGCACGTAGGCGAGCGGCTCGACCAGCGGCACCACCAAGCGCATCGCCTCGACGCCGAGGCCCGGATCCACCTCCTCGACCCGCTCGTCCAGCAGCCGTGCCAGATGACGGACGTCGCGCACCGGCCGCGCCGTGCCGATCCGCACTACCTGCACCGTCGCGTCGACGCGCTCGAACACCAGGTCGAGCCGGCGTGCGCCCTCGCCGCGCTGGTCCAGCAGGGTGCAGGCCTCGGCGACCAGCAGGAGGATCACCGCGACGAAGGATTCCGCGGTCGCGATCGGCTCGACGAAGCTGCGCCGGACCCCAATCGTCTCCGGCGGCAGCACCGGCTGGATCGGCTCCCGCACCCGCCCCAGCGCCTGGTCGAGCCGGGTCAGCAGCGTGTTGCCGAAGCGGCGCGCCAACGGGCCGCGTGGCGCTGTTGCAAGCTGCCCGATCAGGTTGAGCCCGAGCCGACGCAGCCCGTCCACCATCGTGCCGTCGAGCCGCAGAGCCTGGACCGGCAGCAGTGCCAAGGCATCGGCATGGCCGCCCGGCTCCACCAGCGTCAGCGCCTGGCCGCCGTGGCGCGCCAGCGCGTGCGCGGCACCCGGGGGTGTCGGCAATCGCCACCTGTCCCGCGAGCCCGTGCCGCGCCAAATGCTGGGACAACAGCGACAGCATCGGCCATTCGCCGCCGTGCAGGTGGGTGCAGCCGGTCGCGTCGATCCAGATCCCGTCCGGCGGATCCGCCGCCGTCATCGGCGACAGCCGCAGGCACCAGGCCGCCAGCCGTTCCAGCGCCGTGGCATCCTGGGCGGGCTCGGCGTCCACCACTGCCAGGCCCGGCACCATCGCCTGGGCATGCGCGAGCGGCATGCCGACCTGCAGGCCGATCGTGCGCGCCGCGGCGCAGGCGGCCGCGATCACCATCCGCCGGCCGTCATGGCCGCGAGTAACCAGCGGCACATCAGCCGGCAAGCCGGCGTAGCGGTGCCGACGCAGCCGGTCGGTCGGCCAGTGCGGAAGCCAGAGCGAGACGACCCGTCGCATCCGGAGCCTCCACCATCCAGGTTGCGGGCTCCGCGCCGCGGCAGCG
>CAXUDP010000055.1:0-23406 GCA_964249735.1 uncultured Acetobacteraceae bacterium | reverse complement strand
TCGTGCTGCCCGCCGTCTACATGCTGCTGGCTTCCGACCGCGTGGCCGCCGCAAGACGCCAGATGGCCACGGCCTAAACCTCCTCACGAGGGGACCGGCATCGCCCTCCGCCCGGCGGGCGCGGGGGCGGGCCGCTTCAGCAGCGCCTCGATGCGGCCGGTGAGCCGGTCGATCGTGAACGGCTTGGTCAGCACCTGCATGCCGTGCGGCAGGCCGGACTGCCCCAGCACCGCGTTGGCGGCGTAGCCGGTGATGAACAGCACCCCGAGGTCGGGCCGCAGCAGCCGCGCCGCGTCGGCGAGCTGGCGTCCGTTCATGCCGTTCGGCAGCCCGACATCGCTCACCAGCAGGTCGATGGCGACATCCGACCGCAGCAGCGCCAGCGCCGCCGCCGCGTCCTCCGCCGCAAGCGTGCGGCAGCCGAGCTCCTCCAGCACCTCGACCACGATGTTCCGGATCGCCTGCTCGTCATCCACCACCAGCACCGTCCTGTCGCGCGCGATCACCCCGGTGGTCGCAACCGCGACCTGGGCGGGTGCCTCCGCGTCGGCCGGCGCCGGCTTGTGGGAGGGCAGGTGCAGGCTGATCGAGGTGCCCTCGCCAGGCGCCGACACGATCTGCACGTGGCCGCCGGACTGGCGCACGAAGCCATAGGTCATCGACAGGCCGAGCCCGGTGCCCTGACCGAGCGGCTTGGTGGTGAAGAACGGGTCGAACGCCCGGGCCATCACCTCCGGAGTCATCCCGGCGCCGGTGTCGGTCACGCGCAGGCGGACATAGCATCCGGGCGGCAGGTCCTCGGCCGGATCCGCGGGTGCCGGCGACTCGGCCGCAGCGGAGGTGATGGTCTCGACCACGACGTTGCCGACCGTGATCAGCAGCCGCCCGCCGCCGGGCATGGCGTCGCGGGCGTTGATGCACAGGTTGAGCAGCGCGTTCTCGAGCTGGTTGGCGTCGACCAGGGTGGTCCACAGCCCGGTCTCCGTGGTCGCCTCGATCGCGATCTCCGGGCCGACCGTGCGGCGGATCAGCTCCTCCATGCCGGCCACCACGCGGTCCACTTCGGTCGGACGCGGGTCCAGCGTCTGCCGGCGGGAAAAGGCGAGCAGCCGGTGCGTCAGCGCCGCCGCCCGGTCCGCCGCCGCCTGCGCGGTCTCGATGTAGCGGTCGAGCTCGCCGATGCGCCCCTGCGCGATGCGCGTCCGCATCAGCTCCAGGCTGCCGGTGATCCCGGTCAGCAGGTTGTTGAAGTCGTGCGCCAGGCCCCCGGTGAGCTGGCCCACCGCCTCCATCTTCTGGCTCTGGCGCAGCTGCTCCTCGCGCTTCTCGACCTCAGTCACGTCGCGCAGGCTGGCCGCGATCAGCCGGTCCCCGTCCGGCCCGGCCGGCACCGGCGCCAGGATCACGTCGAGCAGCCGGTTCTGCCCCGCGATCTCCCGCCGTGCGGTGGTGCGGCACGGACGGCCGGATTGCAGGCACTGCGCGATCAGCGACGGCATCCCTGCGACCGGATCGAGGGGGAACAGCATGTCCAGCGTGATGTCGGCGGGATCCTGCGCTCCGAGGTGGTAGAGGGCGCGCAGCGACGGGCTGATCGACTCGACCACGAACCGGTGATCGGGCGTGACCCGGAACAGCAGCAGCCCTTCGGGGGCGTTGTCGAAATAGGTGCGCAGCCGCGCTTCGCTCAGCGCCAGGCTCGCGGTGCGCTCGCGCACCCGCTGTTCCAGCTCGGCGGTGAGCCGGATCTGGGCGGCGACCGCGGCGCCGCGACGGATCTCCAGGTCGTCCAGCACGCTGCCGTCGTGCAGGATGCGCAGCACCAGCGACACCACGGTGCTGGCGACCACGATCGCCATCGCGAGCCCGTTGGACAGCAGCCCCTGACGCACCCCGCGCAGCGCCAGCAGCCCGATCACGAACGGCACCAGGATCACCAGCAGCAGCTGCATGCGCGAGTTGCGGGCACTCGCCCGGCCGGACGAAAGCAGCGCAGTCATGCCCTGGCCCGGCCCGCTGACGAGGCAGGCCCCGAACAGCACGAACTGGCAGGACGCCGTGGACAGCGCCATGACGCTGTTCATCATGAGCGCCCGCAGTTCGGGGACGCCGTATGCGTAGCAGAGCATGACCAGGCCAGAAACCAGCAGCCCGAGCAGGGCGCAGCCGTCGCCGACCCGACGCGCAACGACGCCGCGCCGGTCGGACAGCACCACGGCCAGACCGAGCAGGCCGAAGCAGAACACGCTGGTCGGCGCGATCCTGCCGGCATGGCCGCGTCCGCCCGACGGCAGGTGCGGCAGCAGCGACCCGAGCACGTCGTAGCCGGCCACGGCGTGGCCGAGGATGAACAACAGCGCGCCGCCCAGCAGCGATGCCGCGACGACGCGCGAGGCGGTGCGCAGACCGGGCGCCTGCAGGCCCGCGTTGCGCAGGCCGAGGGCCAAACCGCCGAGCACGATCGCCAGCGCCGAGCGCGACGTCATTCCGCCCGGATCGGGACGGATCGGCAGCGGCGCCCGGTGGCCGATCATCCAGCCGGCCAGCACCGACAGGCCCAGCAGGACGCACGACGCGCTGCCCATGCGCGCGAACAGGCGGAACCCGGTCAGCATGGAAGCGTCGACGCGATCCTGTGTTGCGGGAGGATAATGTCTAACGCGTTACTTTCCCGTAAATCAGATCCGCCTGCAAGAGGTCGATGGCTCGCCTTTCGTGAACCGGTCGCGTGTGCTCCTGGCGAACGACAGCTCCCGGTGGCCGGCAACGGTCCGAACCACCCGCTCGACCGCCAGCGCGCCGGCCACCGCCAACGGCACCAGCAGCATCAGGTTGTAGCGGACCTGGTCGACCGCGACCGCGGCGTTGACGCCAAGCATGAACCAGCCCGGCAGGCTCAGCAGCAGGAAGCGCCGTGCCACCGGTCCACCGTCCCGGAGCGCCAGACCGGTGGCCACGGCGCATACAGGCCCCAGCACGAAGCCCCACCAGTGGTCGAGGTAGAGCCCGCGAAGCGCCAGCGGGATCGTCACCAGGACGTGCCAGCCAAGCTGACGCACCGGGTCGCGCAGCAGGAAGCCGTGCACGAGGAACGACATGTGGTGGCTCCAGCCGCCGGCCTCGGCGAGGGTGCGATCGAGCATCGGACCGATGCCGATGGCGTAGAAGCTGTCGGGATGGTCGTTCCAGCCGAACCGGTCGCAGGCGTGTCGTCCGGCCAGGGCGGCCCCGAGCCCGTTGCCGTCCGGCAGCCAGCACACGAAGCTGAGGGCGTACTCGTGCCGGGTCATCGCGTCGAACGACAACCGCTGCACCAGGGTGTGCGAGGCGTAGCCGAAGGTCAGCGCCGGCCGGCCCATCACCAGGGCGTTGCGCAGGATCCAGGGCAGCACCACGCAGCCGGTTCCGGCCGCGAAGCCGAGCAGCGCCCGCGCCGCTCGTCGTCCGGGCGCCATTGCCAGCCGGACCATTCCGGCCGCCAGGGCCGCCAGGGCCAGCACCGCGAAGGCCGGCCGCGACAGCACCGCGAGCCCCAGGGCGAGGCCGGAAGCGAACAGCCAGGCCGGGTCCGGATCCCGGGGCACCTCCGCCGGCAGGGCGCGAAGCGCCAGCGCCTGGCACGCGACCACCAGGAACAGGCTGACGATCTCGGTCATCAGGTAGTCCACCGAGCACAGCAGCAGCGGCGCGGTGGGAAGCGCCAGCCCGAGGGCCACCAGGCCGGTGCGCGGCCGTCCCGAGCAGCGCCATCCGCACCAGCACAGCATCCCCATGGTTCCCGCCAGCATCCCGAACTGCAGCCAACGGATCGACGGCGCCGCGCGCGGGCAGGACGCCGCCTGGCCCTGGTGCGCGACCAGGCAGTCCATGCCGCGGCGCAGACGGGG
Organism: uncultured Acetobacteraceae bacterium; assembly: GCA_964249735.1. GTDB lineage: Bacteria > Pseudomonadota > Alphaproteobacteria > Acetobacterales > Acetobacteraceae > Lichenicola. The sequence goes on along the minus strand of CAXUDP010000055.1, from coordinate 19,519 downwards.
ATCCATCGTCGCCGCCGCGGCCAGCAGGGCGGGATAGAGCGGGGTGAAGCGCATGCCGGACGGCCGGATCGTGCCGGCGTTGCCGCCGGCGAAGCCGTAGCCGTCGGTGTAGCGGCCGTGATGCAGCAGGTCGAAGGCGATGCCGAGATAGAACGGCTGGTCGAAGGCCCCGAGCGGCTGCACCGCGTTGCGCGTCCAGCACCCGCCCAGGACGAGGAGGATCAGCAGGGCGACCAGCAGGCGGGGGCGGGACCTCACGCCGACGCTCATACGGCGCCAGCACCCGCACGGTCCAGGCCGGCCCTGGCCCCTGGCACGGCGCCATGGAACAATGGGGCATCGGAAGAACTGCCGGAGGCAGGCGACCGCGCGGAGAACGGCATGGTGGCGCGCCGGCTGGGCCAGGACGAGCAACGGCTGTGGCTCGATGTCATGCACGAGGTGCGGCCGCTGAAAGGTCGGGCGCCGAAGCCGGACCCGCCGGCCCAGGCCGCCGCGCCGGAGGGAGGCAGGCCGGCCGCGCCGGCACCCACGGGTCCGACGATCGCCAGGACGCTCCCGGCGCGCCCGGGGCAGATCCGGCCGCCGGTGCAGATCGGCGTGCGCCTCGGCGGGCTCGACGACACCAGCTGGCGCGCCCTGTCCAGCGGCTCCCTCAGGCCGCAGCGCCGGCTCGACCTGCACGGCCAGGCGGCGCAGCCGGCGTTCCGCATGCTGCACGCCTTTCTGCTCCGGGCGCAGGCCGAGCGGCTGCGCTGCGTCGAGATCATCACCGGCGCCGGGTCGGGGCCCGAGGGCGGCATCCTGCGCCGCGAGCTGCCGCACTGGCTGGACCGCGGCGACCTCAGGCCGCTGGTGCTGGCGGCGGTGCATCCGCACGCGCGCAACGTCGGTTCGGTGCGCCTGCTGCTGCGGCGTCGTCACGGATGAGCCCTGGAGGAGACGGGGGCACGCTGCGCCTGGTGCTGGGCGACCAGCTGTCCGACCGGGTGCCCGCCCTGGACGGGATCGACCCGATCCGCGACGTGGTGCTGATGGCCGAGGTGCGGGACGAGTGCACCTATGTCCGCCACCACCAGAAGAAGATCGTGCTGGTGCTGTCAGGCATGCGCCACTTCGCAGCCAGACTACGCCAGCGCGGGATACGCGTCGCCTACACCACCCTCGACGACCCCGAGAACACCCACAGCCTGCGCGGCGAGATGCTGCGCGCGGTCGCCGCTTACCGTCCGGATCGCGTGCTGGTCACGGCCCCCGGCGAGTGGCGCCTGCTCGACGAGATGTCCGGCTGGCAGGAACGGGCCGGCATCCCGGTCGAGATCGTCGACGACGACCGGTTCCTGTGCGGGCTGCGCCAGTTCCGGCACTGGGCGGAGGGTCGCTCGGTGCCGCGCATGGAGTTCTTCTACCGCGCGATGCGCCGCCGCTACGCCGTGCTGATGGAGGACGACGCGCCGGTCGGCGGACGCTGGAACTACGACAAGGAGAACCGCAAGCGCATGCCGGCCGGGGTCAGGCCGCCGCCGGCGCCGCGCTTCCCGCCGGACGCCATCACCGAGGCGGTGATCGCGCTGGTGTCGGACCGGTTCGGCGACCATTTCGGCGATGCCGCGGACTTCGCCCTGCCGGTCACCGCGGAACAGGCGGCGCTGGCACTGGACCACTTCCTGGTCGAGCGGCTGGAAGCCTTCGGCGACTGGCAGGACTTCATGCGCTCGGGCGACCCGGTGCTGTTCCACGCGCTGGTGTCGACCTCGCTCAACCTCGGCCTGCTCGACCCGCTCGCGGTGTGCCGCGCCGCCGAGCGGGCGTGGCGCGAGGGGCTGGCGCCGCTGAACGCGGTGGAAGGCTTCATCCGCCAGGTGCTCGGCTGGCGCGAGTTCGTGCGCGGCATGTACTGGCTGCACATGCCGGGCTACCGACACCGCAACGCGCTCGGTGCGACCCGCAAGCTGCCGCCATTCTACTGGACGGGGGCGACGCGCATGAACTGCCTGTCCCACGTGGTGGCCGACACCCGCCGCAACGCTTATGCCCACCACATCCAGCGCCTGATGGTCACGGGCAACTTCGCTCTTCTGGCCGGCCTCGACCCGGCGGAGGTCGACGAGTGGTACCTCGTGGTCTACGCCGACGCCTACGAGTGGGTCGAGATGCCCAACGTGCGCGGCATGGCGCTGTTCGCCGATGGCGGCCTGATGGGCTCCAAGCCGTATGCCGCGTCTGGCGCCTATATCAACCGGATGAGCGACTACTGCCGCGGCTGCGTCTACGACCCGCGGCAAGCGGTGGGCGAGGGGGCCTGCCCGTTCAACGCGCTGTACTGGGACTTCATGGACCGCCACGCATCCCTGTTCGACGGCAACAACCGCATGGCGATGCCGTTGCGCGCTCTGGAGCGGATGGAGCCGGCGAAGCGCGCGGCGATCCGGGCCCAGGCGGCGTCGTTCCTCGACGCCATGGATCGCGGCGCGCTGGTGTGAACGCTGTTCACGAAACTGGCGGCATCGCCAGCCAGCGACGCACCGCGTCGCGCAGGAACGCCTCGTCCGCCGGGTTCTCCTTCGGGCTACCGGCGCCGTGGCCGGAGATCGACGGGATCGGGTGCAGCTCTGCGTAGCGCAGCAGCGGAAGCTCGGCCTCGTTGTCGGCGACCCGGAAGTAAAGGTCGGTGCTGCCGGGCAGCAGCAGGACGCGCGCCTCGATCGCCGCAAGCGCCTGGGACAGGTCGGTGCCGTAGAGCGCGTTGGCGCTGATGTCGGAAGCTTCCCAGCAGCAGGCCTGGGCATAAAGGTCGGCGGCGCGGCAGCGGGTGAAGCCGGGTGTCCATTCGCGGTCGAGGTAGTCGTCGAGGCCGGTCGCGTTGGCGAGGTGCAGACCGTCACGGTACCAGTCCTGGCTTTTCGCCCAGCCGGCATAGACGCGGGCGAAGGCGCGGAGCGCTGCCACCGGTTCGGCGTCGAACCGGCCGTTGCCGCGATGCTCGGGTGCTGCCTCCAGGATTGCCAGCAGGCCGCGCAGGAACACCTGGTTGTGCACCGCAGTCCGGGCGCTGCCGCACACCACCACCGCCCGCTCGACGGCCTGCGGATACAGCGCCGCCCAATGGTAGGCCTGCTGCGCGCCCATGGAGAAGCCGTACGCGCAGGCGATGCGGTCGATGCCGAACAGGTCGCGCAGCAGCGCCCGCTGCGCGTGCACGTTGTCGGCGGCGGTCAGCAGCGCGGGGTAGTCGTCGTGGTTGGACGGGCTGGAGGACAGACCGTTGCCGAACATGTCGGGGGCGACGATGAACCAGCGTGTCGGGTCCAGGATGCCGTCCGGCCGGATCAGCCACTCCTGGTCGTCGTGGGTGGCGGTGTAGCTGGTGGGGTAGACGATCACGTTGTCCCGGGCCGGCGACAGCGTGCCATAGCTCTTCCAGGCCAGGCGGGCGTCGCGCAGCACCGCGCCGGACTGGAGCGGATGGTCGCCGAGGGCGTGCACGCCGGTTGCGGTGGCAAATGTCATGGTCCTGCTCCCTCGAGGTTGCCTGTCCGTCAACGTCGCAGCAGCGCCAGCGGGTCCGCGCGTCGCCGTTCCCAGCCGGCGCGCTCCAGCTCCGGCACGTCGTCCGCCTGCTCGGGCCAGCCGATGCAGCAATAGGCGACGAAGCGCCAGGAGGACGGGACCTCCAGGATGCGCGCCACTGCCTCGGGCTGGAGGATCGACACCCAGCCGAGCCCGATCCCCTCCGCCCGCGCCGCCAGCCACAGCGTGTGCAGCGCCATCACCGCCGAGTAGGCGGTGGTCTCGGCCATGGTCTGCCGGCCCAGCCCGCCGCCCTGGGACGGGTCCGGATCGGCGAACAGCGCCAGGTGGCACGGCGCCTGGTCGAGCCCGGCCAGCTTCAGCGTGGCGTAGCGCGCACCGTCCGCCTCCGGAAGTGCCGCCAGCGCGGCGGCGTTGCAGCGGGCGAACTCGGCCCGGATCGCGGCCCGGCGGGCCGGCGCGTCGACCCGGACGAAGCGCCAGGGCTCGCTCAAACCCACCGACGGCGCCAGGCAGGCGGTGCGGAGCAGCCGGTCCAGCGCGTCGTCCGGGACCGGGTCGCTGCGGAAGCGGCGCACGTCGCGTCGCCAGCGGAACAGCGTCGTCAGCCGGTCGCGGAACGCCTGGTCGAACACCGGGCCCTCGGTCATGCCGGCGACCCCCTCAGCGCCATGGCCGCCAGCAGCGACAGCGCCGCCGCCTCGATCAGGCAGGCGCGGAAATAGAGGGCGAGCGCGCGGCGCAGCTCGGCTGGTCCGGCGTCGACGCGGCCGTCGCCGAGCCAGGGATCGGCAACGCGATGTCCGGCATAAACGCGCGGCCCGGCCAGGCGGAGGCCGAGCGCGCCCGCCATCGCCGCTTCCGGCCAGCCGGCGTTCGGCGACCGGTGCCGGCCGGCGTCGCGCCGGACGGCGGCGGCGGCGGCCCGTGCGTCGGCATCGCGCGACACGAGGGCCGCGCACACCAGCCACAGCGCCGCCAGCCGGGAGGCGGGAAGGTTCACCAGGTCGTCGAGCCGTGCGGAGGCCCAGCCGAACGCCCGGTGACGCGGGGACAGGTGGCCGATCATGCTGTCCGCGGTGTTGACCGCCTTGTAGAACACGATCCCCGGCAGTCCGAACGCCGCGCACCACAGCAGCGGCGCCACCACCCCGTCGGAGAAGTTCTCGGCCAGGCTCTCGATCGCCGCCCGCGCCACCCCGACGGCGTCCAGCGTGTCCGGGTCACGGCCGACGATGCGGGACACCGCCAGGCGGCCGCCGGTGAGGCCCTGCCGCTCCAGCCCGTGCAGCACCGCGCGGACGTGCTGCCAGAGCGAGCGCTGCGCCACCAGGGTGCCGGCTGCCAGCGCCAGCAGGCCGAGTGCCGCCGGGCGTGGCAGCAGGGTGGCGGCGCGCTGCAGGCCGGCGGCGACCAGCGTCGGCACGCCGGCCAGAAGCAGCAGCGCCAGCATTCCGCAGATCCGCCGCCGCGGTTCGGGCATGGTGTCGCGGTTGAGCAGCCGGTCCAGCCGCGCGATACCGGCGCCGATCCAGCTCACGGGGTGGCCCGCGAGGCGGAACAGCCGGTCCGGGTAGCCGAACAGCGCGTCCGTCGCCAGGGCGCCGGCGGCAACGATGAGAGTGTCGGCGATGGCAAAGCATTCCCAGAACTCGTTCCCGGCCTGTAGCACGGGCGACGGCGCCGGATCAGTCCCGCCGGCCCTGCACGGTGGCGGGCTGCAGGCGGCGCGGGCGCTGTTCCCGGACGCGCCCGAGCCGTTCATCGATCTGTCCACCGGCATCAACCCGCACCCGTACCGGATGCCGGCGCTGCCGTCGGCGGCGTTCACCCGGCTGCCGGAGCCGGAGGAGGAGGCGGAGCTGTGCCGGCTGGCGGCGGCCGCCTATGGCGCCGCGTCGGCGGAGCAGGTCGTGGCGGCGCCCGGCTCGCAGATCCTGATCTCCCTGCTGCCTTCCGTGCTGGGTTGCCGGAAGGCGGTGGTGCTGGGACCGACCTATGGCGAGCATGCCCTGTCCTGGGCGGCGTCGGGTGCGCAGGTCGTGGAGGTGGAGGACGTGGATGCCCTGGCCGCGCAGGTCCGAGCCGGCACGGTTCTCGTGCTGTGCAACCCCAACAACCCGGACGGGCGGCGCCTGGGTCGGCAGCCTGTGGCTAGGCTGGCGGCGCGGTGCGCGGCGGAGGGCGCCGTCCTGGTGGTGGACGAAGCGTTCGCCGATCTCGAACCGGACGTGCCGGAGGCGGCGTCGCTGCTCCCGTCGCCCGGTCTCGTGGTGCTGCGCTCGTTCGGCAAGACCTATGGGCTGGCCGGGATCAGGCTCGGCTTCCTGCTCGCCGACCCGCCATTGGCGGCACGGATGCGGACCCTGCTCGGGCCATGGGCGGTGGGCGGCGTCGCGATCATCGCGGGACGGCATGCCCTGGTGGACCGGGCATGGCGCGACCGGTCCGGCCTGGCCCTGCAGGCGCAAGCCGACCGACTGGACCGCCTGCTGGCGGATGTGGGCCTGACCCTTGGAGGCGGGACGCGGTTGTTCCGGCTGGCGACGAGGCCGGACGCTGCCGCACTGTTCCGGCATCTGGGACGACATGGGCTGCTGGTACGGCACTTCCCTGCGCAGCCGGCCCGGCTCCGCTTCGGGCTGCCGCCGGACGAGGCTGCCTGGGAGCGCCTGCACGCGGCGCTGCGGACCGGCTAGCTGCGCTGCGGCCTGGGCGTGTCCTGCCCGGGCTGGACGTTGGTCCCGGGCTTCACCGGGGCATCCGGCGCCGGCGCCACCTGTTCCCGGGCCTGGTTGCGGAACGTGCGAAGGTGCTGGTAGGGCAACACCTTCTGCCGTACCGCCGGCGCGGGCTGTTCCGGGCTGGTGTTGACCGCCTGGTCCTTGTGCGTGCTGGTGTGGCCGGTCACGGCCTGGCCGGACGTGACCTCGGAGTCCGGCGCCGCCTGTCCGCCCGGCTGCGCCGACGCCGTCCCGGCCGACAGGACGGCCAGGACCAGGCAGGACGGGAGGGTGGGATGTCGAAGGAAACTGGACACGTGTCGGTGGCTCCTGAGGCAGCGCGTCCGGTCCGGGCCGGCCGCGCGATTGTCGGGGGTCAACACCGGGCCGTACGCCGGAGTTCTTGCCGGCGGTCGGATTGTGCCCGGCGGCGGCGCGCTGACCGGCCCGGCCCGGCGGCATGAGCGCGATCGGTTTCTACCACCTCACCCGGTCCGGTGCCGAGGAGGCGCTGGCGCCGCTACTGGAGCGCACGCTGCAGGGTGGGCACCGCGCGGTGGTGCGCTGCCGGGACGAGGCGAGGGTCGAGGCGGTCGACGCGGCGCTATGGCGGATGCCGGAGCCGGTCTGGCTGCCGCACGGCACGAGGCGGATGGGCGAGGCGGCGCTGCAGCCGGTCTGGATCACCGCCGACGCGGAGGTGCCGAACGGAGCCACCTTCCTGTTCCTGTTGGACGGAGTGCGGGCGCAGGACGCCGAACGGTTCGCGCGCGTGTTCGACCTGTTCGATGGCAACGATGCCGCCGCGGTCGCTGATGCGCGCATCCGGTGGTCGGAAGCGAAGAGCCGCGGTCACGCGCCCGTCTACTGGAGGCAGGAGGCGAAGGGCTGGATCCGCGCCGGGTGAGGCCTGCCTGGCCTGCCGCACGGTCGTTGCAGGGCACGAGGCGATGCGGACCTCCTGGCAACCGGACGTGTCCCGCGCGTTGACTCGCTGAACCGGAACAAGGGGCGAGACCATGGCCGACACGCCAAATACGGCAGGCGACAAGGACAAGCCTGCTGATCCCGCGCCTGCCGCCGATCCACACCTGAACGGCCCGGGCATGACCAACGGCATTCCCGACGCGAACACCGAAGATGCCACCGCCAGCCCGAACTCCGACCGCAGCACCGTCGAGAACGCCGGGAAATGACCGAGCCGGCCACGGTCGGGCGTCACGTCAGGCTGCCGGACGGAAGCCACGTTCCTGGGCTGGGGCAGGGCACCTGGCGCATGGGCGAGGACCGGTCCCGTCGACGTGCCGAGCTGGACAGCCTGCGCGCCGGCATCGAGCTCGGCATGACCCTGATCGACACCGCCGAGATGTATGGCGACGGCGCTGCCGAGACGCTGGTGGGTGAGGCGATCGCCGGCCAGCGCGACCGCGTGACGCTGGTGACCAAAGTTCTGCCCAGCCACGCCACCCGGACCGGGATCGCCAAGGCCTGCCGGCAGAGCCTGGCCCGGCTCGGCGTCGACCGGATCGACATCTACCTGCTGCATTGGCGCGGCGGCACACCGCTCGCCGAAACGATCGACGCGTTCGAGACGCTGCGTGGCCAGGGGCTGATCCGGGAATGGGGGGTGTCGAACTTCGACGTCGACGACCTGGCGAAGTTCGGTGGCATCGCCAGGCCGCGCGGCTGCGCCACCAACCAGGTGCTCTACAACCTCGAATACCGCGGCATCGAGCATGACCTCCTGAACTATTCGGTGCGCCAGGGCATCCCGCTGATGGCGTATTCGCCGGTCGGGCAGGGTGGCCGGCTGCTGCGGCATCCGGTGCTGGGCAGCGTCGCGACGCGCCGGGGCGTCACGCCGGCCCAGGTCGCGCTGGCCTGGACCCTGCGGTTGCCCAACGTCATCAGCATCCCCAAGGCGGGGGATCTCCGGCACCTGTGCGAGAACGCCGCCGCCGCGTCGCTGGTGCTAGGTCCGGACGACCTGGCGGAGCTGGACCGGGGGTTCCCGCCGCCAACCGCCAAGGTGCCGCTCGCCATGCTGTGACGGGTGCCGGCCGAGGGTCCGGCTTCCGGCGCGGAACGGGACTGGCCGGGGTGCCGGGACGGCGGTAGCCTCCGGGCGGTCGAACCGACACCAGCCTGCCGCAGGAGGCCAGCCTGAGCCTTCTGATCCTGATCGCCCTGGCCCTGGTGCTGGCCGTCCTGGCCGTTTCGGGAACGATTGCATCACTTCGCAGGCCAGGCGCGCTTGCCTCCAGGCTGTCGGCGGCGCTGTTGCCGATGCTCGGTGCGGCGCTGTCGCTGCTGGCCGTCCTGGATGGACAAAGCGCCGCGCTGCCGGTTCCGGTCGGGTTCGCTGGCGGCGGCGGCATCCAGCTGGACCAGCTGTCCGCATTGTTCCTGCTGCTCGGCTTCGTGTCGGCGGGCTTCGTCGAGGCGGCAGTGCCGCAGCCGCCGCGCGACCGCGGCCGATTGCGGCTGTGCCTGTCCGGCCTGGTGCTCACGATGCTGTCGGGGGATGCGTTCCTGCTGGCCCTCGGCGGCATCCTGACGGTCGCGATCCTCGCCCGCGGCGCCGGCGGCCTCGGTACCGCACGCGTGCCCGTGCTCGCCGGCGCGGCCCTGCTCGGCGCCTGCACCCGGCTGCTCGGCACCGCCGCTCCCGCCTTCCGGCTGGCCGACGCGGGCTTTGCCAGGCTGCGTGGCGACCAGGCCGTGTTCGCGGGCTCGATGCTGCTCCCGCTGCTGGCGGTCGCCGCTGCCTTGCCCCTGCTCGGAATCTGGCCCTGCCAAAACTGGCATCGGCGGCTGCACATGGTGGCGCCGCCCTGGGCCCCGGTGCTGGCGACCCTGCTCGGGGTGTTCCTGCTTCTCCGTCTCCTGCTCGACCTGCCGGGACCGGCGCTGCCGGCCGGTCCGGGCGCGGTGCTGGTCGTCGTCGGCTTGGCCGGGGCGCTGCGGGCGGGGATCGACGCGATGGGGTGCGCTCGGCTACGCCCTGCGGTCGGGATGCTGGCGTCGGTGCCGACCGGGCTGATGGCGGCGGCGGTCGGGCTCTGCCTGGTGGCGCGTGCCGATGACCTGCCGGTGCTTGCCGGCACGGCGCTGGATGCCCTGTTGCTGCTGCTGCCGATGCAGGTCCTGGGCGGGCTCGGCGCGCTGGTGCTGGCGCAGGCGATGGAGGCGGAGGCGGGGGCCGGCGCGCTCGGACGGCTGGGCGGGCTGGCGCAGTCGATGCCGCGCGCGTCGCTGCTGGCCGGCGGCTGCGCGGCGGCGCTCGGGTGCCTGATCCCGGCCGGTGCCTTCGGGGGCCTGTGGCTGCTGCTCCAGGATGCTCTGGCGATGGTCCGGCTGAGCGGCTCCTTCGGGCCGTCGATGTCCCTCGCCGTGCTGGCCGTGGCGGTATCGGCCGCCTTGTGCCTGGTCGGCTGGCTGCGCCTGGCCGCCGTCGCGGTGCTGGGGCGGCCCCGCACCCCGCGCGGCGCCGCGGCGCTCGACATCCCGCCGGTGCTGGTGCGGACGCTGTGCGCGCTGCTGGCGCTGCCGCTGCTGCTCGGGCTGCTGCCGGGGGCCTGGTTGCGCATCCTGGCCCCGCTGCGGCTGGCGCTGGCTTCCGACGCCGCCGGCGACCTTCCCGTGCTCCGGCTGGTGTCCCCTGGGGGTACCGCGAGCCTGTCGCCGCTTCCGCTGCTGCTGCTCGGGCTGCTGGCGGTGTGGCTTCCAGGACGGGTCCGCCGCCTCCTCCAGGAGCGTCCGGTGCGGCATGCGGCGTCCTGGGAGGGCGGTGCGGCGCCGGCGCCGCCCTGGCTGCCGTTCGGCGACCCGGCGACGCAGGTCGGGCCGGCGACGCTGTCGCGTGTGCTGCTGTCGGCACTCGGGGGCACGGCGTGGCAGGCACGGGGCGGCGGAGCGAAGCGCATGGTGCGTCGACGTCTGTGGCGCGCCGTCGCGTCGTCGCGACGCGCCGCCGCGATGCTGTCCGGCCTGCTACATCGTCGCGGCGGCGTGCTGGCGCTGGCACTGCTTGCGGCGGTGCTGGCGTGGTCGGTCCGGCATCCCGGATCATGAGCCTGCTGCCGGTCCTGCTGCTGGGAACCGCCGCCCTGGTGCTGCATCTGGTGTTGACGGTCGCGGTGGCACCGCTGCTGCCGCCGTTGTCGGACGGCGTGGCGGGCCTGGTGTGCAGGCGCCGCCGGTCCGGACCGGGCATGGTGTCGGAGATGGCGCTGTCCTGGCGCAGCCTGGGCGCCCTGATGCGCAGGCAGCCGGTCCGAACCGGTGGCGGGTCACAGGTGTCGGCGCTGGCGCCGCTGCTGTCGCTGTCGGCCGCGTTGTCGGCGGCAGCGCTGGTGCCGTCGTTCGCGTCCGGGCTTCCGACCGCGCCCTGGGCCGACCTCGTGACGATCCTGCTGCTGCTCGCCGCCGGCCGGGTCATGGTGCTGCTGGGCGCGCTGGACGCTGGCATCGCGGCGCCCGGCTTGGCTGCCATGTCCGCCGCGGCCGGGCTGCTGCTCGCCGTTCCCGGCTGCGCGCTGGGGATCCTGGCGCTGTCCTCGGCCGCCGGCGGCACCGAGCTGCAGCTCCTGTTGTCGGACCTCCGCCCCGGCGCGGGACTGATGCCGGCCATCTGCCTGGGTCTGGCGGCGCTGTCCGCAGGGGGTGGCGGGGCGGGACTGTCCGAACCGTTGTCCGGGCCGGACCTCCTGCTGTTCCGGCTGCAGTCGGCGGTGCAGGCGGTGGTTTGGATCGACCTGCTCACCGCGCTGCTGCTGCCGGGCACGGTGGCGGTGGCGCAGTCCGGTCCGCTGCACTGGCTGCTCGGCCTGCTGTTCTGGGTGCTGCGGCTGGTCGCCGGCGGCATCGTGCTGGGCGGAATGCGTGGCCTGGTTGCCACCGCGGCGGCGCGGCGGCGGCTGGCAGGACTGTCGGTGCTGTCCGGCCTGCTGGCGCCGCTGCTGCTCGCCGTCGGGAGTGGCACGGGATGAGCCTCCTGCTGCCGGACGGCCTGCTGGTCCTGTCGCTGCTGTTCGTGCGCCCGGCGTCCGACCGCGACTGGCCGCGCCGGCTGGCACTGCATGCGCTGCTGTTGTCGGGTTGCCTTCTTGCCGCGGCCGCCGACCACGGCGGCGGAGGAAGCGAGGGGCGCTGCCTGGTCGGGCTGGCAGCGTCGCTGCTGCAGCTCGCCGTGCAGGTCGTCCTGCTCCGTCGCGGTGGTGCCGGGACCGCGTGGCAGCACCGGCCTGGGGAAGCCGGTTGGCTGCTGGCCGGGCTGGCGCTGGTGGCGCTGGCAGTCTGGATCGTGCCCGGGATCGGCATGCCGCACGGGCTGCTGACGGTGTGCGTCGCTGCCGCCCTGACGGGTCTGCTCGGCGCGGCCGGTGCCCGCTCCACGGTCGGCAGGACCTACGCGGTCGGCGGGACCGGCTCCCTGCTGCTCGCCGGCGACGCCCTGGTCCTGGCGGCGTGCCTGCTGCCGGGAACCGGCGATCTTGCCCTGGCGACGATCCTGCTGTTCCAGGCCGCCTGCCTGTGCGTCCTGGTCCGGATCCGGGCAACCGCGCCGGCCGGGTCGTGACCGGGCTGGTTCCGGCCGCAGTGGCCTGGCCGCTGCTCGCCGGCCCGCTGCTGGCACTCGTGCCAGGGCGCGTCGGCGATCGGCTGGTGGCGACCGGCGCAATCGTCGCCGCCGGCTCGACGCTGCTGCTGGCCGCCTCGGACCTTGCCTGGCCGGCCGGGGCGGCGGGTCCGGCATCCATGACGATCTGGCTCGACGACCGCTTGGCCCGGTCGCTGGCGCTGCTGGTGAGCGTGCCGTGGCTGCTGGTCTCGGTCCGCACCGCGTCCGCGCGGCGCATGTCGGGCGAGCCCGGCTGGCGGCGCTGGCAGGTCGCGGCGCAGCTGGTGACCGGCGGTGCCATTCTGGCCTGCCGCGCCGCTCCGCTGTTCCTGATGCTGCCCGGGTTCGCGCTGCTCCTGGCAGGGGCGGCGCTGCTGCACGAGCATTACCGGCGGCACGCGGTGCTGCTCGCGTCCATCCTGCTGACTGCCTGGCTCGGGACGGCGGTGCTCGGCGCTGGCCTCAGCCATCCGCCCGCCTGGACCACGGCAGGCACGGTGATGCCGGCTGCGCTCCGTCCGCTGCTGGCGCTTCTGGTGCTGCCGCTGCTGCTATTGGCTTGGATCTGCACCGTCGGGCCGGATGCGGAGGCCGGCCTGGTGCGCGCGGCGATGCGGGACCGGATTGCCCGCGCCCTGCTGCCGGTGCCGGTGGCCGTTCCGGTCGTGGACGTGCTGCTGCGCCTGCGCCTGCTGGCGGCTCCGGACGGCAGCGTGCTGATCGGGATCGGGATGCTCGGCCTGCTGCTGGCAGTCTGCCTCATGCCGGCGCGGCAGGAACTGGACCGGCGGCTGTCGCTGGCTGCGGCGGTCCAGCTCGGCGCGGCGGTGGTCGGCCTGGGCGTCGGCGGCAGCAGCGGCGCTGCCGCGGCGCTGATGATCCTGCTGTTCCTGGCGTTGTCGCTTCCGGTGGCGCTGCTGCCGGGGGACGGATCGCCGGGCGCGCCGGTGCGTCGCCTGGCGGTGCTGGCGCTCGCCGGGATGCCGCCGTTCGGGCCGTTCCTGGCCGGCTTCGTGCTGCTCCCCGCCGTGTTCGCCGCGGCGCCGCTGCCGGCGGTGCTGATGCTGGCGGCGTTCGCCTGCACCGCCCTGCTGCTGTTGTCTGCCCTGCGCCGCGTCAGCCGGCCAGTCGGGCCGGAGGGACGCCTGGCCACCGTGTCCGGTGTCCTGGTTCTGGCGCTGCTGGGATGGCTCGGCTTGGCGATGCCGGACGCGCTGTCTGGCTGGCTGCTGGACCTTGGCGACGCGGCCTCTGGCAGCGGGGCGGCGCCGTGACCATACGCCCGCGCGACACCGCCGCCGCACTGATCCGGGCCGGTGCTGCAGCACCGGCGGCAGGCGGGCTGCGTCACGAGCTGACCGCGTCCGCCTGGGCCGAGCTCGCCGAGCGGCTGCATGCCGACCCGCTGCCGCTGGCGACGCTGTGGTCGGACGGCACGGCGGTGCATGCCCTGTTCCTGGAGCAGCCGGACGCCCCGCTGCTGGCCTCGGTGGCGGTCGAGTCGCGCCGCTACCTCGCCCTGTCGCCGGCGCGCCCGGCGATAACGGTGCACGAGCGGATCGTGCGCGACCTGTGGGGACTGGAGGCCATGGACGCGCGCGATCTTCGCCCCTGGCTCGACCATGGCCACTGGGGCATGACCGCCCCGCTGTCCGCCCGTCCGGGACCGGCCGCCTGGCCGCCGGAGCCGCCCTCGTTCCGCTTCGATGCCGACGACGAGGCGGCCGGGGCGTTCCAGCTTGGGATCGGCCCGGTGCAGGGGCTTGTGGAGGGTCCCGCGCAGTTGCGCCTGACCGTGGACGGCGAGCGCATCCGACGGGTCGAACCGCTGCTGGGTCACGGTCATCGCGGCGTGGTCGGCCTGTCGCGCGGCCGCGACCCGCAGGCGGCGGCACGCCTGGTAGCACGGATCGACGCGCGGGCCGCCGTCGCCCACCAGTGCGCGTTCGCCCGGGCGGTGGAGAACGCCTCGGCGCTGGCGGTGCCGGCGGAAATGGAGGCGCTGCGGACCGCCATGACGGCGTTGGAACGGCTTGCCGTGCACCTGCATCATCTCGGCCGCGTCGCCCGCCGTGCCGGTCTGGAGCGCGCCGCCAGCCTGGCCGCGGCGCTGCGCGAGGCGGTGCTGGCCACGTGCGCCGGGGTGTTCGGGCATCGGCTGATGCTGGACGCGGTGGTGCCGGGTGGCCTGGCCGGTTCCCTGGATCCGGTCGGGCTGAGCGCGTTGCTGGCGACGCTGGACCATGTCGAGGCCGGGCTGCCGGCGTTGCGACGCGCGCTGCTTGACGACCCCGCAGCCGCCCGTCGCCTCAGCGGCTCGTCCTCCGGCAACGCCTGGACCCGCTGTCGCGACCGGCTGGACCGGTGCCGGGAAGCGATCGACTTCGCCCGGCGGAGCCTGGCGCAGGCGACGGAGGCGGTGCCGCCTCACCCAGCAGGGTTGGCAATCGGAACTCGGGAGGGGCTCGGAATGGCCGGGTCGGCGCACGGGACGGTCTGGCACTGGGTGCGGCTGGAGACGGGGCTGGTGTCGGCGCTGCACGTCCACGATCCGGTATGGTCCTCCTGGTCGATGCTGGAGGAGCTGGCGCAGGGACTCGCCGTCGAGGAGCTGCCGCTGCTGTGCGCGTCGCTCGGGCTGTCCTCGGCCGGAGCCGACCAGTGAGCGGGACCGGGCTCCCGCCGGGACGCCACCCGCCGTTGTCGATGCTGCACCTGCAGGGCGGCGGCTGCGGCGGCTGCGGGCTGGAGATCGAGGCGCTGCTGGCGGACGGGCGCCTCGATGCGGCCGGGCTGCTCCTGGTGGAAGCGCCGCGGCACGCCGACCTGCTGCTGGTGAGCGGCACCGTTGGCCGCAACCTCCTCGGCGCGGTCGAGGCGGCCTGGAACGCCATGGCCGAGCCGAAATGGCTGGTCGCGGTCGGCGCCTGCGCGCTGGACGGCGGCCCGTTCCGGGACGGCTACGCCGTGTCGGGCGGCATCGGCGACCGCCTGCCGGTGTCGCTGGTCATCCCCGGTTGCCCGCCCTCGCCGGACGCGGTGTTTGCCGGCCTCTGCCTGCTTCTGGACGCGCTGCGCAGCACCAAGCAGCTCAGCCCGCCGCCCCCTCCGGCTCCTCCGGCACTTCCTCCTGCAGCGCTTCCGCGTCCGTGCGCAGGCGGCGATAGCTCCGCAGGCTGAACGGGATCATCACTGCATAGATCAGCCCTGCCGCCGCCAGCGCGGTCCACGGGTCGGCGACCAGCACGGTGACATAGAGCCCGACCCCCAGCATCAGCGGCAGCACCAGCTGCGCCGGCACCTTGAAGTTCTTGAAGCTCCACAGCGGCAGGGTCGACACGCTGAGCAGCGCCACCCCGATCAGGATCGGCGCCACCAGCAGCGGCTGCCGCGACAGCGTCAGCAGCCAGGGCAGGGCGAGCTTGTGCGCTTCCAGCCCGACGAACAGCGGGAACAGGGTGAGCCCGGCCGCGGCCGGCGCCGGCACGCCGGTGAAGAAGTTGTAGGCATAGGCGTGCAGCGGCATCGCCTTGGGTGCGTCGTCGTTGGAGCCGGCGTTGAAGCGTGCCAATCGGAGCGCGATGCACACCGCGTACAGGATGCAGGGCACGAAGCCGTAGCGGCCGCCGTCGCGCATCGCCCACAGGTACAGGATGAATGCCGGCGCCACACCGAAGCACAGGAAGTCGGACAGGCTGTCGAACTCGGCGCCGAACCGGCTGGTGGCGCGGAGCAGGCGGGCGATCCGGCCGTCGAGGCCGTCGATGAAGCCGGCGATCACCAGCGCCACCGCCGCCTCGCCGAAGCCGCCGTTGATGGCGGCGCGGATGCCGATCAGGCCGGCGCACAGCCCGATCAGGGTCAGTATGTTGGGTATCAGGCGGTTGAAGGATTGTCCGCGGAAGCGCGGCCTGGTGCGGTCGCGCAACCGGCGCAGGCGGCGCACCCGCCGGGGACGACGTAGCGCCTCCGGCGCCCGCTCAAAGGCGGGCAAGCACGGTCTCGCCGCCGATCGTCGACTGGCCGACGCGCACGATCGGCTCGACGCCGAGCGGAAGGTAGAGGTCGGTGCGGCTGCCGAAGCGGATCAAGCCGAACCGCTCGCCGAGCGCGAAGAACGCGCCCTCCCTGGCCTGGCACAGGATGCGGCGGGCGATGTACCCGGCGATCTGCACCACCGCCATGGTGCGCCCGTCCGCCAGGCGCAGGGCCAGGGCGTTGCGCTCGTTCTTGTCGCTCGCCTTGTCCAGGCAGGCGTTGACGAACTGGCCCTTGTGGTAGGCGATGCGCGTGACCTCGGCCGCCGCCGGCATCCGGTTCACGTGCACGTCCAGCACCGACAGGAAGATCGCCACCCGCCAGCGCGGCTCCGAACCCAGCCCCAGCTCCAGCGGCGGGATCACCGCCATCACCGAGACGATCCTGCCATCCGCGGGCGCCACCACGGCACCGGGAAGCAGGGGTGCCACTCGTTCCGGATCGCGGAAGAAGTAGAAGCAGAACGCCACGAACAGCAGCGCCAGCACGCCGACCACACGGGAAGCGGCATAGGGCAGCAGGAGACCGACCACCGCCACGACCGCGCCGCCGACCAGGAACGGCCGGCCTGCCGGATGCGGCGGCGCCAGCACCAGCTTGAGCGATTGGGTGAAGGAGGACATCGGTCGCGGTTCATGAAGGCTTCACCCTGTGCGGTCAAGCTGACCGCGCAACGGTGTGGAGGAACGGTTCTGATGGGCGTGATCGGAGAGCGGTCGCTCGGGTCGTTCAGCGTGGACGAGCTGGGACGGATCTCGCTACGAGACGGCGGGGCAGGCGGCTTCTGCTTCCGTTGGCGCGGCCGGACGGTGGCGCTGCAGGTGCACGATGCCGGGTCCGGCTGCCGCATCCGCATCACCGCGCAGGCCGGGCGCGTACCGAGCAGCGCGCTGGCGGCGGAGCGCCGTCCGGACGCGCTGCAGCTCGCGCGCCTGCTCGGCGACGCGCTGCCGGCGGGCTGGCGGATGCGGCTGCTGGCCGACCACCGGTTCGAGGTCGAGGCCGAGGAGGACCTGCCGGCGCCCGCCCTGATCGGCGAGCTGCTGGTGCCGGCGACGCGCTTCGCGATCCGGCTCGGCCCCTATCTCGACCTGCTCGACGAGCACGGGGTGACGGCCAACGCTTGAGCGGCCGCGGACCGGAACCGCAGCACGGTCCGACGACGCACCGCCGGGCGCAACTCGACCGGGACCGCGGCGTATAGGTCCTTGACCGCCTCGACCACCAGCACCCCGGCCAGGCGCGGGGTGACGAACCGGCCGGCGGCTTCCATCGCCGGACCGGCACGGAGCAGCGGGCGGAGGTTGGCGGGCGGCCCGTATAGCGCACCCTCGATCCGCTCGATCCGGAACAGGCTGCGGGCGAGCAGGCGCTCGATCCGTCCGGTGGAGCACGGCGCGCCCTCGGCGAACGGCGTGCTCTCGCTGTGCGCCCACAGCCCGGTGCGGTTGGCCACCACGATCAGCAGCCGCCCGTCGTCGCGCAGCGCACGCCAGACTGCGCGCAGGGTGCGGGTGACGTGCGCCGCGTTCTCGATCGCGTGCACCATCAGCACGCGATCAAAGGTTCCGTCAGCGAACGGCAGCGCGTCGTCCTGCACCAGGCAGGACGCGTCCGGAAAGACCGGGCCGGGGCTGGGTGCCGCGTCAACACAGTGCCGCAACTGGTCGCGCCACAGCGACAGGAACGGTGCCGTATAGCCGAGCCCGAGCAGGTCCTGCCGGGACAGGTCGGGCCAGGCCGCCTGCAGCCGGCGGCGCAGCAGCGAGGCGACCAGCCGGCCACGCGGGGTCCGGTAGAAGGTGGTCACGGCCTGGACGTCGTCGAGCATCGACCGGATATACCACGCAGCCGCCAGGAGGTCCGACCATGCAAGCAGACCCGTCCCCGACGCCCGCAGCGCTCGACGTTCGTCCGATTCCGATCCTGTCGGACAACTATGCCTGGAGGCTGCGCGAGACCGCAGGCGGCGCGGTCGCGGTGGTCGATCCGGCCAACGCGGCGGCGGTGATCGCCCTGCTGGAGCAGGAAGGAGGCCGGCTCGACCTGGTGCTGCTGACGCACCATCACGACGACCACGTCGCCGGCGCGCTGGAGGTGGCGCAACGGTTCGGTGCACCCATCGCCGGCGCGGCGCGGGACCGGCACCGGCTGCCGCCGCTCGACCTCCCGCTGCAGGAAGGCGACCGGGTCAGCCTCGGCACCACGTCCGGCCTCGTGATCGACACGCCCGGGCACACGCGCGGCCACATCTCGTTCTTCTTCGGCGAGGGCCCGGTGCTGTTCTGCGGCGACACGCTGTTCAGCCTCGGCTGCGGACGGCTGCTGGAAGGCACCGCGGAGGAGATGTTCGGGAGCCTGCGCAAGCTGGCGGCGCTGCCGGACGACACCCTGGTGTGCTGCGGCCACGAATACACCGAAAGCAATGCCCGGTTCGCGCTGACCGTGTTGCCGGACAACGCGGCACTCCACGTGCGCGCGGCACACGTGGCGGCGCAGCGTGCGGCGGGAACTCCGACGGTGCCGACCCGTCTCGACCAGGAGCGCGCCGCCAACCCGTTTCTGCTCGCGCCTGACATCGCCAGCCTCGCCGTATTCAGATCCAGGAAAGACTCATTCCGATGAAGCTGCTCTCGTCCAGTGCCAGTCCCTACGGTCGCAAGGTACGCGCCTGCGCCTTCGCACTCGGACTGGAGAACCGGATCGAGGTGATCAACGTCGACGTCACGCAGGCGCCGAAGGTCCTGGTGGATGCCAACCCGCTCGGCCGGGTCCCGACCCTGATCACCGCCGACGGCTTCGCGATCTTCGACAGTACGGTGATCTGCGAATACCTGAACGGCATCGCGGAGGTGATCCCGATCATCCCGTCGTCGGGGGCACAGCGCTGGCTGTGCCGCCGGCTGGAGGCGCTGGGAGACGGGCTGATGGACGCGGCGGTCGGACGGCGGCAGCTGCTGGTCAATGGTGCCGGTCCCGAGCACGCGCTGGTGCGACGGCACAGGGAAGCGGCCGACCGCACCCTCGACTGGCTGGAGCGGGAGCAGCCGAGCCAGCACATCGACGTCGGCACCATCTCCATCGCCTGCGCGCTCAGCTACCTCGACCTGCGTTTTGCCGACGACGACTGGCGCGGGGAGCGGCCGAACCTTGCAGGCTGGTTCGACACGATCTCGGAACACGTTTGCCTGAGCGGCACCGGCTGCTGAGCCAGGCCGACGCCCGTCCCGGATGGAACGAGCGCCGGACGGGATGCTCAGGCCGCTTCGGGCAGGCTCGCCATGTCGATCACGAAACGATACTTGACGTCCGAGGCGAGCACCCGGTCGTAGGCCTCGTTGATCCGGTCCATCGGGATGATCTCGATGTCGGAAACGATGCCATGCTCGGCGCAGAAGTCGAGCATTTCCTGCGTCTCGGGAATGCCGCCGATCAGCGAGCCGGCAAAGGTGCGACGTCCCATGATGAGCGAGAACACCGCCACCGGCAACGGATCCGACGGCGCGCCCACCTGCACCAGCGCGCCGTCGCGCTTCAACAGCTGCAGGTAGGCGTTGATGTCGTGCTGCGCCGACACGCAGTCGAGGATGAAGTCGAAGCGGCC
>CAXUDP010000054.1:9546-23681 GCA_964249735.1 uncultured Acetobacteraceae bacterium | reverse complement strand
TGGGCGTACGAGATGAACGTCATGGTGTCCCGGGCCATGGGATTTGGGGCACGGCCTCCTGCGTCAACGTGCCGGCCCGCGTGCCGGATGCAGCCGCCGGGCTCAGACCAGGTGCGCCGCGCGGCCGGACGCGGCGGCCGGGTCGCCGCCCGGCCGGGGCTCGCGCGCAGCCGGCAGGGCCGGCCGGGCGTGGTCGATCGCGCGCAGGATCGCGCGTGCCGATTCCTCCCAGCCGACCGGCCGGAACTCGGCTGCCACCCGGGCGCCCCAGGCCTCGACCCCGGCCGGGTCCTCGATCGCCTCGCGCAGCACGCGGAACGCCTCGGCGCCGTTCTCCGGGTCGAAATAGCGCGCAAGCCGGCCGCCTGCCTCCGGCAGGGCGGTGGCGTTGGAGATGATGCAGGGGCGCCCGAAGGAGAAGCTTTCCGTCACCGGCAGGCCCCAGCCCTCGTAGAAGGAGGGGAACACGGTGAACAGGCAGCCGCGGTAGAGCTGCTCCAGCTCGCTGTCCTGCGGGTTCTCGACCAGCAGGACCTTGGCCCCCAGCCAGTCGGCGTTGCGCAGCTGCTGCATCAGGTCGTCGACCAGCCAGCCCACCTTGCCGGCGAACACCAGGGTCGGCACCCGCTCCGCCGGCAGCGCCTCCAGCAGGCGGCGCCAGGTACGCACCAGCAGCGCGTGGTTCTTGCGCGCCTCGATGGTGGACACCATCAGCACGTAGCTGCCAGGCGCCGGCAGCCGGTCGCCGGGGCCGTCCCCGCCGCGCCCGGGCTGGCCGCGATGGCCTGACGGCATGCTGAACCCGGTGCCGATCGGGATGGTGGAGGGCCTGGTCCGCAGCGTCAGTCGCTCGCGCGCGGCGACGCGGACCACGTCCTGCCCGCTCCACTGGCTGATGGTGAGCAGGATGTCCGCCTGCGGCAGCAACGCGTGCGCCCAGTGCCGGAACCGCTGCACCAGGTTGGCGTCGCACCATTCCGGCCGCAGCAGCGGGATCAGGTCGTAGATCAGCAGGGCGACGCGCAATCCGTGGTGCTCCCTCGCCCGCGCCACCAGCTCGCCGTAGAACGGGTGGAACCAGTTCGAGCCCAGCACCAGCAGCACGTCGCCGGGCTCGGCGGTGGCATCGAAGCCGGCGACGGTCAGGCCACCCGACGGGGCGCCGCCGGCCGGGACGATCCCCGGCCCGGTCCGCGCCGGGCGCAGCCGCTTCAGCGCCACGCCCGCCAGGCTGCCGGCGGCGTCCAGGGTGTCGCGCTGCGACCTGACCAGCCGGATCAGCGGCGTGCGCATGTCGAGCGGGATGCGGTAGGCGATGCGTCGCGCGAGCCCGGGACGGCCCGGGCCGGCGGCAGCGTCCGGACCCGGCGCCTGCCGCGGCGCCGTCGCGTCGCCGTCAGACGCAGCCAGGCGCGCGTGCAGCGCGTCCACATCGGCGAACGGGATGGCGGTGAAGCTGTTCCGGGTCGTGGCGTGGCGCACGAAGCCGACGCGGTCGCGTGTCTCGGGCATCAGCGCCAGGGCGCGGCACAGTTCCAGCTCGATCCGCTGTATGCCGCTCGGACGGGCGTTGAACAGCGAGTACTGGAACAGGTCCTCCACATCGACCCATATCCTGTCGGGCACGCTGTTCTCCCTGGTCCGGGTCGGGCGCTGCGCCCTCGTCGTCGGCCATCCTGTCCGGGTCGGCTTTGCTCTCGCACGCGAGCGCTGCCACATTGCGCGGTGTTCGCGGGTCCCGCCACGTCCGGCCGGGGATGCGCCATCCGGAGCGACGCGTCAACGTGACGGTGCTGCAGACCAAGTTCGAGGAAGACCATGTGGGGGCAGTCCCGGACCCAGAGCCGTGGACCGGATCCTACTCCCCGCGTGCCGACGCGGCCGACATCCTCGGCTGCTTCCGGCTGGTTCTGGGCCGGCTGCCGAACCGCGAGGAATGGCGCGGCCACGCGATGCGGGTCGGCGAGCCGCTGGAGGGGGTGGTGGCGAGCTACGTGAACTCGCTCGAGTTCGCCAGGCGCGGCCTGCTCGGCTCCGCGGCGCTGGGCGAGGTCGAGCTGGCGCGGCTGCCGGGGTTCTGCATCTACACGCAGGCGGACGATGCCGCGGTCGGCCGCTACGTCCGCGAGGACGACTACGAGCGGGATGTGTCCGCCGTGTTCCGCGCACGCCTCCGGCCAGGCGACCACGTGCTCGATCTGGGCGCCAACATCGGCTACTTCTCCATGCTCTCGGCGAGCCTGGTCGGACCGTCCGGATCGGTGATCGCGGTCGAGCCCAACCCCGCCAATGCCCGGCTGGTCGAGGCCAGCCGGCGGGCCAACGGCTACGGCAACGTCCTGGTCGTGCAGGTCGCGGCGGGGCTGTCGCCGGGGCTGCTGGTGCTGAACCGGTCGCATTCCAACGGCACCACCTCGGCGGTGCCGGACGGAACCGCCGCCCTGCTCGACGCCGAAACGGTGGGCTGCGTGCGGGCCGACACGCTGGTGCCGCCGAACCGTCGGGTCGCCCTGATCAAGGCGGACGTGGAAGGGGCGGAATACCTGGCGCTGGGCGGCTGCACCGCGACCATCCGGCGCGACCGCCCGCTGATCGTGACCGAGTTCAGCCCGTCGCTGATGCCCGGCATCTCCGGCATCACGGGACCGACCTATCTCGACTGGCTGGTCGGGCTCGGCTACGGCCTGCACGTCGTGGAGGCGGACGGCAGCACACGCCCGGCCACGCCGGACGCGGTGATGCGCACGCACGAGGCACGGGGCACCGACCATCTCGACCTGCTGGCAGAGCCGCTCCCGACGGGCGGTTCGACGCCGGGCCGGCTCGCGCGGCGCCTGCGCCGGCGCGCGGCATGAGGCCCGACCCGAGGCGGCCGGGCCGGCCGGCGCTCCTGTCCATGTTCGCGCTGGTGCTGGGGCTGGCCGGCTGCGCCGAGCAGAGCTGCGGCGGCGTCGCCGTGCTCAACGCCCTGGACGACTCCGACCACCAGGCCGACCTGTCGCATCTGGGCCTGGTGCGCGACGCCGTGGTCACGGCGCCCGGACCCACCCCGGACAGCGCGTCCTGCTCGATCTGGGAGCGGGTGCGCGGCCCATCGTCGGAGCAGGGGCAAGAGCAGGTGCTGCTTCGGCCGCAATATTACGGGGTGCGGCGGGTCAGTACCGGTTGGGAGCTGTCGCCCTGACCGGGGGCCTCAGCTATCCGGCTTCTCCACGATCCGGAACACCAGGTTGACGTGCTGCGGCTGCGACGCCTGGGTCCAGTCGGTGTTGATGGTGGAGCCGATGTTGGCCTTCTTGTAGAGGGCCACGATCGACGCCTGCGCCGCCTGGATCGACTGGGTGGTGACCGGCCCGCCGGGCCTGATCCCGGAGGCGGCCAGGATGTCGGCGGTCTTGATCCGGCTGTTGCCGGTGACCGTGACGGTGTCGGCGGTGATGCCGACATGGGTCACGGTGGGGGCGACCGGCGCCTGCTCGGCGAAGGTGTAGGTGATGGTGGCGGCGTGGCCGGTCGCGGTCATGCGTTGCGACACGTTAGCGCCGACGTTGTGCTTCCGGTACACCCCGGTGATCGCGTCCATGTTGGCCTGCAGCGCCGCGTGGTCGACCGTCTGCCCGACCCCGTAGGGCAGTGCCGCCTGCAGCTCGGCGCTCGGCACCTGCGCGTTGCCCACGAACGTCACCCGGCGCAGCGTGTAGCTGGCGCCGGCCTGGGCCTGGGCGGGGGTCGGCAGGGCGGCGGGAATCATCGTGCCGGCCAGGATGAGGCCGAGCAGGGCGCGGGGGAGCTTGTTGTCGGTCATGCGGTGCGAACCTCGCTCAGTAGGCTTTGTACGGCAGGAACTTGCCGCTCATGGTGATGGACACGCGGTCCCCGGCCGGGTCGGGCTCGCGCCGCAGGTCCATGCGGAAGTCGATGGCGCTCATGATGCCGTCGCCGAACTCCTCGTGGATCAGCGCCTTGAACGTGGTCCCGTACACCGACACCAGCTCGTAGAAGCGGTAGACCAGCGGATCTGTCGGCACCGCGGTCGGCAGCGAGCCGCGATATGGCGGCACCTGGAGCAGCCGGATCTCGTACGGGTCGAGCCCGAGCCGGTCGCCGATCGCTTCCGCCGCCTGCGCCGGCAGCGTCATCTGCCCCAGCAGGCCGGCGGTGACGTACTCCTTGGACAGGCCGGTGGCGAGGGCGGCCAGCTCGGCCCAGTTCAGCCCCTGCTCGATCTTGATCCGGACGATCTTCTCCGTCAGCTCCGCACGGGTCATGCCTGCCACTCCTTCGCCTAGCCGATTGAACGTGGACAACCCGGTGATGGTCAATGCGCCGCCCCTGCCCGATCCGGAGATGCGGGCGCTTCTGCTCCATTTAAACAACGTTCACGCCGAGCAGACCTCCCTGCTCGACGCCGGCCGCCTCGACCGGATGCTGGAAGCGGCGTTCCTGGTCGAGACGTTGGGCGCGCTGGACGCCTTCCTGATCGCCTTCGACCAGGACGCGTCCTACGACAGCCCGAACTTCCTGTGGCTGCGCGCCCGCCACCCCCGCTTCGTTTATGTCGACCGGATCGTCACCGCACCTGAGGCACGCGGCCGGGGACTCGCCAGCCGGCTGTACGAGGCGTTGTTCGACCGCGCCCGCACCGCCGGACACGACCAGGTGCTGTGCGAGGTCAACCACCATCCGCCCAACCCGGGCTCCGACGCGTTCCACGCCCGTATGGGATTCGGCGAGATCGGGCGGGCCGTGCTTCCCGGCGGCAAGACGGTGCGCTACCTCCGAAGGCCGCTGTGACCGGCTACCGGCGGTGCTCGTTCAGGCGCGGCATCAGCTCGACGAAGTTGCAGGGGGCGTGGCGGCTGTCGAGCTGCCAGAGGAGGATGTCGTCCCAGCCGTCCTTCACGGCACCCGTGCTGCCGGGCAGGGCGAACAGGTAGGTGCCGTTGGCGACGCCGGCCAACGCGCGGGACTGGATCGTCGAAGTGCCGATCTTGGCGTAGCTCAACATGCGGAACAGCTCGCCGAAGCCCTCGATGCGCTTTTCCACCACCCGGTCGAAAGCCTCGGGCGTCACGTCGCGCCCGGTGACGCCGGTGCCGCCGGTGCTGACCACCACGTCGATCGTGGGGTCGGCGATCCAGCCGGACAGGCGGTCAGCGATGCGGCCGGCATCGTCGGGCTCGATGGCGCGGTCAGCCAGCACGTGGCCGGCGGCTTCCACGCGACCCGCCAGGATGTCGCCGGAGGTGTCGTTGGCGGCGGTGCGGGAGTCGGACACGGTCAGCACCGCGATCCGAACGGGAAGAAAGGGGCGGGACAGGTCGAGACGGGACATGGACGGGGACTTGAACGCCGATCCGGTTGCCGTCAATCCGCGATGGGGCGGTCGGGCACACCGGGCAGCGACACGACCGCGTGTCCGGACGCCGCCAGGGTCGACGCCTCGCCCGGATGCGGCGACAGCCGGACCAGCTTGGCGCCTCTGGCCGCCAGCTCGGCCAGCACCGCGACCGCCTCGCCGGCGGACACCACGCGTCGGCTGGCGTCGCGTCGCGCCAGCTCCAGCATGGCGTCGTGCTCCCCTGCCCCATGCACGATCACGTCGGCCTCGCCGAGCAGGCGGAGCGCGCGCAGGGTCAGCAGATCGGCCTCCGCCGGCGGGTCGAGCAGGTAGACGATGCCGCGCTCCGGCTGGGCGGCGTCCCGTTCGGCGGCGGCGAGGGCTGTCTCGTAGGCGGCTTCCGCCTCCGCGTCCCGCCCGTCCAGCATCAGGTCGGCGATCCGGCCGGAGAACGCCGCTTCCAGCATGCGGCGGCGGCGCAGCACGTCAGGCAGCCGGCGGCGGGTCTCGGCCTGCATCCGGTCGGCGAGCGCTGCCAGCCGGCCGAAACCCGGCGGCACCAGCGTCTCGATCCGCGCCCGCAGCAGGCGCGCCAGCACCGGGGCGGCACCTCCGGAGGCGATCGCGACCTGCAGCGGCGCACGCGACACCACCGCAGGGGTGGAGAACCCGGACAAGGCGGGCCGGTCCACCACGTTGAACGGGATGCCGCGCGCCCGCGCCGCCTCGGTCATCGCCAGCAGGGCCGGGTCCGGGGCCTCGGCGCCGACGGCGATGGCGCAGCCGTCCAGCATGTCGGGGGTGAAGCGCTCGGCCTCCTGGCGCACGACCGCCCCGCAGGCGCGCAGTGTGGCGACGCGACGCTCCGCCGCCTCGCCGGCGCCCAGCACCAGGGCGCGCCGGCCGTCGAGGTCGAGGAACACCGGCAGCAGCGGCGGCCTGGCGGCCACGGTCAGTCCGCCGCCGCGTCGGCGAACCCAATCCGGGTGCCGCCCAGGCGGGAGGCGACCTCCTCGCGGCAGGTCAGCACCAGGATCTGCATGCGCGTGCCGGCATCGGTCAGGATGTCGAACATGCGCTCCATCCGGGCGCTGTCCGCGAAGGCGAGCGCGTCGTCCAGCACCAGGAAGGCCGGACGGCCGCCGCCGAGCAGCATGTCGGCAAAGGCGAGACGCGACAGGATCGCGATCTGCTCGCGGGTGCCATGCGACAGGCTGTCGAAGGTTTCCCCGTCCTCGCCGGTCGTGGGCTCGCCGCGGGACAGCCCGTCGATCAGGAACTCCTCGTTCAGGCTCAGGCGCGCGCGCGGGAACAAGGCCTGGAGGTAGGGGCGGATCCGGGTGGTCAGCGGCAGGAGGTAGCGCTCGCGCGCCGCCGCGTCAGCCTCCTTCAGCGTGTCGCGCAGCAGGGACAGCACCGCCGCCTCGCGCTCGTCATGCGCCACGCTGCGTGCCGCCGCTTCCCGGCGCCGCCGGGCAGCCTCGATCGCCTCGTCGAGGCCGACCCCCTCCTCGGCGGCGATCCGAGCCTCCAGCCGGGCGATCGATTCGCGCAAGGAGGCAACCCGGCCCCGGCGGTTGGACTGGCTTTCCTCCAGCCGTCGTATGGCGGCGTCGGCGAGCTCCGGCGTGCCGTCCGGCGCCGACGCGGTAATCGTCGACACCGCCTCCTGGCGCGACCGGAGCGCGTCGGCGGCGGTGCCGCGGCGCGCGTCCAGCGCCTCGTCGGATTCGGCGGCCGTGGCGCGCCGTCTTTCCGCGTCGAGCCGGTCGCGGTCGGCTTCGCGGGTGCGTCGGTCGAGGGCGGCCTGCTGCAGCGTCGCTTCCGCCAGGTCGCGCGCGGCGTCGGGGGACAGCAGGGCGTCCTGCGCCGCGTGCGCCGCGTCGCGTGCCCGCTGCTCCGCCGCGCGGGCCAGGTCCAGCGCCGCCGCGGCGTCGCCGGCATCCGGGGCCGCGTCGAGCCGCAGCTCCGCCAGCGCCCGCGCCAGGGCGTCGGCATCCTCGGCCGCCTGCTGCCGCAGCGACTCGGTGCCGTGCGGCGCCAGCTCCGTCAGCATCCGCTTCGCGTCGTCCAGCGCGATCCGCACCGCCTGCCGCTCCGCCGCCACCCGTTCCGCCTGCGCCATGTCGTCGCAGCCGGCTGCGTCCAGCAGCCGGCGCAGGCTGCGTACGGTGTCCTGCGCGGCGGCGTGCAGCTTCTCGCGGTCCCGCGCCGCGGGTGCGATCCGGATCGTGCCGAGCCCGGGCACCGACAGGATCGATGGACGGACCAGGCTCAGCCGGACGGAGCCGGCCGGTACCGTTGCCGCCGCCTCGCCCTCGATCTCGAGATGTGCTGCCACCGCGAGGTCGAGGTCGAGCACCGTGGCCTGCGCCTGCATCGCCGCCTGGTTGGCGCGGTTGGCCAGGGCGGCGGCCTGCAGCGCCCGCATCGCGTCCTCGTCCGGACGCAGCCGGGCCAGTGCCGCGGACAGGGAGGCGACATGTGCCGCCGCGTCCTGCGCCCGCGACAGCCGGGCTCGTGCCGCGGCACGGGCAGAGGCCTGCGCCGCGGCGGCATGGCGCGCGGCCGCCAGGTCCAGCGCACGCACCGCCGCGTCGTGCGAGCGGGCGGCGGCGTCGTGCGCGGCGCGGCGGTCCGACAAGGCGGCGCGTGCCGAGTCCACACGCGCCCGGGCGTCGGCCTCCACGCGCAGCAGCCCGGCCAGCGCGTGTTCGGCGTCCGACAGCGCCGACGCCCGCGTGGCGCGGGTCGCCTGCTCGGCCAGCACCGCGTCGTGCGCCGCCTGCGCCAGCCGGACCTCGCCCTCGGCATGACGGAGCCGGTCGCGCAGGCCCAGCAGCACGTCGCGATGGCGGCGGGCCTGCGCCAGCCCGTGCGCGATCCGCTCCGCTTCCGCCGGGTCGGCCTCGCGTGCCAGCTCCCGGTGCGCCGACGCGGCTGCCGACAGGTCGCCGTCCAGCGCCTGCCGGCGACGTTCGAGCTCGGCGATCCCGGTATCCGCCGCCATCCCCTCGGCGATCGCCGCCTTGTAGCGGTCGCGGGGCTGGCCGCGCCCGTCCAGCAGGGCGGCGAGCTGCCCCTGCACCTGCTTCAGCAGCCGGCCGGTCGCTGCCCCGCCGCTGACGCTGCCGAGCTCGGCCTGCAGGCAGTCACCCAGGGTGGTGCGCGCCCCTTCGCCAAGCGCCGCCTGGGCGAAGCTGTCGCCCTGGTCGACCAGCAGCGCGCCCCAGATCGAGGCGGCCTGCTTCGCCGCGTCGCGGGCCGCGCGAGACGGCGCCGACACGCCCAGCAGGTGTTGCAGCCGCTCCTCCGCGGCATCGCCGTCATGGGCGACGCCGTTCGACAGCAGTCGCGCGGTCGGCCGCAGCACGAACCGCTTCTCGATACGGTGCGCGTCCCCGTCCAGCTCGAATTCCAGCGCCACCGTCGGCGCGGTGCTGTTGCGTCGGTTCTGGTAGCCGCGGATCGCCTCGGTGCGGGAGTTGTGCCGCTCGAACAGCACCGCCCGGAGCGCTGCCATCAGCGTCGACTTGCCGTGCTCGTTGGGGCCGCACAGCACATTGACCCCGGGGCCGAGCCCGTCGACGCGGATCGGCCGGTCGAACTTGCGGAACTGGTCGAGCTCGATCGCCCGGAGCCTCACGACACCTCCTCCTGCCGCGCCAGCACCAGCAGGCGGCGCAGTGCGGCACGGGCGACCTCGCCGTCGGCGCCGGTGCTGCGTGCCGACAGACGCTCCGCCGCGTCGCGCAGCGCACCCTCGCCGAGGCCGGCCAGGTCGCCCGGGGCGACGTCGAGGGCCAGCCGCGCGTCGTCGATCCTGAGCGCCCGCAGCGCGCTGCCGACCCCGTCGCGGATCCGCGCGAGGTACGCGGCATGGTCGTCGAGCCCGAGCAGGCCGTCGACCACCAGCCAGGCCAGGACGCGGCTCGGGTCGTCGCGGTCGAGGCCGCGCAGGCGGTGCTCCAGCGCGTCGATGTCGGCCCGGGCGGTCAGCGTCGCCCGCTCCTGGCGCCACAGGTAGCGGCCGATCCGGTGCGGCACCGCCTCGAAGCGTCCGGACGCGTCCGACACCACCAGCACGCTGCCGCCGCCGTCGCCGCCGCGGTCGAACCCGTCCACCTCCGGGGTGCCGCTGTACCAGGAGCGGGGGCCGACCTGGACGGTGCCGTGCCAGTCGCCGAGTGCGAGGTAGCCGAGCCCGGAGCGCTCGGCGCGGTCGGCGGCGAGGAGGTTGTGCGCTCCCGCCGGATCCGATCCGAAGGCGCGCACCGAGCCGTGCGCCAGGCCGATCCGCACGGCGCCGTCCGGGGTCGCCATCGCCTCCATCGACGCGGTCGGGTCGCCGAAGGCGTGGCGGCGATCCAGCACAGCGGGCAGCAGCCATGCCGAGTCGCCGAGCGCTGCCGGCGCCGGCAGGAGGTGCGGCCGCACGTTGTCCGGCAGGCCGGACCGGAGCAGGCGCTCCCACAGCCCGCCCGGCAGGTGGGGATCGTGGTTGCCGGGGATCAGGTGCCATTGGAGGTCGGGGAACTGGCGCATGCGCTCGACCGGCTGGCGCAGGGTGCGCTCGCTTGGCGCCGCCATGTCCCACAGGTCGCCGGCGACCAGCACCAGCGGGGCACCCTCGGCCCGGGCCAGCCGGCCGATGCGGTTGATCGCGTCCAGCCTCGCGTCCTGCAGCACCGACAGGGTGTCGTCGTCGGCGAAGCGGAAGCCCTTGCCGATCTGCCAGTCCGACGTGTGCACGAATCTCATCCCGGCCCAGTCTAGAGCAGCATCGGGTCGGGTTGAACCGTTTCGCCGCTCCATCTGCCTCCCGGGGCCGCTTTCTTCCGGATCGGGACCGTCGAGGGGGGCTGCGCTTAACCGACTGATCATCTTTGCGTGTGATCCTGCTCCTACAGGAGGGGATCCTCATGCCGATGCATCCAGAGCCGATCCGATCCCGTCCGGGGGACGCGCTGCCTGGCGCGATGCGCGCCCGGCTTCGCTACGAGCAGGTGTCCGCCCTGGCCAGCCGCGCCGGCATGACCGCCTGCGGCTCGATCCTGGCCTTCCTGATCATCATGTGGACGTTCTGGCCGGCCGGGCCGCACCTCTACCTCCTCGGGCTGCTGGTGTTGCTGCTCGCCATGCACGGCTTGGCGCTGCTCGGCAGCTGGACCTGGCTGGCACGGGGGCCGCACGCGGTGTCGACGCGGATGGTGGCGTGCCAGGTCGCGATCACCTCGCTGATCGCCCTTGCCTGGTCCACCGTCCCCGCAATGCTGATGCCGGTGGCGACGGCCGAGCAGCGGCAGCTGCTGATCTACATCTTTGCCGGCTTCTCCTCGTCCAGCATCCTGATGGCGCCGCTGCTCCCGGCCGCCTTGTCGTTCGTGGTCATCACCACGGTCGGCATCCTGCTGCCGATGCCGGCACTCGAGCAGTCGGTCGCGGCACAGCACGCGATCCTGATCGCGCTCTACTTCCTCGTGACCTGCGGCGTGCTGCTGCACCAGAACCGCGACTTCGCCCGCCGCGTCACCAACGAGTTCGCCCTGGCGGAACAGGGTGACATCATCGGCCTGCTGCTGCGCGACTTCGAGGAGAACGCCAGCGACTGGCTCTGGGAGACCGACGCCGCACTGTGCCTGCACCGCGTGTCCGGCCGCCTTGCCGCCCTGCTGGAATGCGATCCGGCGGACCTGCAGGACACGCCGCTCGGCGAGCTGATCGCCGCGGGCGCTGTGGTCCCGGTCGGGGAGAAACATGACGGCGACCGGCTTCTGGCCTGCCTTGCGGACCGCACGGCGTTCCGTGACCTGCAGGTCCTGGTCACCTTCCGGGACAGGACGCGCTGGTTCTCCTTCACCGGCAAGCCGGTGCTGGACCAGGCGGGCGGTTTCGTCGGCTATCGCGGCGTCGGCTCGGACATCACCGCGGCGCGCAAGTCGGACGAGCGGATCGCCTATCTGGCGCGCTACGACAGCCTGACCGGCCTGCCCAACCGGACCCTGTTCCAGGAGGCTCTCGAGGCGGCCTGCGCGCAGCCGGTCCCGTTTGCGCTGATGTGCCTGGACCTCGACGGCTTCAAGTCGGTCAACGACACGCTCGGCCATGCCACCGGCGACGCGCTGCTGGTGGCGGTGGCCAGGCGCATGCGCGGCTGCCTGCGCGAAGGCGACATGGTGGCCCGCCTCGGCGGCGACGAGTTCGCGGTGCTGCAGAGCCATGGCAACGCCCAGACCGCCGCGTCGCTGGCGCGGCGCCTGGTCGAGCACATCGCCGAGCCGTACCGGATCGGGACCGTCCCGGCCTCGGTCGGCCTCAGCATCGGCATCGCCTTGTGCGAGCGGGCCGGCACCGAACCGGACGCCCTGCTTCGCGGCGCCGACCTGGCGCTCTACCAGTCCAAGGGGGAAGGCCGCGGCACCTGGCACTTCTTCGAGCCGGCCATGG
The DNA here is from genome assembly GCA_964249735.1 of uncultured Acetobacteraceae bacterium. GTDB lineage: Bacteria > Pseudomonadota > Alphaproteobacteria > Acetobacterales > Acetobacteraceae > Lichenicola. The sequence goes on along the minus strand of CAXUDP010000054.1, from coordinate 11,893 downwards.
CGGCCCGGGCGGAGGCGCACCATGCCATGCAGGCGGACCTGCGGCACGCGATCGACCATGGCGAGCTGATCCTGGAGTTCCAGCCGATCCTGGACATCGCGTCCGGCGACATCACCGGCGCCGAGGCGCTGGTCCGCTGGCTGCATCCGCAGCGGGGAAGGATCGCGCCGAACGACTTCATCCCCGTCGCCGAGGAGTCCGGCCTGATCCTGCCGCTCGGCGCCTGGGTGCTGCACCGCGCCTGCCGGGAAGCGGCCATGTGGGAAGGCGACGCGCGCGTGGCGGTCAACCTGTCGCCGCTGCAGTTCCGCGATCCCAACCTGCTCGATCTGGTCGATGCGGCGCTGGCCGGCAGCGGGCTGCCGCCGCACCGGCTGGAGCTCGAGATCACCGAGTCCGTGTTCCTCGATGCGGCGGACCGGACGGTGGCCTGCCTCGAGGCGCTGCGCTCGCGCGGCATACACATCGCGCTCGACGATTTCGGCACCGGCTATTCCTCGCTGAGCTACCTGCGCTCGTTTCCGTTCAACAAGGTCAAGATCGACCAGTCCTTCATCCGCGACCTGAGCGTAAACGAGGACGCGATCGCCATCGTGCAGGCGATCGTCGGCATGGCGAGCAGCCTCGGCATGTACACCACCGGCGAGGGGGTGGAGACCGCATCCCAGGCACGGCTGCTGCAGCTGACCGGATGCAGCCAGGTGCAGGGCTACCTGTTCGGGCGGCCCTGCCCGTCCGACGCGATCGCCGGAATCATGCGTGGCGACAGGCCGACCCTGGCGGAGCTGCTCGGGCCGGCTGCCGTGCCAATTTCTTCCCGTCCCGGCCAGGTGACCAGGTTCCGGCAGGCCGGGTGCCAGCCGGCGGAAGATGCGGTCGCGGCGTCCTGAACAGGAGGGTCGCTATCATGTCGGCCCCGCCCGGGCCACCAGCAGTCCCTTGCGCATGAGGGTCGGCAGCGCTTCCCCGGCGAGCGCGTCCGGGGCACGCAGGAACCGCCCGGCCAGGGCCGCGTCCGGCACCACCGGCAGGTGCGCACGATAGATCGCCAGCGTCAGCGCGAAGTGGGTGAAGACGTGCCGCACCGTACCGGCCGGATCCCAGTCCGCCTTCGCCGGCGCGAAGGAAAGCAGCTCCGGCACCGTCCAGCCCCCCTCGCGCCAGGGCGTGCCGGGCAGCTCGGTCATGCCGCCCAGCAGTCCCTCCGGCGGCCGTCTCTGCAGCAGCACCCGGCCGGCGTCGTCGCTCAGGTGGAACAGCGCGCCATGCCGTTCCGGACGGATGCGCTTCGGCGCCCTGACCGGCAACAGCTCGGCGATGCCGGCCGCACGCGCGAGGCAGGGCGTGCGCCAGGGGCAGAGGGCGCAGGCCGGCCGCTTCGCGGTGCAGATCGTGGCACCCAGGTCGAACAAGCCTTGCGCGAAGTCGGACGGCCGCGCCCGCGCCTGTTCGTCCGCGCCCAGGGTCGCGGCGGCCTGCGCCAGCCTTCGTCGCGCGGCCGGCAGCGGGGTGTCGATCGCGAACAAACGCGCCGTCACCCGCTCCACGTTGCCGTCGACCGGCACCGCCGGGATGGCGAAGGCGATCGCCGCGATCGCAGGCGCGGTGTAGCCGCCGATGCCGGGCAGCGTGCGCAAGGCCTCGATGCTGTCCGGGAATCCGCCGCGCGCCGACACGGCGCGGGCGCAAGCGTGGAGGTTGCGGGCCCGGGCGTAGTAGCCGAGCCCGGCCCAGGCCTGCATCACCTGCTCCTCCGGTGCCGCGGCCAGGGCGTCCACGGTCGGGAACAGCGACAAGAACCGGCTGTAGTAGGGCACCACCGCCGCCACCGTGGTCTGCTGCAGCATGATCTCGCTGAGCCAGACGTGGTAGGGATCGGCGCACTCGCCCGGCGCCGCGCGCCAGGGCAGGATGCGCCGGTGGCGGTCGTACCAGCGCAGGAGGTCGGCGGCCTGGGGGAGCACGAACGGGTTCATGGCGAAGGACGTCCGAACCGGCAAGCCGGCTGCCGCCGCCACCTCCGGCTGGCGCGCCGTCGAGGGCCCGCGCACGCTGGCCAGCCTGCTGCCCGCCATCACCCGGCCGGCGTTCCGCACGCGGGCACCGGCGGCGACGCAGCTGATGAGCGACTGGCCCGGCCTTGTCGGACCGGGGATCGCGGCGGTCGCGGCGCCGCGCCGTTTTTCTGGCGGCACCCTCACCCTCGCGGTGGGCGGTCCGGCGGCGATGGAGCTGCAGCACCAGGCGACGGAGCTGATCGCCCGGATCAACACGGCGCTGGGGTCGCGGCTGGTGGAGCGGCTGCGCTTCGTGCAGGACGGGGTTCCGGACGCCGCCGCCGCGGCGC
>CAXUDP010000054.1:0-9446 GCA_964249735.1 uncultured Acetobacteraceae bacterium | reverse complement strand
CCGGTGCCGGTCGAGGGGCTGCCGGACGGCCCGCTGCACGACGCGCTGGCGCGGCTGGGCGGCCGAATCGCCGCCCGCGCCCGGCGCTGATCCGCCAGTCCATCCGAACCGGAGCTCCCGTGATGCCGATCCACCGACGCCTGCTTCTCGCCGCAGCCCCGCTACTGCTTAGCCGCAGGGCGCTCGCCCAGCAGGCCGACCCGCGCATGGCGGAACGTGCCCTCGGCAGGCCGGACGCGAAGCTGGTGGTGCAGGAATGGTTCTCGCTCACCTGCACCCATTGCGCCCACTTCTCCGACACCGCGTTTCCCGAGGTGAAGGCGAAGCTGATCGACACCGGCCGCATCCGCTACGTGTTCCGCGACTTCCCGCTCGACCAGCTGGCGCTGGCCGCCGCCGCGCTCGCCCGGGCGCTGCCGCCGGAGCGCTACCTGCCGTTCGTCGAGACCCTGCTTGCCACCCAGGACGCGTGGGCATTCCGTCCGGACACCAACCCGGTGGCGGCTCTCACCCGCCAGGCGACGCTGGCAGGGCTGTCTGCCGCCGACGTCCAGGCGACGCTGGCCGATGACGGGCTGCGCCGGGAGATCGTGGCCGAACAGGATGACGGGCAGAAGCGCTACGCCATCCAGGGCACGCCGACCTTCGTCTTCGGTTCGAGAGCGATCGGACCGATCGCCAGCTATGCCGACTTCGCCGGCGCCGTGGACAAAGCACTGACGGCCGGCTGACGGATCCCTTGACGGTGCGCCGGTTTTGCCGGTCTTAAGCCACGTCAACCGCTTCACCTGACCCGGAGGTCTGCCGATGAGCCTGTCCCGCCGCACCCTGCTGCGTGCAGGCCCGCCCGCCCTTGTCGCGTCCGGGATCCTCGGTGGCATCCGTCCCGCCGCGGCGGCGGACGATCCGCGCCTGGCGGACCGCGCGCTGGGCAGCCCGGATGCGAAGCTGGTGGTGCAGGAATGGTTCTCGCTGACCTGCACGCATTGTGCCCGGTTCAGCCAAGTGGTGTTTCCCGAGGTGAAGGCGAAGCTGATCGACACCGGAAGGGTCCGCTACGTGTACCACGACTTCCCGCTCGACCAAGTGGCGCTGACAGCGGCGATGGTCGCCCGCGCGTTGCCGCCGGAGCGCTACGAGCCATTCGTGCAGTCGCTGTTTGCCAGCCAGGACCGCTGGGCGTTCTCGCAGAGCAACGACCCGCAGACCGAGCTGGCGAAGATGGCGGCGCTTGCCGGCATGCCGCACGACGCCTTCCAGCGCACCGTCGACGACCAGGGGCTGCGGCAGGCGATCCTGGACGAGCAGAATGGCGGACAGACAAAGTACAAGATCGACAGCACGCCGTCCTTCGTCTTCGGCAGCCGGCTGTATTCGGGCGAGATGGAGTACGATGCCTTCCTCAAGCAGACGACCGACGCCGGAGCCTGAGTCGGCGGATGCGGCCTCAAAGATCGTCCACCCGATCAGGTCATACCCCCGGCGTCAGGCGCAAGTGCGGACGTATGTAAGGCTCATGGGCGCTTTGTTGGATGCAGAGATCATGCATTGAGGTCCATCTAAAGAGTGTCGCGTGAAGGGTGGATCTTTCAACATCTGCGGCAAGCTGGGCGATGGCCCCCAGGGCCAGTCTGAAAGACTCGTCGCCTAGCCCGAATGCAAGCTTTTCGCGGTAGTCGGCGGCCAAATCGGGCCAAGGCTGGATAGCCATGTCATGCTGCCTTCACCCGCGGCTCGTAAGGCCCACGCTTCTTCACCGGTTCCACCCGTTGCGCATCAATCAGCGCCACCATGTCCTTCATGCTCCACAGGCGATCTGACATGCCCGCCACTCTATTTTAATCGAGACATTATCTCACGATTTGAACTGTCGACGTCCCCGATTACGGCATGATTTTTTAATTCTGCATCAGCCCAGGGCACGAATTCCTGGGTGGTGGCACGCCAAACAGCGAAGGCCCCTCTGTAGCAACGAGCTACGGCTCGGTCCCAGGGGTCACCCTGGGGTGCGGGAGACATTCCTGGACTGGCGCGCGACAACCTCCTCCAAGCAAGGGATGCGTCGGCCATGCGCGACATCCTCAAGTACCGCCTGCTCCACCAAGTCCGTTCGTAATCTTGCTCTCGCAAGGGGGCCAGGGCGTGCCGTTCTTCTTCAAGCAGTGGGGGACCTTCGGCGCGGATGGGATCAGGCGCTCGAAAGCCAAGAATGGCTGTCTGCTGGACAGGCGGACATGGGATGAGATGCCAAAGGTCGGGAGGGTGGTGCCGGACAGCATGGCGGCCTGACTTCGGGCCCAGGAGGCGCCGGGACACGGGATCGTCGGCTTCCACTCTGGTGCCCGGACTGGCCCTCGTGCCCAACGGCGACGTGGACGCGTCAGGAGCCGGGGGCCGACGACCCGGCGTCCCGGGAGGTCAGGCGCCGTCAACCAAACCTGGTTGCCGTCCGAAGGCACCTGGACTGCATGTCCAGGCATGTCCGTTCCGGTATGCGAGCATCTATATCTTGATTGGCCCAGGACATGACGTCCCCGGAGCCACATCAAGGACCCCCGACATGACAACTAGAACTGCATCCTCTCCTCGCAAGCTCGCGGTGGCGGCAATGATCACCGGTGCCCTGGCATTCCCCGCCTTGCTGTTCTCGGCGGAAGGCCGCGGCCATGCTATCGACATCGCGAGCGACGCGTCACAACCTTCGCCGGACATCCTGCATCACTGGCCGAGCGTCACGGTGGCGGACGCCAATCCGGCGATCCTGCACCATTGGCCGAGCACCGCAGTGGCGGACGCCAGCCCGGCCATCCTCCACCACTGGCCCAGCGCAGCCGTGACCGTCGCGGACATCGATCCGGCGATCCTGCATCACTGGCCGAGCGTCACGGTGGCGGACGCCAATCCGGCCATCCTCCACCACTGGCCCAGCGCAGCCGTGACCGTCGCGGACATCGATCCGGCGATCCTGCATCACTGGCCGAGCAACGCCGTGACCACTGCGGACGCCAATCCGGCAATCCTTCACCACTGGCCGACTGCCGCCACCACGGTTGCCGACATCGATCCGGAAATACTGCATCACTGGGGCTGAAAGGTCAGCCCCAGCGGGTGCTGATGCTCTTGACCTCTGAGCTTCTCCGCCTTCTCGCCGACGGGCGAGAAGGCTCTTTCTCCATATTAGAACGCCGTTTACGATCCTGCTTCACTTGTAGCCACCATCGTGGATGTGCCTGAACTTTCAGCATTAGATGGGAAAACGTTGTCTCGGATGGTCGCCGCTTTCCGCGTCCTCATGCGGTCGTTCAAGATCGTCGTCATGCTTGGCTTGCTGTGCTGGGCCTGCGGTGGCGGGCGCGCCGTCGCGCAGCAAGTCGCATTCCAGTCCTACGGCAAGGCTGAGGGCCTCACGAACGCCTGGTTCTCCTGCCTGCACCAGGACAGCTCCGGCTACATCTTCGCCTGCACCGAGCATGGCCTCTACAGCTACGACGGCCGTCGATTCTTCAACTTCGGTCCTCGGCAGGGTCTGCCTGACGGCGGTCTTGCGGAGGGGATGGCATTCGACGCCGACGGTCGACTGATCCTCCGGTATCCACACAGCCTCTTCGTCTCGACGACCGCGGTCGGCCCCCATACCCCGCCGGAAGCCCTGACCTTCCAGATCGCCACCTCGACGATCGGCCCCGTCCCTGACGACGCCGTGGGGCAGATCGTTCCCTGGGATGGGGGTGCCATCTTCGCAGGCCAGGGACAGCTCTTTCTCGTCCGCACCGGCTCGGGCAGCGGACGGCCGGTAGTCGAGCTGGCAGGAGGCCTCCTCCATCAGCCTGGGCTACCGTTGCAGGACCTGTCCCCTCTCGCGGCAAACGGCTCGACCCTCTGGGCCGTGCGGATGGACGGGTCGATCTGCGGCCTCGGGACGGCATCGGCACGTTGTTTCGGACCCTCCGACGGGTTGCCGTCGGACACCTGGGTGGCCCTGTTGCTGGCGCGGAACGGTCACGTCCTGGCCCGGTCGGCTTCCCACCTGGCCGACATGGATCCCCGGACGGGTCATGTCGACGTCTCGCTGCTGCCGGACCAGGGGGGACGCTACGCCAATTACCCCAAGGCACTGCTCCTGGCGCTGACGCCATCGGGGCAGTTGGTCACCCAGTCCGCAGACGGCCTGATGATCCGTGAGGCCTCCGGCTGGAAGACGCTCACCACCGCCAACGGCCTCCCTCCCGCCCCTATCCTGAGGCTGACGTTCGACCGCCAGGGCGATCTCTGGCTCGGCGTACTCGGGCGAGGCGTCATGCGAGCCTTGGGCTACGGCTCATGGGCGAACTTCGATCACCACGACGGCCTGTCCAACGACGTCCTCTGGCAGATGGCCCGGCAACCGCACGGACCGCTATGGGTTGCCTCCGACGGCGGCATCGACGCGATCGATAGCCCTGCGGGGGCTGCGCCGGGACGACGCCACTACGACGGGGCGGCCTTCTCGATTGCCCTGGACGGCTTCGGACACCTTTGGCGTTCGGTGGGGTCGACCGCCGTCGCCTGCGTGACGCTGAACACCGGCGAGAGCATGGGCTACCCGTTGCCGCAGGTCAGCCAAATCCTCCACGGCAGCGGATCGCGGCTGTGGTTCGTTACCGAGAAGGGCGTCTACTCCGTTGACGGTGGGGCGGCACCGACGGCTCCGCAGCCCATCGCCGGTCTCGCGGGATCCGTCACCTCCGCGGCGGTCGCCGCCGACGCGAGCCTCTGGGTCTTGCGCGGACAGGAGCTGCTGCACCGACATGCCGACGGCTCGATTTTCTCCGTCAACCTTCATTGGCCGCAGCCCCAGTTCGAACCTTTGACGCTGGCGGCGGGGCCGGGAGGAACGATGTGGATCGCTGGCGCGGGCGGCGGCTTCTACCGGTTCCAGCTCGCTGGTGACCAAGTCCTCTCGAGCACCAGGTTTCAGCCTCCGGACGTCGTTTCCAACAGCATCGTCTCGCTCCTCGTCGACAGCCGCGGCTGGCTCTGGGCCGGGACGGACAACGGGCTATCGGTGTTCAACGGTCGGCGTTGGGTGTCGGCCACCACCAGCGACGGCTTGATCTGGGACGACCTCGACCAGGGTAGCCTCTTGGAGGATGCCGACGGCTCGATGTGGATCGGCACGAGCCAGGGCCTCTCGCACCTCCTGGATCCAGAGCATCTGTTCCGCGAGCAGGACCTGAAACCGGTCCTCACGTCCATCACCATCGGCGGCACGACGTTCCGCGAGCGGGCGGTGCCCTACAACCGCGAGCCCCTTTTCGTGGAGTTCGGTGCCCTCGACTTGCGGGCGGACGCCGCTATCCGCTTCCGCTACCGCCTCGATGGCGTGGACGGGAACTGGGCCGACACCGCGAACGGCTACGCGCGTTACGCCTCGGTTCCTCCAGGCCACCACCGCTTCGAAGTGGTAGCCTATGACCCGCTGACCCATCAGGTTTCCGCCCCTGCGTCCGTCCTGCTCCGCGTCCGAGAGCCGTGGTGGCTCTGGTGGCCTCTTCTGCTCCTGTATGGTTTGACTGGCCTCGGCCTCATATATGGCGGCCTCCGCCTGAGGTTCAGGTACCTGCTGCGGCAGAGGCGGACGCTCCAGCGGGAGGTGGACTTGCAGACGCGCGAGATCCGCGAGGCTCAGGCGGCGCTTCGCCTGCAGGCGACCCAGGACAGCCTGACGAAGCTGCTGACGCGGGGCGAAATCCAGTCCCGCCTCATCGGCGCTCTGACGGACGCGAACGGCTTTCCCCCACTGACAGTGGGCTTGCTCGACATCGACCACTTCAAGCGGATCAACGACCGCCTCGGCCATCTCGCGGGAGACGAGATCCTCCAGGAGATCGGCCGTCGCCTGAAGCTTGCCCTGGAACCGGGTGAAGAGGCTGGTCGCTATGGCGGCGAGGAGATGCTGATCGTGCTGAGGTCGGAGCCGGCGGCGGCCTTAGACCGGATCGGGACGCTCAAGACCGCCGTCTGCAGCCAGGCCTTCGATTTGGAGCACGAGTTCGTCAAGGTGACGTGCAGTATCGGCGCCGCCCACGCCCGCCCATCGGACGACTGGAAGTCGCTGATCGGCCGGGCCGACACCGCTCTCTACCAGGCCAAGAACCAGGGGCGCGACCGGATCGTCTCGGCGTCGGCGGTGGATCCGTCAAGCCAGCCCCGAAATCGGGCTGCGTTCGATAGAGGCCCGTCTCGCGCCTGACCCGGTCGCCGCGGACGTTCGCCATCTCGACCTCTCGAGGCCTGAACGGATCAGGTCGCAGTCGATGCACCGGCTCGAGCCTTGCCGGAGTAGTCCGGTGGTCTTCACCCTTGATTCAGGCGGGGCTCGTTTCCCCTGCGTCCTCCACCACCGCTACGATGCGGCTTGTATCGTTGTCCTGCTCCAGGGTTGACCCGGCTGGCGATCGCCGCAACCGCAAGATACCATCCGGCGCGGGTCGCAGCAGCGTGAGGACGTCGCCATCGTCCTCGCCCAGCCACCGGCTCCAGCTGTCGCGCTCGATGACCACCGGCATGCGGTCGTGGAGTGCGCTCATTTCCCGGTTGGCCGAGGTCGTCATGATCGCGAAGGTGCGCAGGATCTGACCGTCCGGGGACTGCCACCGCTCCCAGACAGCCGCCAGGGCGAGAGGCTCGCGATCGGCGCGGGCGACGGCGAACGGTTGGTCCCGCTCCGCACCGGTGGGCCATTCTTGGAAGGAGTTGGCTGGGACCAGGCACCGGCGCGACGTCAGGGCATCCCGGAGCATCCCAGAGTCCGCAGCCATCTCGGATCTTACCTCCATAGGCTTCTGCATCGCCTCGAGGTCCCTGGTCCAGGACGGGACCAGTCCCCAGACGAGAAGGTCGAGGCGCCGTTCGCCACTCCCAAGGTGGCGGTGGACGATGGCGGCCTGCTGGCCAGGGCCGAGGTCCCGGGCTGGCCGAACCTCGGGCAGCGGCCCGGAGATGCGGGCCAACTCCTCAGCCGACAGGTCCAGCGCGAAGCGGCCCGGCATCGCTATCGACATCCAGCCGGGAAAGCTGCGGTGTCAAAGAGCATCGAATTCTGATGTCTATGGTCGTTCATCATCGGTTCCGCGTCTTCGGTCGGGTTGCTGTTGAACGGCCATGGCAGCAGCATTCCACTAGGTAACGACTGGGCAGGATGGGCTGGATGCGGAAACAGACCTTGATCGCCGCGACGCTGGCTGGATGTTTCGCCGGTTTGTTAGCCACGGCTGCCCCTCCTACGATCCTGGCGGCTGCCGGGTCGCTCCCAGCTGCGCAGACGCGCCTGATCGACGTCGGTGGCCGCCGGGTCGCGTTCCACGTCATCCCCGGCCGATCGCCAGCGGTCGTGTTCGAGGCAGGCGGTGGCATGGACGGCTCCGCCTGGGTTGCCGACTCAATCAGGTCAGCCAGAAACAGACGGTTGCGACGAGAGCGACGGCCGAGAGGAAGTTTCTGGCGAGCCTGTCGTAGCGCGTGGCGATACGGCGCCAGTCCTTCATGCGGCAGAACATGCGCTCGATGACGTTGCGCCGGCGATAGGCGGCGCGGTTGAGCGGGTATGGAGGGCGCCGCGTGCTGTTCGACGGGATCACCACCTCAGTGCCGAGCGCCTGCAGTCGGTGACGGAGATGGTTTGCGTCATAGGCCTTGTCGGCCAGCAGGCGCCGCGGCGGCGCGATATCGTCGAGGATTGCCGCTGCGACGCTGATGTCGGCACTGTTTCCCGGTGTCAGGACGAAGGCGATCGGCTTGCCTTGAGCGTTGGCCAGAGCGTGGATCTTGCTGGTCCGTCCGCCACGTGACCGGCCGATGGCCTGCGCCGCGTCCCCCTTTTTGACCCGGCCGCGGAGCGGTGGGCCTTGATGTGGGTGCTGTCGATGCTGAGCTCGTCGGGAATGTTCCCGGCCGCAGCCAGGCGCGCGAAGAGCTTGTGCCAGAGCCCCTGCGCGCTCCACCGGTTGTAGCGGTTATAGATCGTGGTCGCTGGACCATACTCGGGTGGGCAGTCCTTCCACCGGCAGCCTGACCGCAGCACATGCAGGATCCCGCTGATGACCCGACGGTCGTCGACACGAGGTGCACCTGGCCGGTTCTTTGGCAGATGCGGCTCGAGCACAGCCCACGCTTTATCGCTCAGCCAATCCAGCTCGCTCATGCCGATCTCCTACGACCGACAAAGCGAATCATAACACCGATGCCAGATCAATATGTTGATCGGGTTTTCACCCTAAGGTCAAAACCTAATCAGGCAGGTTCGACCCATAACGGACTCCAGCCCCCTGTGACTGGCAGGCATGGTCTCTGCTGGGCATCGGCCGCAGGCGACCGAGTTCGTCTAGAATTTTTACGCGCTGACCCGGCATCCCGGCATATTTTGTGGTCGAGCGACGACCAGCCGAGTCCGTGACTGTCACCGTGAAACGGTGTTCCAGGGCGTCGGACCAATATCGAACCCGTATGTGGATCGGCTCCGAATGTTAACCCTTATCGACACCCAAAACTGACCCCGGCGGAGGCCTATTTTGAGTAGTTTACTCAGGCACTTCAGCGTTTACAGGCAGGGTCAACCTTGGAAGTCGATAAGGTCAAACGGCCTGCTGATCCACAGTCGACCGAAGCAGTAAATTGTCCGAAAGAGGTTTTGGAGAGCTGGATGTTGTTGGCCAAGCCGTTCGCGCTGCTGGCAACGGTGGGCGACCTGCTGGGGACGGAAGCTTAGCCATCAAGCAGAGAAAGCCGGCATAGGATGGATGCGTCTGACCCACGCCGAGCTCAAGGGCCCAGGATGAAGCCGCAGACAGCCAACCCAGGGACCGGTGCTCGTCTGACTGTCATCCCAAAGCTTTACCTGCCCATTGTCCTTGATCAACTTCCTGGCGAAGTCGAGGGCGACGTCATCGCTTGAGCAGTCAACAAAGAGGGTCTCCTGAACGAAATCGTCGGCGTCGGACAAATATAGACGATAACGAGCCATGACCTGGTCTCCACCCTTGAGGCGAGAGGATGGAGCCCTCCCAGTCGCATACGCCCCACTACGTAACGGCACGAGCCAGCGATGAGACGCGGTAACACGACGCAATCAGCTGTGATTTAAAATGGATTGCTTTTCGCGATTTATGCAGCAGTTGCGCGAAACGTCGAGTCGGAAGAATTCTGAGTTGCGAGCATCATGGGCGAGACGGAAACAACAACGACGGAGCACAGAACCTGCGTTCCGTCCTCACGCTCGACGCTGATCTCAACTGCCGCGCTACGTTCGCCGTGATTGACCTCGTCAGCTATGAGGGCAACCGCGCTTTGCACCCCTGACGCTAGTGCGGCCTCGGGATGGTCATACTCGGCTCCCTCATCGCTAGAGTGGAACTCCGAGTTCCTGGCATGGATGAACAGCAGCGGCATGATCTTGATTCCTATGAGGC
>CAXUDP010000053.1:19509-23762 GCA_964249735.1 uncultured Acetobacteraceae bacterium | reverse complement strand
CCTGCCCGGGCAGCAGCCGGTAGTAGGACGCGTTGTCGATGCCCTTGAACGACAGGGTCGGGCCCTGCTCGTTGCCCTCGGCGGTGTGGTTGTAGACCACGTCCAGGATCACCTCGAGGCCTGCCTCATGCAGGCGGGCCACCATCGCCTTGAACTCGGACACGTGGCTGCCGAGGCCCGACGCGTAGCGCGGATCGGGGGCGAAGAAGCCCAGCGTGTTGTAGCCCCAATAGTTGGTCAGCCCGCTCTTCGCCAGGTGCCCCTCGTCGGCGAACATGTGGATCGGCAGCAGCTCGATCGAGGTGACGCCGAGGTCGCGCAGGTGCGCCACCACCTCCTCCGCCGCCAGGCCCACGAAGGTGCCGCCCTGGCCGAAGCGAAGTGCCGGGTGGCGTATGGTGTAGCCGCGCACGTGGGTCTCGTAGAAGATGGTGCGCTCCCACGGCACACGCGGCCGCCGGTCGCGGCCCCAGGTGAAGGCGGGGTCGATCACCCGGCATTTCGGCACGAAGGCGGCGCTGTCGCGGTCGTCGAAGCTGAGGTCGCCATCGGGATGGTCGAGGCGGTAGCCGAAGATCTCCGGCACGTGACGCAACTCGCCGACATGGGCCAGCGCGTAGGGATCGAGCAGCAGCTTGTTGGAGTTGAAGCGGTGCCCCGCATCGGGGGCGTGCGGGCCATGCACGCGGTAGCCGTACACCATGCCCGGCCGCGCGTCCGGCAGGTAGCCGTGCCACACCTCGTCGGTGTACTCCGGCAGCTCGATCCGGGCCATCTCCTGGCTGCCGGTCGGGTCAAACAGGCACAGCTCGACCGCGGTCGCGTTGGCCGAGAACAGGGCGAAGTTCACGCCCAGCCCGTCCCAGGTGGCACCCAGCGGATGCGGCAGGCCTTCGGTGATGCGGGGAGAACCCGGCGCTCGTCCGCTCATGAACCGTTCCCTACGTTCCCGGCTTGCGGCTGTCCAGACCTCGCCCTGCCATCACGCGGCGAGCGCACTCGCGGTTCCGGGTCACTCGAACAGCAGGCGTCGAAGCAGGCCGGGCGCCAGCGCTGCCAGGGCGTTGACGTGCACGTCGGGCTCCGAGAACGGCCCCTTGATCGACACCGTGGCGGCCAGCACCCCACCGCCCTTCTCCGGGCTCAGCAGACGCCCGACCAGCGGCAGGCGCCCGGGCAGCTGGTTGATCGCCCAGGCCGGCACCACCGTGCCGCGAAGGTCGAGGCGCTGGCGTGCGAGGTCGATCCGGCCCTGCATCGTCACCCCGAGCGCGGCACCGTGCGCCCGCGCATCGGTCAGGATCAGCACCTGGTCCCGCAGCGCGAACGGCGCCACCAGGCGGTCGACCGCCAGCTGCGGCGACGGCGGCGCGGTCAGCCAGCCATAGATCGACAGGTTGCGCACGATCCGCGCCGCCAGCGGCGCGTCCGGCACCACGAAGCGGCCGACCGTGACGGTGCCGGCGAGTGGCGTGCCCTGTGCGGCGTCGTCGAAGCGGCCGTCCAGCTGCAGCGTGCCGCCGTCGATCGCCCCGGTGACCCCCAGTGCCTGCAGCAGCAGCCCGGTGTCGCCGGCCGAGCCGGTCAGCTGCCGCCCGCCCGGTCCCGGCGACAGCCGCACCAGCACCGGCGTCGGCCGCTCGGCCTGGAGGCGCGCCTGCGTGATCCGCCGCCCGTCGTTCTCGACGTGGGCGGCCACCTGCCCGAACGCGCTTCTGCTGCCGACATATACGGTGTCGAAGGCGAGGTCGGCGATCCAGGGCACCGATCCGGCCGCCCCGCCCCGCCTTGCATCGCGCGCCGGCGGGCGCGGCGGCGCGGCCGGCGCACCGGTCCCGCTGACCGCGGCGGACAGGTCCAGCGCCGGGCCCCGCGCATCCACCCGGATCGGCGCGGCGCGCTGTCCGGACGCGGCGGCGGGAGGCAGCTCGACCCGTCCCTGCCCGCTGCTGCGCCCGACCGCGAAGTGCCCGACCACCACCTCGCGCGCCCGGCCGCCGCGGATCGTCGCCCGCGCGTCCACGGACAGGCCGGGTCCGTCGGCGTGCAGCGCGTCGATCGCGGCGAGGCGACCGTGCAGCAGGGCGATCCGTGCCGAGGCCCGGGCCGGGACGCCGGCCGGCTTGTTCCATACCGCCGTCGCGATGCCGAGCCCGGTCATGTCCAGCCCGAGCGTCACCGCCGCCTGCCCGTCCCGCCGGGCGGCATAGCCGACCGCGAGCCCGGCGCTGCCGGTCACGTTGCCGGACGGGTCGAGCCCCTCGCGTTGCAGCGCCGCCTCCGTCACCGCGGCCTGGACCTGCGCCTGCTCGACCAGCTGCTCCGGCGGCCCGGCGCGGAAGTCCATCGCGTAGTGCAGCCGGGCCGGGATCGCGCCGACCAGCCCGTCGCCGTCCAGCGACAGGCCGTTCGTGTCGGCCGAGACCGACAGGCTGCCCCGGTCCAGCGCCCGTCCGGACACCACGTTGCCGAGATGAACGTTGTTCATGACCGAGTGCGCCCGGACCTGGACCTCGTCGATCGACACGTTGTTGTCGAGCGGCAGCGCCACCGTGACGTCGGTCTCGGTGTGGCCGAACGGGTGGGTGAAGGGGACCGGGTGGCTGGACAGCAGGCGGAGACGGGGGTTGGCCAGCTCGGCCAGCAGGTCGCCGAGATCGCCGGACAGCCTGAGCCGGATCGTGGCCGGCTGGTGCGCGGCGTCCAGCCCGGCGATGCGCATTGCGCTATCAGAAACTGCAAGCATCGGCGACTTTCCGGGTGTTCCGACCGGCAGCGACGCGTGCGGCACGGTGACGAGCACGGCGTCGGTGCCCTGGAAGGCGAGATGCGCCTGCATGTCGAACAGCGGCGGGATCGGCCGCAGCCACCACAGGGTCAGGCCGTCGGCGTCGAAGCCGCCGCTGCGGTCGGTCTCGGCCAGCGAGTTCCAGCCCTGGTCGCCGGACAGGCGGGTCTCGACGTGCAGGCCGGTGGCCTCGCCCGCGGTGATGTTGGCGGTGATCCAGCGTCGGGCGTTGCCGGCCGCCTCGGCCGGCCAGTACCGGGCGAGCGTGCCGAAGTCGAGGCGGGGGATGTCGGCGTCCAGGGTGGCGCGGATGCGGCGGGCGTCGAGCAGGCTGTCGAGCAGCATGCGGCCGTGCAGGTGCAGCTCGGGTCCGGTCGGCGGGGCGCCCGGCGCGTCGGCAGGGGCGCGAAGCCGAAGCTCTGCCTGCGACAAGCGCAGGGTCACCGTCCGCTGCGGGCCGTCCGGCAGGCTGGCCTCGAGCCGCACCCGCCCGGCCTCGACGTGCAGCAGGGCGCTGCCGGCCTGCAGGGTGCCGGCGCCGAGATCCGCCGACAGCGCCACCTGCACCGGGTCCATGAACTGGCCGGGACCGTTGGCGAAGTCGACGTCGAGCCCGAGCGTGACCGGCAGCGCCAGCGTGCCGAGCGGCGCCGGCAGCGGCAGCGCGGCGCCGAGCCGGGACGGAACCAGCGGATCCAGCGACAGGTGCCAGGACACGTCGCCGTTGTACGGGCTGCCGGTGCCGGTGCCGCGCAGGGTGGTCGGACGGCCGTCCAGCAGCATGGCGACGGCGAGCCGGCCGACGATGCCGCGGCCCTGCGGACGGGCGTCCAGGCCGATGTCGCGCAGGATCCAGTCGCGCCCCGCCACCAGGTCGTGCACCGACACCTGCGCGTCGGACACCGCGACGCGGCGCAGGCGGTTCCAGCGCAGGGTCGGCCCGGAGGTCCCGCCGGCCGGTTCCTGCCCGACCGGCGACAGGCCGAGGCCGATCCCGACGCGGGAATCGCGTCGCAGCGCCAGGCGGGCGCCGGAGACCCGGATCTCCTCGACCGCGAGCACGCCGTGCAGCAGGGCGGCGGCGTCCAGGCTGACGGCGAGGCCGGCGATGCGGTCGGCCACCTCGCCGTCGCTGTTACGGACCACGAGGTCGGCCAGCCGCAGGGTGACGGGCGCGCCGGCGCCGCGGCGGAAGCCGTCCCAGCCGATCCAGGCCCGGCCGATGGCGAGCCGGCCCCTGGCGCCGCCCTTGGGGCCGCCGGGTGCGGCGCCGTGATCCCGCGCCGCCTGGCCGCCGAGCGGCAGCGGGGTGAACGCGTGCACCAGCGCGGTGACCTCGATCGGGCCGGAGGCGAGGCGGAGCGCCAGCCCGAGGCCGGCCAGCACCCCCAGCACCAGGAGGGCCAGCAACGGCCGCAGGACCAGGATGAGCACCGCGCGGCCGTTTCGCACGCGGCGCGCGCGG
>CAXUDP010000053.1:0-19409 GCA_964249735.1 uncultured Acetobacteraceae bacterium | reverse complement strand
CGGCCGCAGGACCAGGATGAGCACCGCGCGGCCGTTTCGCACGCGGCGCGCGCGGCGGCCGGCCAACGTCGGCCCGGAAGGGGGCGGCGTGGCCGGCGCCCGGTCGGGAGCGTGGTCCAGCGTGTTCACGGAGGCCAGCCTGCCGGTCCGCGGCGGGGAGGACAATCGGTGGCGCCCGGACGTTGCCCGATCCCCCCGAGCCGGCGCGACGGCCGCGCCGGAAGCCTCGGTCGCCAGCATGCCAGCCATGAGCATAACGAATAGATCATACAAATCGCGGAGGTTGCCGGGCAGTCGTGGCGGCCCGGCTCGGCAGCGGGATGCGCCTGGTTCATGCGCGGAGGCGTCGAGGCAACGTCCTGATGTTCAAGCGAAGAGGGCCGAAGTTTCGCGGACACGCGCAGTCCGAACGCAGCCAGAACCATCGTGTCGCGAAAACATCCGTATCCGACGGCAAGGTTCGTGCGGTATCAAGGATCTAGCGGGAGGGTCGACAGGTTGCCGCCTGTCCTGACGCAGATCGGTGTCGTCGCGTGGACGGCTGCAACCGGACCGGCGGTGCGTCGACGGGCTCCGCCTTCAACATTGACGTGATGGCGTTGCATTTCTCGGACATATCGTTTCCCCTGCCGCGGCGCGCCTGAGACGCGCCCATCGACGGCTCCCGGCCGTCGTCGACACAGTCAGGGAGGCAAGGCATGAGGTTCCGTCGGATTTTCTCGCGGCGCGGCGCGCTGCTCGTTTCGGTCGCCGCGTTGGCGGTCACGGCGCCGCGGCTTCAAGCCGATGCGCAAACCAGCTTCACGCCGATCCACCCGCCGGCAGTGCCTCTGGTCAACCGTGGTCCGTATGAGAACGTGTGGCTGCAGAACAGCACCGGCGTGGCTCCCGGAACCTGGCCGACCCATTGGGACGGCACCGTCAAGGCCATCACCGGCATCGCCTCCATCGACGGCAAGCCGTTCCTGTTCCTGGGCGCCCCGTCGCTGCCGTCCGGCGCGCCGACGCTGACGCCGATGACGCAAGTTTCGCTCAAGACCACGGCCACGCAGTCCGTGTTCACCTTCAACGCCGGCGGCGTGACGCTCACCGTCGACTTCCTGTCGCCGGTCGAGGCGACGGACCTGAAGCGGCTCAGCATCCCGCTGTCCGACATCGTCACCACGGCGCAGAGCAGCGACGGCGCGACCCACGCGGTGCATCTCTATTTCGACATCAGCGCTGAATGGACGAACGGGAACGAGAGCGCGCTGGTGTCGTGGAAGCCGGAAACCATCCCGCTCGACAGCGACGGCACGTCGAAGACCGGCAACCTCGCAGCCTGGACCGCATACCCGACCGACCCGCAGGTGTTCACCCAGACCGGCAACTTCGCCGACTGGGGCACGTCGCTGTGGGCGACGAAGCAGGTCGCGGGAGTCACGGTGCAGAGCGGGCAGGACACCGTGGTGCGGACGCAGTTCGCGACGACGGGAACGCTCACCGGAGCCAACGACGGCGATCAGCCCCGCGCGATCAACGACCGCTACCCGGTGTTCGCCTTCGCCGACGACCTCGGCAGCGTCGGCACGACGGCGACGGCGCCGTTCACCCTGCTGCTCGGACGGGAGCGGGATCCGGCGATCAACTACCTCGGCAACCCAGTCAGGTCGCTGTGGACGCAGTACTTCCCGTCCTACGAGGCGATGCTCGCCTTCGCCTATTCCGATCGCACCGCGGCGCTGAACCGGGCGAACACGCTGGACACCAACCTGGCCACGGCGGCGACGGCCGTCGGCGGCACGCAATACGCGGCGCTGACCGCCGTGACGCTGCGCCAGGCCTTCGCTGCCACCGAGCTCACCAACACGACAGCAAACCCCTACATGTTCCTCGAGGAGATCAGCAGCGACGACAACGTCCAGACGGTGGACGTGTTGTTCCCGTCGAGCCCGGTGTTCCTGTACATGAACCCCGAGCTGCTGCGCTACCTGCTCGAGCCGGTGATCGACTACGCCGAGTCCGGATACTGGCCGGAGCTGTTCTCGCCGCACGACCTTGGGTCGACCTACCCGAACGCGACCGGCCACAACGACGGCGGCGGCGAGAACATGCCGGTCGAGGAGACCGCCAACATGCTGATCATGGCCGACGCCTACATGCAGCACGTGTCCTCCGCCGAGGCGGCGACCTATGCCAACGCGCACTACGCGCTGTTCAAGCAGTGGGCCACCTACCTGAACACCGTGCCGGCCGGCGTCACCCTCTCGAACGCGGTGGATCCGCAGTTCCAGAACCAGACCGACGACTTCGCAGGCCCGGTTGCGCACAGCGTCAACCTGGCGTTGAAGGGCATCGAGGGCCTGGATGCCTTCTCCCAGATCGCCAAGATGGCAGGGCAGAACAAGGACTCCAAGACGTTCCTGAACGCCGCCGAGCAGGGCATCAGCATCTGGGAGGAGCTGTCGCAGAACACTGCGGGCACGCACCTGCTGCACACCTACCGGGAGGCGGCGAACGCCTACAGCGCGAGCACGCTCGGCGAGGCGGACAGCGACTGGAGCGACGACTACAACGCCTTCGCGAACACGCTGCTCAAGCTGAACCTGATCCCGTCCTCGATCATCGCCGAGCAGTCCGCGTTCTACGCAACGCAGATCCTGCCGCTCGGGCTCGAGCTGCAGCCGGAAGAGATCGGCTCCGGCAGCTCCGCCAACCACATCGCCAAGGCGGACTGGGAATTGTGGACGGCGGCGACCTTCACCTACCAGTCACTGCCCGGCGACATCATCAAAGCTGTCTACAACTATGCGAACACGACCACGGCGGGCCGTCCGTTCTCCGATCTTTACGATCCGACCTCGACCTGGGTCAGCGGCTTCCAGGCGCGTCCGGTGATCGGCGGAGTGTACGCGCCGCTGACACTGACCTTGAAGGCGGGCAAGTAGGCAGGCCGACGAACCCGGCCTATCGAGCGGACATGACGACGCCCGCCGTGGACGGTCCACGGCGGGTGGTCGGCAGGGAGAGCATCGTCAGGCCGATGGCAAGGGTGCATGCCGCTGTCGCCTGCGCAGCCTCGGAGCGACGGACGACCGGGGCCGCCGCACATGGTCCGTGCCGGTCGCCGACCGACGACCCGGCCAACGTGATCCCGACGGCGCGTGCGGCCTGCCAGGCGCGGACGAACGGGGCCGGACCCTGCCCGTGCTTGTCACACCGGATGATGACGGCACCGGCACCGTGCTGGGCAAGGTGTAGTTTAATCTTGATTTGATGATTTGACCGTTCCGGTCCAGTGTCGCAGCCGGTTCCACCGGTCGCGGCCAAGGCCGGCGAGACCGGCTCGCCCCGAGCCCGGGGCACGCAGGTGGCGGCGGTGAGCCGCAGCCTGGACAATCAAGGGAGGGAAACGCCATGTCGACAATGTCCGCGTCGATCGCTGCCGCTGCCGCTTCATGCCTTGTTCTCGGCGCCGTCACCGATCGCGCGCTCGCAGCGCCCGCGTTGACAACCCTGGTGTCGTTCAACGGCAGCGACGGCAGCAATCCTGTCGCCACGCTGTCGATCGACGGCACCGGCACCCTGTATGGCACCACGCCGTTCGGCGGCGCTCAAGGCGACGGCACCGTGTTCGAGCTGCAGAAGCAGGACTACAGCGCGCTGGTCACGTTGTTCGCGTTCTCCGGCGCGGACGGGGCCAACCCTTCGTCGCGGCTCGTGCTCGACCCGCCGAACCGGCTGTTCGGGACCACGTCGGGCGGCGGCCCCGGCGGCGGCGGCACGGCGTTCGAGCTGTCCCGGGCGGACGGCGGGACGTTCACCAGGCTGGCCGGCTTCGACACCGCCGTCGGCTCCGACCCGACCGCCCTTCTCGCCCTGCCGGCATCCGGCGGCACCGGCTACGCGCTGTACGGCACGACCATCCAGGGCGGGTCGACCGGCAACGGCACGGTGTTCGAGCTGTCCGGTCCGGCGCTGACGACGCTTGCCGCCACCGCCTCGTTTCCGGGCAGCTTCGCCGAGCATCCAGGGGCCACCCTGATCGCCGGCCCGGGGCGGGTGCTGTTCGGGACCGACGCCACCGGCGGCCAGTACGGCCAGGGCATCGTGTTCTCGCTGTCCGGCCCGGCCTACGCCACGCTCACCGTGCTCGGGACCTTCAACGGCAGCAACGGGGCGTTCCCGCAGGGAAGCCTGGCGGTGGACGGCAAGGGCGACCTGTATGGCACCACCAGCACCGGAGGGCCCGGCGGCGACGGCACGGTGTTCGAGCTGAGCGGGCCGCAGCACGACCAGCTGACGACGCTGGCCGCCTTCGCCATCAACGACCCGCACGGCTCGGAGCCGCTGGGCGGGCTGCTGCTCGACTCGGCCGGCAAGATCTACGGCACGAACTCCGTCGGCGGCACCGGGTCCGGCACCGTGTTCCGGATCTCCGCCAACCACGCGACCTTTACGGTGCTGCACAGCTTCGACGGCGCGGACGGAGCCGGTCCGGCGGCCGGGCTGGTGAACGATCCCGCGGGCGCGCTCTACGGCACCACCGCCGCCGGCGGCACTTCCGGCAAGGGAACCGTGTTCCTGGTCACCGGCGCGGGGTTCAGAACCGCGCGCTGACCGGCGCGGCGATCCCGCCTGCCGGCGGCGGCATACCGCCGGCCGGGCGCCGGTCCGCGCCTGGTGTCCGCTGAGAACCTGAAGTCGCTGAGAACCTGAAGTCCGATGGATTTCAGGTTCGGGACATCAGAGCTGGGTGCCATCCTGACCCGGCGCGGCCGGCTGCCCGGTTCCCGACGGCATGCTGCCCGGGTTGGTCGAGTGCTCGACGTCGTAGGCGGTCGCCTTCTGCTCGTAGGAGCCCTTCGTGCCCGGATGCTCGGTGTCGTACATCGCCGCCTTCTGCCGCGCCTCCTTGCGGTACTTGTGACGGACATACATGCCGGCCGCGCAGCCGCCGACGGCGCCAAGCACGCCATGATGCGCGACGTGACCGCCCACCGCGCCGACGGCGCCGTATTTGAGGCAGCCTCCCGGTTCCGCGTGGGCGGGTAGCGCCGTGCCGGCGGTCAGAACGGCGGCGAGCGCCACCGCAAGCGTCCTGTTCGTCATGATGAACCCCTTCCTGTTCCGCCGCTCGCGCGGCCCACGCCTTTAGGGCGCGATCCCGGCCAGGAGTTCCGGACCGACGGCGACGCGGCACGCACCCAGGACCGCCGCCGGTCCGGACGAACCGGGCGTGCGCCGCCCGCGTCAACGTCCGGCGCGTCGGCATCGTGGCGCGAAAGGATATGGATGGGGAACTGGCGGTGATAGCGGCTGGTCAGCGGCATTGTGCGCGGCCAGGCAGGGCCGGCCGGTCGGCCGCGGGGCGGCGGCGCGCATCGGCGACGGGTGCCGCCGCCCGGTCCGGCCCGCATGGCGACGGGACGCGGTGAGCGGGTTCCGGCTGCCGGACGCCTGGCCACAGGCGTCGGACCACGCCGGTGCGGAAGCGCTGGCGCAGGCGCTGCACGCGCCAGCGGCGGATGGCAGCCCCGCCCTGCCCCGGACGCGGGCGGTCGATGCGTTGCTGGCCTGCCTCGGCGGCAACAGTTCGTTCCTGTCCGACCTCGCCCGCCGCGAGCGCGGCTTCCTGGCGCAGCTGCTGCGGCAGGGACCGGAACGGGCGGCGGCGGGAGCGCTGCGCCGGCTGCGCACGCTGCGGCCGGACGCCGACCGGGCGGCGATCGCGTCCGGGCTGCGTCGGGCCAGGCGACAGGTGGCGCTGGCGGTGGCGGTCGCCGATCTCGGCGGGCTGTGGGACCTCGAGCGGGTGACCGGCACCTTGTCGCTGCTGGCGGAAGCGGCGCTCCGGGTGGCGACGGCGCACCTGCTGTGGCAGGCGCACGAGGCCGGGCTGCTGCGCCTGCCGTATCCGCGCGAGCCGGAACGGGAGTCCGGCTTCGTGGTGCTGGCGATGGGCAAGCTCGGCGCCGGCGAGCTGAACTATTCCAGCGACGTCGACCTCCTGCTGCTCTACGACCCGGCGGCGCACCCGGCGGTCGTGGAGCCGGGCCGGCTGTTCGTGCGCATGGCCGCCGGCCTGGTCGGGCTGATGCAGACGCCGGACGCCGACGGCACCGTGTTCCGCGTCGACCTGCGGTTGCGGCCCGATCCCGGGGCCACCCCGCCGGCGGTCTCGCTGCCCGCCGCGATCACGTATTACGAGAGCTATGGCGAGACCTGGGAACGGGCGGCGATGATCAAGGCGCGTCCGGTGGCGGGCGACCTCGCCTGCGGCGAGCGGTTCAGGGAGGCGATCCGCCCGTTCGTCTGGCGCCGGCACCTCGACTTTGCCGCGATCGACGACATCCACGCCATGAAGCAACGGATCGACCGGCACGCGCCGGCGCCGGCCAAAGGGTTCAACAACGGCGCCGGCGATCCGGTGCAGGCCCTGCTCGGCCACGACCTCAAGCTCGGCCATGGCGGGATACGCGAGATCGAGTTCATCGCGCAGACGCTGCAGCTGGTCTGGGCCGGGCGCGAGCCGGCGCTGCGCGACCCGACCACGCTGGGCGCGCTCGGCCGTCTGGCGGCGGCCGGCATCCTCAACCGGGCCACCGCGCAATTCCTGGCCGACAGCTACCGGCGGCTGCGCTCGCTGGAGCACCGGCTGCAGATGCAGGCGGACCGGCAGACGCACAGCCTGCCGGCGACGCCGGACGGGTTCGAAGCGTTCGCGTGCTTCGCCGCCGCCGCCGACGGCGCGGCGCTGGCGGGCAGCCTGCTGCCGGAGCTGCGACGCACCAGGCGCCGCTTCGCGCGCATGGTCCGCCGGCGGGGCGGCGGCGTCCGGAGCGCAGGCGCGACGGGATCCGGTCCGGAGACCGGGATGCTGCCTGATGCGCTCGGCCTCGGTTCCGCCGGGGAAACTGGCCGGGCACAGGCGCGCGACGTCCTGCTCGGCTGGGCGGGCGAGCGCCACCGGGCGCTGCGGCAGCCGCGGGCGCGGGCGCTGCTGGACGGGCTGATGCCGGTGCTGCTGCCGGCGCTCGGACGGCAGCGCGACCCGCTGGCGGCGCTGGTGCGGTTCGACACGCTGTTGTCGCGGCAGGCCGGGCTGGTGCAGCTGTTGTCGCTGTTCGACCGTCATCCGCCGCTGCTGGACCGGGTGGCCGCGGTGCTCGGCGCCTCGCCGGCGCTGGCCGACCACCTCGCCGCGGTGCCGGGGGCGCTGGACGGGCTGCTGGTGCCGGAGGACGGACAGGAAGCGGACCGGGCGCTGCGTGACCTGCTCGACCGGCAGATGCGCGCGGCGGACGGGTTGGAGGAGGCGATCCGCGTGGCGCGCGGCCTCGTGCGCGGCGAGGAGTTCCGCTTGTCGGTGGCGCAGCTGGAGGCCCGCCTCGACGTCGACGCCGCCGGGACCGCGCGCACCGCACTCGCCGAGCGGGTGATCGCACGGATGCTGGACCAGGTGCTCGCCGATCACCGGCGACGGCACGGCAGCGTGCGGGGCGGCGGCATGAGCGTGGTGGCGCTGGGCAAGGCGGGGTCGCGGGAGATGATGAGCGGCTCCGACCTCGACCTGATGCTGGTCTACGACCATCCGGAGGCGGTGGTGGTGAGCGGAGGGGCGGCGGCCGTGCGGCCGCTGCCGCCGAGCCAGTACTATGCCCGGCTGGCGCACGCCCTGATCGCCGCCCTGTCGGCGCCCGGCGCGGAAGGACCGCTGTATGCGCTCGACATGCGGCTGCGCCCGTCCGGCAACACCGGGCCGGTGGCGGTGTCGCTGCCGGCGTTCCGCCGCTACCACGCCGAACAGGCCTGGACCTGGGAGCGCATGGCGCTGTCGCGGGCGCGCGTGGTGGCGGGGCCGGCGACGCTGCGCCGCCGCGTCGCCGGAGCGATCAGGGACGCACTGTCCGCGCCGTTGGGAGACGGGCCGGAGGAGCTGCGGGCGCGGCTGTGCCGCGATGCGGTGGCGATGCGGGCCCGGCTGGCGCGCGACCTGCCGCCGCACGGGCCGTGGGACGTGAAGCTGCGCGCCGGTGGGCTGATGGAGGTGGAGTTCATCGCCCAGGTGCTGCAGCTGGCGAGCCCGGATCCGGCGGTGCGCCACCCGACCACGCGGGACGCGTTTCGCCGCCTCCGGCGCGCCGGGCAGCTGGACCGCGCCGACGCCGTGCTGCTGATCGAGGCCGACCGGTTCTGGCGCCGGCTGCAGGGCATGCTGCGCATCCTGCTCGGCGTCGAGGTGCCGCCCGGGCCGATGGCGCGGCTGCCGTTGCCGGTGGCGGGAGCGCTGCTGCACGGGCTCCGGCTCCCTGCCTCCGACCCGGCTCGTGGGCTGGACGCGCTGGCCCGGCAATGCGACGTCGTTGCGTCGTCGGTGCGCAGCGTGTTCACCCGGCTGGTCGGGCCGCTCGCCGACGTTCCCGATCCCGCACCAGGAAGGAGGCCGCCGTGACCGACGCTGGACCCGAAGCGCACATCCCCGAGGCCGGCGATCCGGCGCCGGAGTTCGACCTTCCGGCCAGCTTCGGACGCCGGGTCAGCTCCCGGGAGCTGCGCGGCCAGCGGTTCGTGCTGTATCTCTACCCGAAGGCCGATACCTCCGGCTGCACCCGGGAAGCGTGCGACTTCCAGGAAGCGCTGCCGGCGTTCGGGAAGTCCGGGCTGACGGTGGTGGGGGTGTCGCGCGATCCGGTCGCGGCGATCGAGGCGTTCGCGACGAAGTTCGACCTCGCCTTCCCGCTCGCCTCCGATGCCGACGGCACGGTGGTGGCCGCCTATGGCAGCTGGGTGGAGAAGTCGATGTATGGCCGCACGTACATGGGCATCGACCGGTCCACCTTCCTGGTCGGCGCGGACGGGCGGATCCTGCGCGCCTGGCGCAAGGTGAAGGTGCCGGGACACGCCGCGGAGGTGCTTCGCGCGGCGGCGGCGTGAGGCTCAACAGGCCGTGAGCCGCCGCCGATGCGGTGGCCGAGCGCGTAGGATACATGGCCTCGCGCCTCTGCGAGATCGTCCGAGGGAGCGTACCATGCGCGTCATCACGTCGATCCGGATCGTGTGCGGCCTGCTGCTGATAACCGTTCCTGGCGTCCCGGCTGTCGCCGCCGCACAGCTCGACAGCGGCAACGGGCTGCAGGCGAGCCGGGAAGTCTCGAACCCGCCGCCGGCCGCCAACAGCCGTCCCGGCGCTGCCCGGCCCGGCTCGGGCCGGAGCCAGACGGCGCAGGCAGCCAGGCGTCCCGCGCCGGCGTCATCGGCTAGCGGCAAGAGCACCCCGCGCTGATCGCGATCGTCGCGTTCCACAGCCCGGCATCGGCATCCCGACGTCCACGTGCTGACCGGCGACCGGCCGACCCGCTTCGTGCGGCATGCCGGCCGGGAGATCAGCCGACGGTCCCGGTCAACAGCGCCGTCAGCGCGCCATGGGCGAGATCGAGACGCTCGCCGAGGCCCGGGGTGGGATCGTCGAGCCAGGCGATCGTGGCGTGCGCGAAGGCGGCCATGCCGGTCCGCGCCGCAAGAACAGCCTGCAGATCGGCGATGCCCCGCGCTCTCAACGCGGCGGCCAGCGCATCGGCCAGCGCGGCCATCTTTGCCAGCTCGCGCTCCTGGAGCGCAGGCGTGTCGGAGATGACCTCGTGTCGCGGCTTCGAGAACGGCCGGTTGTCCTCGAGCATCGGCTGGACCGACCGGAACGACCGGAACAGCGCGTCGAGCGGTCCGAGCCCGTCGGGCGCGTCGGCGATCGAGCGTGTCAGGGCGGCCCGCAACCTGGCCTCGCCGTCGAACAGGACCTCGCGCTTGTCCGGGAAGTGACGGAAGAAGGTTCTTTCCGTCACGCCGGCCCGCGCGGCGATTTCGGCAGCCGTGGTCCGGTCGTAGCCGCGCTCGCGGAACAGCGCCAACGCCGTACGCTGCAGACGGACGCGCACGTCATCCTCGTTTCCCGCCGCCAAACCGCCTACTCCCTGTTGTCAGTCACTGACAACGCTACCATGTCAGTCACTGACGTGGTGGTGCCGGTAAGCGCTGCCCGATCTGGTTGAGGAGGCGACATGCGTGTGTTTCTCACGGGAGCGAACGGCTGGGTCGGATCGGCGGTGTTCCGCGACCTGCTCGATGCCGGCCATTCCGTCGTCGGCCTGGTGCGCTCGAAGGAGAAGGGCGAGGCGCTTGCCGCCGCCGGCGGCACGCCGCTGCTGGGCTCGCTGCGGGATCTGGACGTGATCCGGACGGGGGCCAGCGATGCCGACGGCATCATCCACACGGCGTTCGGTCTCGACATCTCCAGGATCGCCGACCTGGCGGAGGAGGATCGTGAGGCGATCGAGGTCTTTGGGGAGGTGTTTGCCGGTTCGGACCGGCCGATCGTCGTGACGAGCGGGGTCGGCCTGCTGCCTCGCGGGGAGGTGTTCCGGGAAGACTCGCCAAGGCCGCCGGTCATTTCGGCGTTTCCCCGCGCGTCGGAGCAGACCGCGTTCGCGCTCGCCGGGCGCGGGTTGCGGGCGTCCGTCGTCCGCCTTCCGCGTTCGGTCCATGGCGTCGGCGAACGTCACGGCTTCGTTCCCATGCTTGCCGCGCTGGCCCGCAGGACGGGCGTTTCCGCCCATGTCGGAGACGGACAGAACCTTTGGCCGTCCGTGCACCGGCTGGATGCCGCGCGCGCATACCGCCTCGTGCTCGAGCGGGGTGCAAGAAACGAAGCGTTCCATGCCATCGCCGAGGAAGGCGTGCCGTTCAGGCTGATCGCGGAGGCGATCGGCCGCCAGGTCGGCGTGCCGGCGAAGCCGCTGACGCCCGAGGACGCCGAGGCACATTTCGGTGGCCTCGCCGTGTGGGTGGCCGGCAACGGCCCCGCCACCAGCGAGACGACGAGAACGGTTCTCGGCTGGGAGCCCAGGGAGACGGGCCTCATCGCGGACATCGACCGGCCGGATTACCATGGATGACAGGCCGGTTCGGCTCCGCACGCCCGGCGGCCCGAACGGTCGACAACCGGCCTCCGGGACGAAGATCCTACCACGCCGATGACCGGTTCGGATCCGGACTGCCGGGTTGTGCGGACGAGGGCGGCGGGGCCTGCACCCGGTCGCCGTCCGGGATCGCGAAGATGTCCGCCGGCTGCGTCACTTCCTCGACCCTGATCGCCTGCACCAGCACCCGGCCCGCCTGCATGGCCCGCAGCAGCACCCCGTCGGCGGTCAGGCAGACCACGCTGTCCCGGCCGGCCACGTCGCGCGTGGCCCAGTCGGTGCAGGAGGTGCCGGCGACCAGCTCCGGTCCGAGCCTGCGGTAGTCGCCGGTCGAGGGCGGGCCGTGCAGGGCGATCGGGCCGCCAGGGGCAGGCAGGATCGTCGCCAGGCGCTGCGCCGGCTGCACCACGATCATCCGGCCGGTGCCGTACTCGGTGATCATGTAGGTCCCGTTGCCGGGCGGATCGACGCGCTGCCGTTCGCCGGCCACGGAGAACCGCATGCGCTGTACCAGCGGCGTCGTCGGGCCCGACTCGGCGGGCGCGGTCACGGCATAGGACACGTCGACGTCGTGCTGCGGCACCACCAGCGGGCGGTCGGGAACCGGGGCGGCGCCCTGCGCCAGCGCGGCGGCGGGAGCCGACAACAGGAACACGCAGACGACGTGTTGCCGGACGACGCTCACTGGCCGGCCGGCGCACCCGGCTGAAGGCCGGGCTGGAAGCCAGGCGGGGGTCCTTCCGGACCCGGCCCGCCCGGACCCGCGATACCGCCGCCGGGCGCGCCGCCCGGTCCCGTGGCCTCGGGATGGGCGGTGCGCTGGAAGCCGGGCGGCGGCAGGAACACGGATTGCGGCAGCGGCGCGTACTGCACCGTCTGCGCCACCAGCCGGCCGCGCGCGCCCTGCCCATCCACGCCAGCGGCACTCAGCACCACGCCGTCATCGGTGACGCAGGCTGTGGAATTGCCCTTGGGCGTGACCACCGAATACTGCACGCAGGGAAGGCCGGCGACGCTGCCGGTGCCGGTGCGGGTGAACCGCATGGTGGCGTCCAGCACGAACGGCGACTGCACCTCCTCGCGCTCCGGGATCTGCATGTAGCTGTGCGCCGGGTTCAGCACGACCGTGATCAGGCGGTTCGGCCGGTCCAGCACCATGTCGCCGCTGGGAGAGCCGTCAGGGCCGGGCGGCCCGTCGATCCGCATCGCGCTGCCGCCGCCGCGGAAATACACCCGCACCGTTTGCGCCTGCGGGGCGCCCTCCGGCGTCACCTGGTACACGACGGTGACGTCCCTGGTCGGCATCAGCGGCGGCGAGTCGGCGGCGGCCCGCGCGGTGCCGGCGGTACCGGCCGCGGCGGCTGCCAGAAGCAGCGCCGGCATCAGGCTGGTTGCGCGCATGGTTCTCGAACTCCTCGGGGCTTCGGCCGGGATCACGTCCGGCCCATCGCGTCGACAACGCCGAGCAGCGCATCCGGCTCCGGCTCGGCGATCCAGGTCGCACGCACCGCCATCGCCTCGGCCAGGAGCCGGCGGTAGAGCGCGCGCGGGATCTCGTGCGCGCCGAACTGTTCGAGATGGGCGGTGGTGAACTGCGTGTCCAGCAGGGTGTAGCCGCCGAGGCGGAGCCGCGCCACCAGGTGCACCAGCGCCACCTTGGACGCGTCGCGCGCCCGGCTGAACATGCTCTCGCCGAAGAAGGCGCCGCCGAGCGACACCCCGTACAGCCCGCCGACCAGGGCGTCGCCGGCCCAGCACTCGACGCTGTGGCCATGGCCGTTGCGGTGCAGGGCGGCGAACAGCCGGACGATCTCGTCGTTGATCCAGGTTTCCTCGCGTCCCGAGGCGGACTCGGCGCAGCCGGCGATCACCGCCTCGAACGCCCGGTCCGCGGTCACCGCGTAGGTGCCGGACAGCACGGTGCGACGCAGCCGCTTCGGCAGGTGGAACCCGTCCAGCGGCAGCACGCCGCGCTGCTCCGGGTCGAGCCAGTACAGCTCGTCGGAGTCGCGGCGCTCCGCCATCGGGAACAGCCCGACGCGGTAGGCCTGGAGCAGCAGGTCAGCCGTCAGCGACGGCACGGGGCGCGGCATGAACCCGATGATGGCGACGCCGAGGACGGCGGAGAAGGCCTTATCGCCGGATGGCGCGGGGGCTAGGAAGGCGGCGATGGATCCCGAACCCACGCGACCGCGCCTCGTCAGCGCCCAGGACATGCCGCCGGCGGTGGTGCTGCGCATCGAGGCGGAGTTCGACGCGCCGCCGCTGCCGGCGACGCGGCTCGATCGGGCGGAGCTGATCCAGGCGGTGCGGCTGCACCGGCCGGTGGCGCTGCTGGTGTCCAGCACCACCCCGGTCGATGGGGGCCTGATCGAGGCGCTGCCGGACAGCGTGCGCCTGGTTGCCACGGTGAGCGTCGGGTTCGACCACGTCGACCGGCCGGCGCTTCGCGCCCGCGGCATCGCCCTGACCAACACGCCGGACGTGCTGACCGACTGCAACGCCGACCTGACCCTGCTGCTGATCCTGGGCGCCTGCCGGCGGGCGACGGAGTACGGCGCGGTGATCCGCGAGGGCTGGAACCGGACGCTGCGCATGACCGAGCTGCTGGGCGCTCGCGTCACCGGCCGGACGCTGGGCATCGTCGGCATGGGGCGGATCGGGCGTGCGGTGGCGAGACGGGCGCGCGGCTTCGGCATGACGGTGCTGTACTGCAACCGGTCCCGCCTGCCCGAGGCGCTGGAGGAGGGCGCGAGGTTCGTGGCCGACCTCCATGCGATGCTGCCGCACTGCCAGGTGCTGACGCTGCACCTGCCGGGCGGGCCGGCTACCGCGGGGCTGATCGGCGCGCGAGAGCTGGCGCTGCTGCCGGACGGAGCGGTGCTGGTGAACGCGGCGCGCGGCACGCTGCTGGACGAGGAAGCGCTGTTCGCCGCCCTTGATGCCGGCCGGCTGGCGGCCGCGGGGCTGGACGTGTTTCGCAACGAGCCGGCCATCGACCGGCGCTTCGCCGACCATCCGCGGATCTTCGCCACGCCGCACATGGGCAGCGCCACGATCGAGACGCGCACCGCGATGGGCATACGGGCGCTGGACAACGTTCGGGCGTTCTGCGCCGGCCTGCCGCCGGGCGACCCGGTGGCGTGAGAACCAGGACAGCCTCCGCATGTACATGACCGGCATCTTCACCGCCTTTGCCGCCGCCTCCGGGCTGCTCGGGCTCGCCATGCCGCACCTGATCCACCGGCTGGGGTTCCGGATGATGCTGCTCTACCTGTCCTGCGCCACCTTCTGCGCCGTGCTCAACCTGCTGAAGCGCGCCCGGTAGATCCGGTCCCCGGAGCCCGTCCGGGAACGGAGCGTGCCGTGTGGGAGCGACGCGCTGCTACGTCGCGGCCGTCTGGCCTCGGCAGGCGCGAGACGAGGCGCGCCGGATCACCGGCACGGCGCATCATCGTACGGGCTGTCAGCTCGTCGCCACCCGTTCGGCGAGGGTGCTGCGGATCGACTCGACCGCCTCGCGCACCTCGCCGCCGTGCTGGCGCTCCAGCCGGCGTATGGTGAAGTGGGCGCGGGCCAGCGAGCGGTAATGCGCCAGGAAGGCGGCGTTCAGCGAGGCGCCGCACAGGGCGCCGGCGATCGGCATCATCTGCAGCGCCACCTTGCGCGACAGCGCCAGCCCGTAATGCGAGGCGACCTCCGACAGCAGCATGACCACCGGCCGGCCACGCAGCACCGCACGGGCGGAGAAGTAGCCGAGCTCGCTTTCGGTCGACGCAAGCGAGATCGGCTTCAGCGCGAACACCTCCAGGCAGGCCCGCCTCCCGTCCGGCGTGGACAGGTCCTCGCCCTCCTCACGCGCGATCCGGGCGATCTCGCGCATGATGGTCATGGTGGTGAAACCGATGTCCGGCAACAGCCCGCCTATGCCCGCGAAGCCGCCGAGCGCCCCGGACACCGCGACCGCGCCCTGGGTCGCGCGGTCCTGCCACTGCCGGTCGGCGCGGTTGCGCGACGGCGCCGCCGGCTGCCTGAGCCCGAGCACGGCGACGTCGAAGGCCCGGCTGATGGAGCTTTCCGCGATCCCGCGCAGCTTGAGCTGCAGCCCGGGCGCCAGCCCGAGGCCGCGCACGCCGAGCCGCGTCGCCTGCCCGACCGCGCCGCCCATCAGGTCGGCCAGGCGCACCAGCACGCCGCGCCCGGACTCCAGCTGCTCCAGCACGCGCTGCAGCTCGCCGCGCGCCCCGGCGCTCAGGCCCACCGAGGACAGCCCGGTGGGCGACAGCTGGTTTCCTGTGGTGGCGCTCATCGGTGTCTTCCCCTTGGCTTAGTCGCATGACAACGCGGCGGGGCCGCCAGGGCTGCACCGCCCTGCGAAACCCCTGCTCCGGACGGCGCCGCTCAGGTCGGTTCGGTCGAGGCGGCGATCTTCTCGGCCACGTGCATCAGCACCGACCGGTCCTCCGGGGAGCAGCCGCGATACAGGCGCAGCAGCGCGATCTCCTGCGGCGTCAGCGCCTGCTGCGCGGCACCTTCCCAGCCGTTGCGGAGCACGCCGACCGATACGCCCAGCACCTCGGCGATGCGGCGCAGCATGCCGGCGCTGTGGCCGGCCCGGTCGCTTTCCCACTGCGCCACCGCACTGCGCGACACGCCGGTCGAGCTGGCCAGCCGGTCCTGGGTCAAGCCGCGGGCGCGACGCAGTGCCCGGATCCGGGCGCCCAGCGTCAGAACCGGCTCGTCCGCCTCCATCATCGACCCTCACCTGTTCCGTCCGCCCGCTCCGCCGGGATGCCGCCTGGCGCAGGCCGTCCAGCCGGAAGCCTGAATGCCGCCGGTAGCGGCAAGTTGATCGCCGGCCGTCAACATATGCCTCACCGCAGCGTTCATGTCACACGAAAGCCAATTTTGTCGGGGATCGGTTCATGCGCAGCTTCATCCGTTCGCGGACTCCCGCCGGTCTTGCCCTGGTCGCCGTGCTGGCGGCGGGCCCTGCGTTCGCGCAGGCTTCGGTGCAGACGGCGCCGGTGCCGAGGGCTTCCGCCACCACGGCCAGCGGCGACGTGACCCGGCAGGCCGGACCCGGGCTGCCGCCGGTGGACGCCAACCAGACCATACGCGGCACCGGCAACACCCAGCTGTTCCAGGTGCTCGGCTTCTCCGGCCAGATCGCGGCGCCGGTGAATGCGGACTACAACGCCGACCACACCTACCAGACCTTCGCCGGCCAGCCCGGTCGCGGCTCGACCGCGATCCTGGCCGAAAGCATGGATGGCTCGCCCTGAGCCGACCGGCCCGGTCGACGATTCGCTAGCCGCGCCAGCCTCCCAGGGCGCAGATCCGCTCCCAGTGCGGACGGTCGATCGGCACCACCGACAGCCGTGACTGACGCAGCAGCGTCATGTCGCGCAGGTCGGGGTCGCCCTTGATCTGCGCCAGCGTCACCGGGCTGGGCAGCGGACCGACCGCGCGGACGTCCACGCATGTCCAGTCGCGATCGACGGCGGTCGGATCTGGATAGGCCTCACGCGCCACCTCGACGACGCCGACGATCTCGCGACCGGTGCCGGAATGGTAGAAGAACGCCAGGTCGCCGGACCGCATCGCGCGCAGGTTCAACTTCGCCGCGTGGTTGCGCACGCCGGTCCAGGGTTCGGTGCCGCGCTCCACCTGCTGCTGCCAGGAAAAGGCGTCCGGCTCCGACTTGACCAGCCAGGTCGCCACCGGTGTCAGTCCGTCATCGCGCCGTCGCGGAACACGGTGCGATAGCCACGTATCACCACGCTCTCGAACAGGTTGACCGCGGCATAGGGATCGCTGGCGGCGAAGCCTTCCGCGGCCGCACGGTCCTCCACGTCCACGATCAACAGGCTGCCGCACGCGCGCCCGTTGCTGTCCAGCAACGGCCCGCCGTGGATCACCCGGTCGGCATAGGTCGCGACGTAGCGCAGGTGCGCCTCCCGTGCCGCCAGGCGGGCATCGAGGCTGTTCGGACGGTCGGTGCAGATGAGGGCAAACAGCATGGAACGGTTCCGGTGGGTGGCGATGTGGATGGCGGAAAGACCATAAGGCAACCGGACCGGGGAGGCACAACCGGATAGGCGCTCCGACGGAGCGGCGACAGGGCGTTTGCCCCGGAGCCGCCAGTGGTCGATTATGCTAGGAACCGATCGGTCGGGAGCCCGGGAGCCCGATCGTCCGCCCGCCCCCTGCGCCAGGTCCGCTGCATGAACGGCTCCCCGACCCTCGCCACGCCGCTGACGTCGACGTTGAGCGGCTGGCTCCATCGCCAGGCCAACCCGGGCCGGTTCCTCCGGTTCGGGGACGCGGTGCAGCCGGTGCTGTCCGGCCTGGCCCTGGTCCTGACCGTGGCCGGCCTCGTTTGGGGGCTGTTCCTGTCACCGGCGGACTGGCAGCAGGGCGACGCGGTGCGCATCATGTACGTCCATGTCCCGGCGGCGTGGCTGGGCTCCATCGGCTACGCGGCGCTGGCGCTGTGCGGGCTGCTGTCGCTGGTCTGGCGGCACCGGCTGGCCGACTTGGCGGCGGCCGAGATCGGGCCGGTCGGCGCCTGCGTCACCGGCCTGTGCCTGCTTACCGGCTCGCTGTGGGGACGGCCGATGTGGGGAGCCTGGTGGGTATGGGACGCGCGCCTGACCTCCGTGCTGGTGCTGTTCTTCCTCTACCTCGGCCACGTGGCGCTGGTGCGCGCGTTCGACGACCCGGCGCGCGGCGCGCGGGCGGCGGCGATCCTGGCGCTGGCGGGTGCGGTGGACCTGCCGATCATCAAGTTCAGCGTGCAATGGTGGAACACCCTGCACCAGCCGGACAGCATAACCCTCACGGGCGCTCCGACCATGTCGCTGTCGATGCTGTGGCCGCTGCTCCTGTGCACCCTGGGGATGACGCTGGGGTGCACCGCCATCGTGCTGGCCCGGTTGCGGGCGGCGGTGATGGAGATGCGCCTCCGCGGGCTGCTGCTGGCGGAGGCCGCGGCCGGGGCGGGTGCCGCCGGATGACCCACCTGCCCTTCGTCGCCGGCGCGTATGGCCTGACCGTGGCCGCGGGGGCGTGGCTGTCGGTGTCGGCGTCCTTCCGGCTCCGCCGGGCGCGGCGCCGGCTCGCCGCCCTGGACCCGCGGGCGCGGAGGCGGACATGACGCGGCGTTCGCGCCGGCTGTGGCTGGTGGGCGGTTGCGTGCTCGGCTTCGGCAGCGCCACCGGGCTCGCCCTGCAGGCGTTCTCGGCCAACATCGTGTTCTTCATGGCGCCGTCGCAGCTGCTGGCCGCACCGCCGGCGCCCGGCCGCACCATCCGCCTCGGCGGCATGGTGGTGGCGGGCTCGCTGCGGGAGGTCCGGCTGCCCGGCCAGCCGCCCTCGGTTCGCTTCGCCGTCACCGACGGGCAGCGGGCGGTGCCGGTGCGCTATGTCGGCATCCTGCCCGACCTGTTCCGCGAAGGGCAGAGCGTGGTGGCGCTGGGCGGGATGGCGCCGGACGGCAGCTTCCAGGCGGCAGAGGTGCTGGCCAAGCACGACGAAACCTACATGCCGCGCGAGGTGGCGGCCGCCCTGCGCCGGTCCGGCCGATGGGACCCGCGCTACGGCCCGCCCCCCGACGCCGGGAGCTGGAACACCATGACCGCGGCGGACACGGCACCCGGCGGCCGCGTCGCGCACGGAACCTGAGCCCGGCATGAGCCTCCCCTTCCTGCCGAGCGCGCTGTTCGGCCCCGAGCTCGGCCGGC
This sequence comes from uncultured Acetobacteraceae bacterium, assembly GCA_964249735.1. Classification (GTDB taxonomy): domain Bacteria; phylum Pseudomonadota; class Alphaproteobacteria; order Acetobacterales; family Acetobacteraceae; genus Lichenicola. The sequence goes on along the minus strand of CAXUDP010000053.1, from coordinate 709 downwards.
TGGCCCTGGCGCTGGCCTGCTGCCTGGCGCTGGCGCAGTGCGTGCTGCCGCTGTGGGGCGCGCAGCGTCGCGACGGGCGGCTGATGGCGACCGCCCCGGCGCTGGCCGGCGCACAGCTCGGCTGCCTCCTGCTCGCCTTTCTCTGCCTGGGCATAGCCGCGGTCGGCGACGACTTCTCGGTGGCCAACGTCGCCGCCAACAGCGCCACCACCAAGCCGCTGCTGTACAAGATCACCGGCATCTGGGGGAACCACGAGGGCTCGATCCTGCTGTGGTCGCTGATCCTGGGCGCCTGCGGCGGCGCGGTCGCCTGGTGGGGGCGCGGGCTGCCGTCGACCCTGCACGCGCGCGTGCTGGGCGTGCTGGGCGGCACCGCCTGCGGCTTCGAGCTGTTCTGCCTCCTGACCTCGGACCCGTTCGACCGCGTCTGGCCGGCGCCGGTCGAGGGCCAGGGCATGAACCCGCTGCTGCAGGACCCCGGCCTCGCCGTGCATCCGCCGATCCTCTACGCCGGCTATGTCGGCTTCGCGGTGCCGTTCGCGTTCGCGGTGGCGGCGCTGCTGGAAGGCCGGGTGGATGCCGCCTGGGGCCGCTGGGTGCGTCCGTGGACGGTCGCCGCGTGGTGCTGCCTGACCTGCGGCATCGCGCTCGGCTCGTGGTGGTCGTACTACGTGCTCGGCTGGGGCGGCTACTGGTTCTGGGACCCGGT
>CAXUDP010000052.1:0-24062 GCA_964249735.1 uncultured Acetobacteraceae bacterium | reverse complement strand
GAGAACCTGGAGCGGGCGAAGGGATTCGAACCCTCGACCCCAACCTTGGCAAGGTTGTGCTCTACCCCTGAGCTACGCCCGCGCTCCGATGCGGTGGCGGGCTTTTAGAAGGCTTCCCGCCGGAGTGCAAGAGGATCGCACGTGGCTCATCCGGATCGCACACGCTTGCGCCCGGAGCGGCAGACGACAATGTTAACGGCTCCAACGGCGCGGCGGACGCTGCGTGCAGACGCAGGATCAACGACCCATGGACTACATCATCGGCCAGCCCCGGCCCGGCGCCGCCGGCGCCCCCGCTCCCCGAGCCCGCCCGGCGGCAGAGGCCCACCCGCCCGCCGGCGCCGCCGAGCCCGCCATCATCGTCGACGGCGACCAGGACAGCTTCATGGCCGACGTCATCGAGGACAGCCGGCGCGTGCCCGTCCTGGTCGACTTCTGGGCCACCTGGTGCGGCCCCTGCAAGACCCTGACGCCCGCGCTGGAGAAGGTCACCCGCGCCGCCGGCGGGCGGATCAAGCTGGTCAAGATCGACATCGACGCCAACCGTGCCCTGGTCGCGCAGCTGTCCCAGCTCGGCCTGCCGCTGCAGTCGGTGCCCACCGTGGCCGCGTTCTGGCAGGGCCAGATCCTCGACCTGTTCCAGGGCGCGCTGCCCGAGAGCGAGATCAAGCGCTTCGTCGAGGCGCTGCTCAAGGCCGCCGGCGGCGCCATGCCGGCCACCGACCTGCTGGCCGAAGCGAAGGCCGCGCTTGAGGCAAACCAGACCGAGGACGCCGCCGCGCTGTTCTCCGCCCTGCTCGAACAGGAGCCGGAAAGCCCGGATGCCTGGGGCGGGCTGGTGCGCGCCCTGCTGGCGCTGGGCGACGAGCAGCAGGCACAGGCGGCCCTCGACGAGGTCCCGCCCCGCCTCGCCGACCATCCCGAGATCGCCGGCGCCCGCGCCGCCCTCAGCCTCGCCGCGGAAGGGCGACGCGCCGCCGACGCGCTCGACAGCTTGCGGCTCCGGCTCGACGCCGACCCGGACGACCACGAGGCGCGCTATGAGCTCGCCACCGCCTTGAACGGCCTCAACCGCCGACCCGAGGCCGCCGACGCGCTGCTGGAGATCCTCAGGCGCGACCGCAGCTGGAACAACGGCGCCGCACGGTTGCAGCTGATCCGCTTCTTCGAGGCCTGGGGAGCCGGCGAGCCCGAGACCCTCGCCGCCCGTCGTCGGATGTCGGCGCTGCTGTTCAGCTGACACCGCCGGCGGGACCCGGTGTTGGGACCCGTACAGGAGAAAGCGCATGAGCTCACGGATCGTCCGACGCGTCCCCCGCCTGCGCGACCTGCGCGTGGGCGCGTTGCCAAGACGGCTGCCGGTGTTCCCGCTCGGCGGCGCCCTGCTGCTGCCGCGCGGCCGTCTGCCGCTGAACATCTTCGAGCCGCGCTACCTTGCCCTAGTCGAGGACGTGCTGGCCACCGACCGCTTGTTCGGCATGATCCAGCCCAGCGATGGCCAGGACGATCCCGATCCCAATGCGCCCGACGACGACGCCCCGCCGGCGCTGTTCCGGGTCGGCTGTGTCGGCCGCCTTTCCAGCTTCTCCGAGCGCGAGGACGGCACCTGCAGCATCTCGCTGACCGGCATCGCCCGCTTCAGGGTGCTGGCAGAGCTCGACGGGCCACATCCGTACCGCCTGCTGTCGGTGTCCTATGACGGCTTCGGGCGCGACCTGGACGAGCCGGGCGAGGTCGCGTTCGACCGCGAGTCGCTGCTGGACACGCTGCGCCGCTACTTCGCCCACCGCGGCTTCGAGGCGCGCTGGGAGGCGATCGAGCAGATGGACGACGACACCCTGCTTACCACGCTGAGCATGATCTGCCCGTTCCCGCCGGCGGAGAAGCAGGCGCTGCTGGAAGCTCCCACCCTGTCCGAACGCGCCGGCACCCTGCAGGCGCTGCTGGAGATGGCCGGGCACGAGACCGACGAGAACGATGGCCGGCCGCACTCGGCCTGACGCCGGCATCTTCCCAACACCCCCCGTCCGGTGCGACACAGCCCCATGGACGACACCGCCCCTCCGGACGACCTGCCGGCCCAGCCGCGCCCGACGGCTGTGGACCCGCGCCTGCTCGAGATCCTGGTCTGCCCGGTGACCAAGGGCCCGCTGGTCTACGACCGCGACAAGGGCGAGCTGGTCAGCCAACAGGCCGGCCTTGCCTATCCGGTCCGCGACGGCATCCCGATCATGCTGCCCGACGAGGCCCGCGCCCTGTCCGACTGACCGGCGGGATCGGTCAGGCGGCCGGGACCCTCCCGCGCGACTTGCGGGCCGTCGGCCGCTGCCGGACCTCGACCGCCGCCACACCCGCCTCCCGCCGCCTCGGCGCGGCCGGCACACGCAGCGCCGCCGGGATCCGCTCCCGCGCCATCGCGTCCACCGCCTCCAGCACCGCCGGCAGGTCGACCCGGAAGTTGCACAGCGACGGCACGTGCGCCACGCCGTGACGCACCAGCAGCGGGCTGTCCGGCAGGTCGTGAACGGCGTTCACATCCACGAACGCCATCGGGCTCGGCTGCTCCATGGTATCCGGGGTGGAGTAGATGTGCAGGTCGTTGAGGTTGCCGAGGTTCCAGCGGTTAGTCATCACCACACCCGGGCAGTTGCAGACCCAGCGGTACTTGGCGAGCCCCGCACCCCAGAACGAGACGAAGAACCGGGCCGCCCGCCCCCAGGCGACGCTTTCGGCCACCGGCTCGCCGACGGTGCTCAGCACCTCGATCCCCGTGCCATGCGCCGCCTCGCGGATCACCGCCACCAGCTCCCGCTCCGCCGCCACCGGCGAGGACTGCGCGTCCAGCTCGCCATGGCTCCAGATCATCGCGCCGCCGCCATCGGCTGGGTTGCCGTCGTGCCGGTTGTGCCCGTCCACCACCAGCAGCGCGCGCCCGATCGTGGCGGCCAGATGCGCCACCAGCGCCCGGCAGAACCCGGCCAGGTCGTGCAGGGTGCGGTTCTCGGTGCGCAGGCCGAGCAGCACCACCGGCGCCTCCGCATGGCGGTCCGGCGCGCTGATGCGGTCGCGCAGCGCCCGGCTGACCTGCATGCCGCTCGACCTGAACAGGCAGGCCCGCGTCTCGTAGAAGCCGTCGACCAGGGCCATGAACGGCTCCTCCCGCCGCAGCACCCGGCCTTGCAGCTCCGGGAAGATCCGGTCGATCGGCCCATATATTTCCGGCTGCGACCCGATCTCGCACAGGAGAAACGACGGCAGCCCGCCTGCCGGCACCGCGTCCACCAGGGCCGCGATCCCGGACAGGTCGTTCCACAGCAGGTGGCCCAGGTGCATGGCGTTGCGGCCGCGCCAGAAGTGCAGCGGCACGGTGTTGGCGGCATCGAGATAGCCGAACAGCGCCCGGCCGTGTCGGGCGAGGTGGCGGCGGAACGCGATCTCCAGGTCCGGCCAGCGCCCAGCGAACGCGTCCGGATCGGTGGCCAGCACCAGCCGTGCCTCCGGCACGTAGACCGCCATCGTGCGGAAGTAGATCTCGCCAGCGAGCAGGTAGACGGTCAGCTGCCAGCGCGGGTCGTGCAGCCGATAGGCGGTGAGGTCGGCATCGAGCGCCAGACTGCGGTCGCAGCGCAATGGCTGCCCGTCCACCGGCGAGGGCAGGATCATGAAGCCGTCCCTGACCAGCCGTCGCTGCTCACGCTGCAGCAGGCCCGGATCGAACAGCCCGTGCATTCCCTGCATGCGCAGCGGCACCTGCCGCGACCCGCAGGACAGCGTCGGCGTATGCGGCTGCCCGCCGCCCGGCTGGTCGAAGGGCCGGAAGCTCAGGGCGGAGTCGAAGGCGCCGAGATACAGCTCGAGCAGGCCGGTGCGGCAATGCGTCGGCAGGTCGAGGAAGTCCCGCTCCGCCTCCGTCATCGGCCGCGGCCGGTCCGACAGCATCAGCGCCGCCCACAGCCCGTCGAGCAGCGGGCACAGCCGGTCCATCATGTCCGTCAGCATCGGCGCCGGCACCTCGCCCGCGCTGCCGCCGCACCGGCGCAGCTCCGAATCCAGGAACCACAATCCCTCGTCGCCGTCGTCGCTGACGAAGGTGACGATCGTCACCGGCGACAGCCCGTCATAGGCGTGCACGGCGCGCCATCCAGGCAGGAATTCCGCCGGCCTGTCATCGTTCAGGATCGTCCGACGACCCTCGGGGAACAGGATGTCCGACCCGCTCAGCGCCATGATGGACATGAATGCTCCTGCTGCCGGTTGCTGGGCGAACGACATGCACGGGCCGTGCCGCCGGTATGCCGCGATGACCCGGCCGCAGGTGGCCGATCGGGCTGTCCAGCCCGCACCAGCACCCTGGCGTAGGTCCCGAACATCGTCAAATGACCATCATACGTCCGTCGCTCCGGGGAGACTGCCGCGACCGCACCCCGTGCGTATGTCGGTGAAGCGTGGCCGGTTAGCTCTGTCTGCCTCGGTTAGGCACTTAAGCCCTTGGCGTCAGACATCTCTCTGCCTTCAACTCCGAAGTGTGTTTGTGATTTCTTCAATCACTAGGAATACTTTTGCGATGACGTTTTATCTGTGATGGTAGCTGTGCCAGAGTTGGAGGACGCGGATTTGATTGATCTGTAGGTGACAGATCGCCTTTGTGTAAGACGTCACGCCCTACCTCAATATCCCTTCTTCAGTAGAAAAGAATTCGAGATATGCGACACGTTACGCTCACAATATAATTCTTCGAACCATCCGACAACAATACCGGCAACAGCAATCCTAAGCGCTAAGATATCGTCCAGCCCCGGTTTCCGGTGGTCTTGGCCAACCATAACTTCCATCCTATACCGCCGGTCGACCGCCGCAGCGCCAGCCAATCAATCCTTCAGCGGATCGTGCCCCCAGTTCATCAGCGAGGCACGCCAGCGGCTGTGCTCCACGTCGCCGGACGGGTGCTGCGCCAAGTGGCGATGCACGTAGCCCACCACCTTCTTCATGTGCGCGTAGTCGTCCTCGGTCAGGTCCGCCGCCTTCTTGTGCTTGATCTCGACGATCCGGTGCCCCTCCTTGTGACCGACCGCCTCGGTGCCGCCGGCTTCCTTCTTGTTGGCCCCGTCCGCCCAGCCCACCGACTTCGACTCGTCGCTATCGAGCCACTTCTCCAGGGCGGCGGGTGTCATGTTCACCACCTCCCCGAAGGACCTCATGATCTCCTGGTGGTCGTCATCCGCCATTATCGCCCTCCCGTTGCTGCGCGACAAACGGCCCGGCAGCGTCGAGGTTCGCCGCCTCGATGCACGTCCCGTCGAGGCACCTCAGTTCCGCGTCCTGTCCACCAGCCGGTTCTTGCCGATCCACGGCATCATCGCCCTGAGCGTCTCGCCCACCTGCTCGATCTGGTGCGCATTGACCCGCGCCCGCGTCGCCTTGAAGCTTACCTGCCCGACCTTGTTCTCCAGCAGCCAGTTGCGGGTGAAGGTGCCGCTCTGGATGTCGACGAGCACCCGCTTCATCTCCGCCTTGGTTTCGGCGGTGACGATGCGTGGCCCGGTGACATACTCGCCATACTCAGCGGTGTTGGAGATCGAGTAGTTCATGTTGGCGATGCCGCCCTCGTAGATCAGGTCCACGATCAGCTTCACCTCGTGCAGGCACTCGAAATACGCCATCTCCGGCGCGTATCCGCCTTCCACCAGCGTCTCGAACCCGGCGCGGATCAGCTCGACCAGCCCGCCGCACAGCACCGCCTGCTCGCCGAACAGGTCGGTCTCGCATTCCTCCTTGAACGTCGTCTCGATGATCCCGGCCCGCCCGCCGCCGATGGCGCTCGCATAGGACAGCGCGATCTCCAGCGCGTTGCCCGACGGGTCCTGCGCCACTGCCACCAGGCACGGCACCCCGCCGCCGCGCTGGTACTCCGAGCGCACGGTGTGCCCCGGTCCCTTCGGCGCGATCATGAACACGTCCAGATCCGGCCGCGGCTCGATCACCCGGAAATGCACCGCGAGCCCATGCGCGAAGGCGATCGCCGCCCCTTCCCGAAGATTGCGATGCAGGTGCTCGGCATACAGGTCGCCCTGCAGCTCGTCCGGCGTCAGCACCATCACCACGTCGGCCCAGGCCGCTGCTTCCGACGGCCCCATCACCCGGAGGCCGGCCGCGTCCGCCTTCGCGATCCCGCCCGAGCCCGGCCGCAGCCCCACCACCAGCTCGGACACGCCGCTGTCCTTGAGGTTGTTGGCGTGGGCGTGCCCCTGGCTGCCGTAGCCGATGATGGCCACCTTGCGCCCCTTGATCAGGTTCACGTCGGCGTCGCGGTCGTAATAGACGCGCATGGTCAGATTCTCCTTGAAGGGAAAAAGACGGAAGTCAGATGGTTCGCGGCCCGCGGGCGATGGCGGCGATCCCGGTGCGCGACACCTCGACCAGGCCGAGCGGCCGCATCAGGTCGATGAACGTCTCGATCTTCTCCGGCGCCCCGGTCAGCTCGAACACGAACGAGCCGGTGGTGGTGTCCACCGCACGCGCCCGGAACGCTTCCGCCACGCGCAGCGCCTCGGTGCGCGGCTCGCCGCTCGACACCACCTTGACCAGCGCCAGCTCGCGCGCCACGTGCGGCCCGCTTTGCGTCAGGTCCGACACCTTGTGCACCGGCACTAGGCGATACAGCAGCGCCTTGATCTGCTCGATCACCATCGGCGTGCCGGAGGTGACGATGTTGATACGCGACCGGTTGCCGCCCTCCTCGACCGGCGCCACAGTCAGGCTCTCGATGTTGTAGCCGCGGCCCGAGAACAGCCCGATCACGCGCGCCAGCACGCCGCTCTCGTTCTCCACCAGCACGGCGATTACCGCGGTCACCTGCGGCTCCTCTTGGGGGGACATCATCGTTCCTTGGTGAAGGCCAGGGCGCTGCCCTGGACCCGCCAAAGGGCAGTCGCCCTTTGGAAACCCGATCGGCGCTAGACCAGCATCAGGCCTTCGTCGGTGATCCGCGCCGCCTGCTCGCTCTGCTCCGGGCCCAGGATCATCTCGTTGTGCGCGGCCCCCGACGGGATCATCGGATAGCAATTCTCCGCCTCGTCGACGCAGATGTCGGCGATCACCGGCCCGTCATGCGCCAGCATGCGCCGGATCACGTCGTCCAGCTCCCCGAGGTTCCCCGCCCGCATCCCCGTCGCCCCGAACGCGTCCGCCAGCTTGACGAAGTCCGGCAGCGCCTCGCTGTAGCTCTGCGAATAGCGGCTGCCGTGCAGCAGCTCCTGCCATTGCCGCACCATGCCCATGTAGCGGTTGTTCAGGATGAACAGCTTCACCGGCAGCCGGTACTGCGCGATCGTTCCCAGCTCCTGGATGTTCATCAACGTCGACGCCTCGCCGGCGATGTCGATCACCAGCGCGTCCGGATGCGCCACCTGCACTCCCACCGCCGCCGGCAGCCCGTAGCCCATCGTGCCCAGCCCGCCCGACGTCATCCACCGGTTCGGCCGGTCGTACTGGAAGTGCGTCGCCGCCCACATCTGGTGCTGCCCCACCTCCGTGGTCACGAACGTGTCGCGCCCGGTCTCTTGCGACAGCGCATGCAGCCGCCGGATCGCGTGCTGCGGCTTGATCACCGACGACGGCGCCGCGTCCTGCCGATACGCCAGGCTGTCGATCGCCCGCCACGCGTCGATCTGCCGCCACCACCCCGCCAGCGCCTCGCGGTCGACCAGGGCGTCGTCCCGCTCCCACGCCTCGATCATCATCTCGATGGCGCGCCCGGCATCGCCCAGCACGGGCACGTCCACCCGCACGATCTTGTTGATGGACGACGCGTCGATGTCGACGTGGATCTTGGTCGAGCCCGGCGAGAACGCGTCCAGCCGCCCGGTCACCCGGTCGTCGAACCGCGCGCCGATGTTCACCAGCACGTCGCAGCCATGCGTGGCGAGGTTCGCCTCGTACGTCCCGTGCATTCCCAGCATGCCGAGGAACTGCCGGTCGGTGGTCGGATACGCCCCCAGCCCCATCAGCGTGGAGGTGCACGGGAACCCGGTCATTCGCACCAGCCGCATCAGCGCCTCCGACGCCGCCGGCCCGGAGTTGATCACGCCGCCGCCGGTATAGAACAGCGGCCGCCGCGCACCCTTCATCGCCGCCACCGCGGCCTCGATCGCGTCCCGCGCCGGCTCGCGCACCGGCCGGTACGACCGGTGCGGCGCCTCCGACGCCGGCGCGTAGCTCGCCGGCCCGACCATGATGTCCTTCGGCAGGTCCACCACCACCGGCCCCGGCCGTCCGCTGCGCGCCACGTAGAACGCCTCGTGCACCGTGCGCGCGAGATCACCTGCCCGCTTGACCAGGTAGTTGTGCTTGGTCGCCGGCCGGGTGATGCCGGTGGTGTCGGCCTCCTGGAACGCGTCGTTGCCGATCATGTGGGTCGGCACCTGCCCGGTCAGGCACACCACCGGGATCGAATCCATCAGCGCGTCGACCAGCCCGGTGACCGCGTTGGTCGCCCCCGGCCCCGACGTCACCAGCACCACCCCCACCTTCCCGGTGGAGCGCGCATATCCCTCGGCCGCATGCACCGCCGCCTGCTCGTGGCGCACCAGGATGTGCCGGATCGAATCCTGCTTGAACAACGCGTCATAGATCGGCAGCACCGCCCCGCCGGGATAGCCGAACACCACCTCGACCCCCTGCGCCTCCAGCACCCGGAGCAGCACCTCGGCGCCGTTGGCAGCCGCCAGGCTGATCGCCTGGCCGTCTCGCGGGGCAAGGCTGTCCTTCAGGTCGGTGCTGGCGTTCATCTCGTGCTCCTGCCGCGACGTGAGCGGGCGGGTTGTCCTATGCGTCCCGCCGCGGGGCGTCAACATCGGCGACAACGAACGACAACAATTCCGACAACATTCTTTCCATTTGTTGCGTCATACCAGCTATGCGGGTGCAGACGACCTGGGTCCGCCCCGGGCTCGCCAGGGGATGATGCGCGAACCAGGTCGCCTGCCGCTTGGTATACTGCCCCTGCAGCAGCACCGCCCGCCTTGATGCTGCTTCCAGCGTCGTCGTCCCGCGCAGCACCCCCGCCAGCTCCGGCACCCCGTGCGCCCGCATCGCCGGCAGCGATGTCGGCAGCTCCTGCGCCAGCAGCGCCTCCACCTCGCCCAGCGCGCCCTGCGCCAGCATCGCCTCGAACCGCCCCCCGATCGCCGCGCGCAACACGTCGCGCGCCGGCGCCAGCCGGATCGCGCTGAACCGGCACGGCGCCGGCGGCAGTCCCGGCCGTTCCGCCCATGCCGCCATCCCCTGCCCGGTGCCGCGCCACACCTCCCACGCCCGCGCCAGCCGCTGTCCGTCCGACGGGCGCAGCCCCGACGCCGTCACGGGATCCACCGCAAGCAGCCGCCCGTGCAGCGCCTCCGCCCCGATCTCCGCCAGCAGCCCGCGCGCCTCTGCCTGCGCTTCCGGCCCCGGACCGGGAATGGCCGACAGCCCGTGCGTCAGCGCCCGCAGGTACATCCCGGTCCCGCCGCACAGGATCGGCAGCCGCCCCGCCGCCCACGCTTCTCCCATCGCTCCCAGCGCCGCCTCCCGCCACCAGGCGACGCTGCCCGGCAGGGAGGCCGGCCGGACCCCATACAGCCGGTGCGGCACTGCCGCCTCATCCGCCGGCGTCGGCCGCGCGTTCAGGATGCGGAGCTCCCGATACACCTGCATCGAGTCCGCATTGACCACCACGCCGTCCAGTTCCTGCGCCAGGCGCAGCGCCAGCGCCGACTTGCCGCTGCAGGTCGGGCCGGCCACGATCAGGCAGTGCCCGGGCGCGCCCGTCCGCATGGCTGACCCGCCTTGCCTCACCGGGACATCCCTGCCACCACGCTTCGGCCATCCAGGCGGTTGTTCCGTGTCGTCATGACCCTGCCCTACACCTTCACCCTGGTCGCCCGGCGCGACGCCACCAGCCTGTCTCCCGCTGCGATCGAGGAGGCGCGCACCCTCGTTTCCGGCCAGCCCGCCGTGATCCTGTCCCCGGGCGAGGCTGCCGACATTCCCTGCGCCGCCCCGTCCCCGTCCGGACCCTCGCTCGCAGACATCCGCGCCCGCCTCGCCCCCTCGCACATCGACGTGCTGCTGACCCGCTCGCGCGGCCGGCGCAAGGGCCTGCTGGTCGCCGACATGGACAGCACGATTGTTTCCTCCGAAACCCTGGACGACCTCGCCGCACGCGCCGGCGTCGGCGAGCGCGTGGCCGCCATCACCCGCCGCTCCATGAACGGCGAGATCGACTTCGCCGATGCCCTGCGCGAGCGCGTCGGCCTGCTGCGCGGCCTCGACGAGCAGGCCCTCGACGCCACCTGGGCCGACACCCGCCTCACCCCCGGCGCCCGCACGCTGGTTGCCACCATGCGCGCCCACAACGCCACCGCCGCCCTGGTGTCCGGCGGCTTCACCTGGTTCACCGCCCGTGTCGCGAGCGCCTGCGGCTTCGACGTGCACCATGCCAACCAGCTCGGCATCTCCAACGGCCGGCTGACCGGCCGCGTCGCCGAGCCCATCCTAGGCCGCGCCGCCAAGCTCGAATCCCTGCGCAACCTGGCGGAATCCCGCTCCCTGCGCCTCGCCGCCACGCTGGCGGTCGGCGACGGCGCCAACGACCTCGACATGTTGCGCGAGGCCGGCCTCGGCATCGCCTACCACGCCAAGCCCGTGGTGGCCGACGCGGTGGCCAACCGCATCGACCACGCCGACCTGCGCGCGCTGCTGTTCGCGCAGGGCTATCCCGCCTCCGCCTTCCGCGAATGACCCGGCTCTGGATCCTGTCCGACCTCCATCTGGAGGCCACGCCCTATCCCCAGGCCTACCGCCCTCCCCCGCCCGACTTCGACGTGCTGGTGGTGGCGGGCGACGTGTTCGAGGGCGCGCCGGAGCAGGGCCTGCGCGTGGTCGAGCGCCTCGCCGACGGTCGCCCGGCGGTGTTCGTGATGGGCAACCACGAGTACTGGAACGGCGTGGTGCCGGCCGAGCTCGCCCCCGCCCGCGAGCAGGCCGCCCGCCTCGGCATCACCCTGCTGGAGGGCAACGAGGCCGAGATCGGCGGCCTGCGCTTCCTCGGCGGCACGCTCTGGGCCGATGGCTGGCTCGGCGGCCGCGCGATGCGGCCCGGCGCTCCCACCGGCGAGCCGATCGCCGTTCCCGCCGGCGTCGAGGGCCACCGGCCGCTCACCAACGCCGACGCTGCCCGGCTGCACAACCTGCTGCGCGGCCGCCTGGAGGCGCAGCTCCGCCGACCGCGCGACGCCCGGCCGGTGGTCGTGGTCACCCACCACGCGCCGCACCCGCTGTGCATGCCCGAGCATCTCTGGGGCAGCTGGGCCGCCGGCAACTCCGCCTCCGACCTGTCGCACCTGACCGATTCCGGGCTGGTCGACCTCTGGATCCACGGCCACACCCATCGCACCTGGTCGCTGCTCCGCCCCGGCGGCACACGCATCGTCACCAACGGCGCCGGCCCGCGCGCCTGCAACCAGCATTTCCTGGACGACCTGGTGCTGTCCGTGGTCCCTTCCAACGACGGCTCCGTCGCCCGCATCCGCGCCGTGGCCGAGGCCTGCTGACCGGCCGATCCGGATCCTCGGAGGCATCCATGCAGACCACCACCGCGGAGCTCCTGACCCGCGAATCCCGCTACGGCGCCAGCAACTACAAGCCCCTGGACGTGATGCTCACCCGCGGCGAGGGTGTCTGGGTATGGGACCTGGACGGCCGCCGCTACCTCGACTGCCTGTCCGCCTATTCCGCAGTGAACCAGGGCCACTGCCACCCGCGCATCCTCCAGGCCCTCACCGAACAGGCCTCCCGCCTCACACTGACCTCGCGCGCCTTCCACAACGACCAGCTCGGCCTGTTCTACGAGGAGCTGTGCACCCTCACCCGCTCCACCCGCGTGCTGCCGATGAATTCCGGCGCCGAGGCGGTCGAGAGCGCGCTCAAGGTGGCCCGCAAATGGGCCTACCAGGTCAAGGGCGTCGCCCCGGACCAGGCCGAGATCATCGTCTGCGACGGCAACTTCCACGGCCGCACCCTGTCTGTGGTCAGCTTCAGCACCGACGACGCGTCCCGCGACGGCTTCGGCCCGTTCACCCCCGGTTTCCGCGTCATCCCCTATGGCGACGCCGCCGCGCTGGAGGCCGCCATCACCCCGAACACCGCCGCCTTCCTGGTCGAGCCGATCCAGGGTGAGGCCGGCGTCGTGATCCCGCCCGACGGCTACCTCCGCCGCGCCCGCGCGCTGTGCACCGCGCACGACGTGCTGCTGATCCTCGACGAGATCCAGACCGGCCTCGGCCGCACCGGCACCCTGCTCGCCGAGGAGCACGAGGGCATCGAGGCCGACCTCACCCTGATCGGCAAGGCCCTGTCCGGCGGCTTCTACCCGGTCTCCGCGGTGCTGAGCCACGAGGCGGCGATGGCCGTGCTCCGCCCCGGCGAGCACGGCTCCACCTTTGGCGGCAACCCGCTCGCCTGCGCGGTGTCGCGCATGGCGCTCAAGGTGCTGGTCGAGGAGAACATGATCGAGAACTCGGCGATCCAGGGCCTGCGCCTGCGCGACGGCCTGGCGCGGATCAGCAACAACGCGGTCCGCGAGGTGCGCGGCCGCGGCCTGATGATCGCGGTCGAGCTCGATCCCGCCTACGGCGGCGCCCGGCCCGTCTGCGAGCGGCTGCGCGAGGCCGGCCTGCTGTGCAAGGAAACCCATACCCACACCATCCGCATCGCCCCGCCGCTGGTGATCGACGCGGACACGGTGGACTGGGCGGTCGACCGCTTCGCCGCCGTGCTCGCGCAAGGCTGAACCGGACTGGGGCTGAGCGCGCCCGACGGCTCAGTCCGACGGGTCGCCGCCGACCGCGACCCCGCCCACGGACACGGTGCCGGCCCCGCTGACCTCCCGGGTCAGCCGACCGGTCAGCGTCGCGAACCGCACCGAGCCGAACCCGGACAGCTCCACCGACGCGTCGCCGACGGTTGCGCCCACGCGTATCGTGCCTGCGCCGCTCACCTGCGCGTGGACCCGGCCGATGCGCCCCTGCGACACCGTCACGCTGCCCGCCCCGCTCATCTGCGTGTCCAGCGCGTCGGCCTCCGCCTGCGCGATCGTCACCTCCGCCGCCCCGGACAGGGCGATCGCCGCGTGTCCGGCCACCCCCGCCACCCGGACCACGCCGGCGCCGGACACGTCCAGCGTCAGCGTCCCGATCGCGCCGATGTCGTACTGGCCGAAGCCCGGCTCGGCGATCGCCACCCCGAACCGTTCCGGCACACGCAGCGCCAGTCGCAGCGTCGGCGTGAACGATTCGTCCGGCGTCGGTGTCCAGCAGGACGCGTGATCGCGCAGCGGACGCACCCGCGCCGCACCCTGCGTGTCGAACGACAGCCGGTCGATCTCCTCCGGATGATCCGCCGTCGCCTCCATCGCGACGCGGCCATGCAGCGACGGATCCGTCGTGATCGTCACCTGCCGCGCGCACGGGTCGTCGATCGCCAGGCTCGATCCGTCCACCTGCACGGCACGCTCCGCCGCGCAGGCCGGGGCCAATGGCAGGGACGCGCCGAGCAGGATGACGGGCAGCAGCCGAGATACACGCATGGGGGAACTCTCCGCGGATGTGCTGTTTCCATTGCAGGGACCGTACCAGCGTCCAACCCGTTGTTTTTCCTTAGCCGTGCCATCGCGGCTTCGCGCGACGTGGCCAGGCATGCCAAGGTTTGGCCTCCGGGCTCGTATGGTCCAACCCGCGTCGGACGCGGAGGCCGCACGCAGCCGCATCGCCATCGGCAACCGACAGGACCCGCCCATGAAGCTCCTTCACGTCGACTCCAGCATCCTCGGCGACAACTCGGTCAGCCGCGCCATCTCCGCCGCGGCCGTGGCACGCCTGCGCAGCCTGCACGACGACCTGGAGGTGCAGCATCGCGACCTCGCCGCGAGCCCGATCTCGCATCTGTCCGGCGCCTACCTCGCCGGGCAGAGCGCCGACGTGCAGCACGACCAGGCGATGCAGGAGGACCTGGCGCTCGGCGGCACGGTGCTGGCCGAGTTCCTCGCCGCCGACATCGTCGTGCTCGGCGTGCCGATGTACAACTTCACCATCCCGAGCCAGCTCAAGAGCTGGATCGACCGCATCCTGGTGGCAGGCAAAACCTTCCACTACACCGCCAACGGTCCGGAAGGGCTCGCTGGCGGCAAGCGGGTAATCCTCGCCCTGTCACGTGGCGGCTTCTACGGCCCGGGCGCCCCGGCCGCCCCGTACGAGCACCAGGAAAGCTACCTGCGCGCCGCCCTCGGCTTCATCGGCCTGCCCGACCTCGAGGTGATCGTTGCCGAAGGCGTCGCCACCGGCGCCGAACAGCGCCGGAAGGCCCTCGACGCGGCGCTGCAACAGGCAGCTGGCCTCCAGCCTGTCTGAGTCGCGTCCGCCAAGCCACCTCGTTCCTCCAGCCCCAGCTATCCGGCCGTTCAGGCGCGGGCGGTGGGACTGCCTGCCAGGGCGGTGGTGGCATCGGCGGCCGACCTTTCGCATCCGGATGGCCTGCGCTGGATCGTGTGGGATGAGGGTATTGGCGACACCCAGACGGCTCACATCGCATTCTGCGACATGACTGGTGAGTGCACGTGAAGCCATACTTGGCCTGGCGCCTATGCCCCTACCATCCAGCACATGGGTTCATGGTCAACACAGAAGACGTTCCTGTTTCTGGTCATATTTGATGAAAGGCTGAAGCTCCGCCTCGGCGATCCGCTGCCAGCGTCACGCCGAGCGAACCGCCACTGGGCTGTGGCCAGCACAGGATCGGCCCGGAACCCGAGGAAGCTTGAAGCGGATACGCACCGGCTGCGATAAGCCCCTGCTCAACGATGGCGTCGTGCGGGACATGATGACGGGCTACGTTGCCCTGCTTCGGGCGGTGAACGTGGGTGGCACCGGGAAGCTGCAGATGACGACGCTGACCGGGATCTGCGAGGCGGCAGGACTAGTTCAGGTGCAAACCTATATCGCGAGCGGCAACGTCGTTTTCCGAAGCGGCGATGCGGCCGACGCAATCAGATCGAACCTTGAGCAGCGACTCCACACCTACGCCGGCAAGCGCGTCGGCGTGCTGGTGCGAACCGCATCCGAGATCGCCGACACGCTGGCGGACAACCCTTTCAAGGATGAGCCGGGCAACCGGGTCATGGCGCTGTTCCTGGACGGGCCGCTGCCAGGTCATCCGCTCGATGGGGTGACTGGGATGAAAGACGAACAGATACGCCTGGGACGGCACGAGCTGTTCGTCTTCCACCCGGTCGGCATGGCCAACACCCGGCTTCGCATCCCTGGCGAGAAGACCGGCACCGCGCGGAACATGAACACGGTGGCGAGGTTGGCCGAGATGGTGACCGCCCTGTCCTGAGGTCCGTGGGGGTTCATCGTGTCGTGTCGAACGGATGCGGTGTTCCTTGCCCCTGCGGCCTCGTTAGCGATTCGTTCATCTCCCACGCGCACCCTGGCGGTCGACGGGAGGCTGCATGCATGGCGACCGACGGGACGATCCAGGCTTCCGCGCCCATGCCGGCCGCTGCCGCATCGGCCGCTGCCCCGCCGGCCGCCGCCTCCGCGACCGCCCAGGGCGCGGCCCACCCTGGCGGCTTCTTCCGCAGCCTGTTGTCCGACCTCAACCCGCTGCAGTACATACCCGTGGTCGGGCCGATCTACCGCGCCATCACCGGCGACCAGGGTAACACCGACTTGCGCTTCGTCGCCTCGCTCGGCACCAGCTTTGCCCTGGGCGGCCCGGTCGGCGTCGGCATCACGGTGGCGGAGAAGGTGACCGGAATCGACCCGGAAGCCATCGGCCTCCACCTGTTCGCCCGCCTGTTCCATTCCGCTGCCAGGCCTGCCGCGGGCACTGCCACACCCTCCCCTGCAACGTCCCCCGCCCAGCCCGGCGCCGATGCCGGCACCGCCCTGGCAGGCGGTCCCACCCCCGCCCGCCCCGGTTCCCGCGCCTGGACCGCCGACGAGCTCACCGCCTACGGGGTGAAGCGCACCGCTGACAACACCCTGGTCGCCGGCGGCCTGAGCAGTGCCGACGTGCTGAACACCCTGGAGCTGCACCGCCTGTCCACCACCCGCTACGCCTGAACCCGCCTCGACGGACCGTTCCCCTGGGCGCCGGGGCATCCTATCTGCTGTGCCATGACCTCCAGGAGACAGCGGACCACCCCCTGCCCCGTCCCGACGCCGCTTCCCGCCCGCTTCGCCGACTGGTTCGCCGCACGCGGCTGGACCCCCCGCCCGCACCAGCTCGCCGTGCTGGAGGCGGCCCGGTCCGGTGACGACGTGCTGCTGGTCGCCCCCACCGGCGGCGGCAAGACCTTGGCCGGCTTCCTCCCCAGCCTGGTGGAGCTGGACGAGACTGGCGAGCGCGACCGCCTGCACACCCTCTACGTCAGCCCGCTCAAGGCGCTCGCCACCGACATCGCCCGCAACCTCACTGCCCCGGTCGAGGAGATGCGCCTGCGCCTGCGCGTCGAGACACGCACCGGCGACACCCCCGCCGACCGGCGCGCCAGGCAGCGCGCGCACCCGCCCGACATCCTGCTTACCACCCCCGAAAGCCTGGTGCTGCTGCTATCCCGGCGCGACGCCCCGGACACCTTCGGCGCCCTGCGCCGCATCGTGATCGACGAGGCGCACGCGCTCGCCGGCACCAAGCGTGGCGACCAGCTCGCCCTCTGCCTGGCCCGCCTGCTCCGCCTCGCACCGGACGCGCGCCGCATCGGCCTGTCCGCCACCGTCGCCCATCCCGACACGCTGCGCACCTATGTCGGCACGCCCGAGCGTCCGGCCCGCCTGATCGAGGCCCCGCCCGGCGCGCCGCCCGCCCTGTCGATGCTGCTGCCCGACGCCCACGTTCCCTGGTCCGGCCGGATGGGCCTGGCCGGCGCCTCGGTGATCCTCCAGAAGATCGCCGCCTCCGGCATGACCATCGTGTTCGTCAACACCCGTGCCCAGTCCGAGCTGCTGTTCGCGGCCCTGTGGCGCATCAACGACGACACCCTCCCGATCGCCCTGCACCACGGCAGCCTCGACATCGGCCAGCGCCGACGCGTCGAGGCAGCCATGGCCCGCGGTCCCGATGCGCCCGAGGGCTTGCGCGCCGTGATCGCCACCTCCTCGCTCGACCTCGGCATCGACTGGGGCGGCGTCGACCAGGTGATCCAGGTCGGCGCGCCCAAGGGCGTGTCCCGCCTGCTGCAGCGGGTCGGCCGCGCCAACCACCGCATGGACGAGGCCTCCAACGCCATCCTGGTGCCTGCCAACCGGTTCGAGGTGCTGGAATGCCAGGCCGCGATCGGCGGCGTCCGCGCCATGGAGCTGGACGGCGATCCCCCGCATCCGGGCGGCCTCGACGTGCTGGCCCAGCACGTGCTGCTGATGGCGGCCTCCGCCCCCTTCACCGCCGACGCGCTATACGACGAGGTTCGCACCGCTGCCCCCTACGCCGTCCTGACCCGGGCCGACTTCGACGACGTGCTCGGCTTCGTCGAGGACGGCGGCTACGCCCTGCTCGCCTACGAGCGCTACCGCAAGCTGTTCCGAGACTCCGAGGGAATGATCCAGATCCGCGGCGAGCGCGTCGCCCGACAGGCACGCATGAACGCCGGCACCATTGTCGAGGCCCCCGTGCTCAAGGTCCGCCTCGGCGGCCCTCGGGGATATACCCTGGGCGAGATCGAGGAAGGCTTCGCCAACGCCCTTCGCCCCGGCGACGCCTTCTTGTTCGCCGGCCGCAAGCTGAAGTTCCTGCGCCTGCGCGAGACCACCGTGGAAGTGGCCGAAGGCGGCAACGGCGACCCCACCGTGCCCACCTACGCCGGCTCCAAGTACCCGCTCTCCTCCGGCCTCGCCGCCCGCGTGCGGCAGATGCTGCACGATCCCGCTGCCTGGCAGCACTACCCCGAGCCGGTGCGCGAATGGCTCACCCTGCAGCAGGAGCGCTCCCTGCTTCCCGGTCCCGACGACCTTCTGGTGGAGATCTTTCCCCGCCACGGCCGCCACTTCCTGGTCGCCTACTGCTTCGAGGGCCGCAACGCGCACCAGACGCTGGGCATGCTGCTCACCCGCCGCCTGTCGCGCGACGGCGCCGCGCCGCTCGGCTTTGTCGCCACCGACTACGCGATCGCCCTCTGGTGCGCGAACCCGCCCGGCGATATCCCCGACCTATTCGCGCCCGACATGCTGGGCGACGACCTGGAGGCGTGGATGGGGGAAAGCTCGATGCTGCGGCGGACCTTCCGCAACGTCGCCGTGATCGCCGGCCTGATCGAGCGCCAGCACCCCGGTCAGACCGGCAGCCGACGACAGGTCACGGTGAACAGCGACCTCGTGTACGACGTGCTGCGCCGCCACCAGCCCGACCACGTTCTGCTGCGCGCCACACGCGCCGAGGCCGCCGGCGGTCTCACCGACGTCGATCGCCTGTCCGACATGCTGCTGCGCGTGCAGGACCACGTCCGCGTCGTCCGCCTGTCCCGCGTGTCCCCCCTGGCGATCCCGGTGATGCTCGACATCGGCCGCGAGTTCGTCCGCAACGAGGCCGACGAGGATGCCATGCTGGCCGAAACCGAGGCGCTGCTGGCCGAGGCGATGGGCGAGGCCGAGCCCTCGACGGAGGAGCTGGTGCTCGCCCCCGGCCACGCCCAGGAGCTGCGCCGCCTGACCCGCCAGCCCGGCCGTCGCGCGGAACGCGCGCCAGCTGGCCTCGCGGGACGCGCCCCTCGCCGGCGCCCGGTCCGCCCGTGAGTCCCGCGCCCTTCCACATCGGGACCGAGCGGGTGATGCTCGACCCGGCCGGCGTGCTGTACTGGCCGGCCGCCCGGCTGCTCGCGGTGGCCGACCTGCACCTGGAAAAGGGCAGCGCCGCCGCCCGCCGCGGCGCGCTGCTGCCGCCCTGGGACACCCGCATCACCCTGGACCGCCTCCTGAACCGCGTCTGCCACTGGCGCCCCGAGATCGTGGTGGCGCTGGGCGACAGCTTCCACGACAACGGCGGCCCCGCCCGCCTGCCCCCCGTCGAGGCCGACCGGCTGCGCCGGATCGCCGCCGCCACCCGTTTGTTCTGGGTGCTCGGCAACCATGATCCGCTGCCGCCGGACGGCCTGCCAGGCGAGCACGGCGACGCCTTCCGGCTCGGGCCGCTGGCCTTCCGCCACGAATCCCGCGCCCGCTCCCTCCGACACGAGGCCGAACGCGCCGAGATCTGCGGCCACCACCATCCCAAGGCCCGCGTGGCGACGCGTGGCGGCCCGATCTCTCGCCCCTGCTTCGTGGCCGATCCCGCCCGCATGATCATGCCCGCCTTCGGCGCCTACACCGGCGGCCTGGACGTGTCGCACCCGGCGATCGCCACCCTGTTCCCGCGCGGCGGCCGCGCCTTCCTGCTCGGCGCCGAGCGCCTGTTCAGCTTCGCCCTGGCCGAGATGCGCGCGAGCGCCTCCTGACCGCTCCGTGACGCGCCCGCACCGAAACCGAACCCCGGGCTGATCTGTTCCTTCCGATACACGATCGGAGACCAGAGGAACGATGACCCGCCGCACGGCGAAGGCCCGGACGCCGCTGCCTACCCCTTCCGGCGGGGTGTCGCTGCTTTGGCTCAGGCAGGACCTGCGCCTGGCCGACAACCGCGCCCTCGTCGCGGCCCTGGCCCGGTCCGAGCGGGTGCTGCCGGTGTTCGTGCTGGACCAGGCGACCGGCGGCGAATGGGCTCCCGGCGGCGCCTCGCTGTGGTGGCTGCACCACAGCCTCGAGGCGCTCGGCCGCGCCTTCGCCGAGCGCGGCACCACCCTGATCCTGCGCCGCGGCGACGCCGCCGCGATCATCCCCGCCCTGGCCCGGGAGGTCGGTGCCGACACCGTGCAATGCGGCCTGCCGCACGAGCCCTGGCTGCGCCGCCTCGACGAGACGGTCGCGGCCGCCCTGCAGGCCGACAACCGCTCGCTGGTGCCGCACCGCGTCGCCACCCTGTTCGACCTGGACGCGATCCGCTCCAAGACCGGCACCCGCTACGGCGTCTACGGCCCGTTCGCCAACGCCTGCCGCGCCCTCCCGGCCCCCGACCTGCCGCTGCCGGCGCCGTCCCACATCCCGGGCCCCGACACCCTGCCCGCCAGCGACCGCCTGGAGGACTGGCACCTGCTGCCGACCCATCCGGACTGGGCCGGCGGCCTGCGCGAGGCCTGGACCCCTGGCGAGGCCGGCGCCCACACCCGCCTGCACGACTTCCTCGCCGACCACCTCGACAGCTACGGCACCTCGCGCAACATCCCCGGCGATCCCGACGGTACTTCCATGCTCTCGCCCCATCTCCACTGGGGCGAGCTGTCGGCGACGCAGGTCTGGTACGCCGCCCGCGACGCCGCAGCGGCGCTGAAGCAGGACTCCGGCGGCTTCGCGACCTTCCAGAACGAGCTGCTCTGGCACGACTTCTCCGCCTACCTGCTCCGACACAGCCCGACCCTGCCCGAACAGCCGATGCGCCTCGCCTATGCCCGCATGCCGTGGCGCGATGACGAGTCCGGCTTCCGCGCCTGGCAGCAGGGCCGCACCGGCGTGCCGATCGTCGACGCCGGCATGCGCCAGCTCTGGCAGATGGGCTGGATGCACAACCGCGTGCGCATGATCACCGCCTCGTTCCTGGTCAAGCACCTCCTGGTGTCCTGGCAGCAGGGCGAGCGCTGGTTCTGGGACACCCTGGTGGACGCCGACCTCGCCACCAATGCCGTCAGTTGGCAGTGGATCGCCGGCAGCGGCACCGACAGCCAGCCCTTCTTCCGCATCTTCAACCCGGTCACCCAGGCCACCCGGTTCGACCCGGACGGCCGCTACGTCCGGCGCTACGTTCCCGAGCTGGCTCGCCTGCCTGACCGTTGGCTGCACCGCCCCTGGGAGGCTCCCCGACAGGTGCTCGACGCCGCCGGCCTGCGCCTCGGAGCCGATTATCCGACCCCGATAATCCCCCTCGAGGAAGGTCGCGACCGGGCCCTGCTGGCATTTCGTGACAGCATCCGCGGCCAGCCCGCCGAGGCCGCGCAGTGAGCGGGGCGCAGCAGGTCGGCGGCCCGGAACCGTCGCCTCCGCCGGTTCCCTTCCTGCCGCCGCGGCTGATTCCGCCCGATCGCCCGCTGCGCATCGTTGGCGACGTGCACGGCGACGCCGTCGCCTTCAGCCACGCCGTCGCCACCGAGCGCTTCGTGATCCAGCTCGGCGACCTGGTCGACCACGGCCCGAACAGCGCCCAGGTGCTGCGCACCATGTTCCGCCTGATCGATGAGAACCGCGGCCTGTTCCTGCTCGGCAATCATGACCGCAAGCTTGGCCGCGCGCTCGCCGGCCACCGCATGCGCCCTGATCCACCGCTGGAAGCCACCCTGGCGCAGCTGGACGACTCGCTGGCCATGCGCGCCCACGCCGAGATCGCACGCGCTCCTGCCTGGCTGGTGCGCGGCCGGGTCGGCTTCGTGCATGGCGGCTTCCACACCGGGATGCTGCACCAGACCCCGCCGCCCGGCCTGGAACGCGTCACCCACCTGCTGTCCCGCGCCCTGTTCGGCGAGACCACCGGCCGGATGCAGGAGGATGGCTTCCCGGAGCGCCGGCTGAACTGGATCGACCACATCCCGGACGGCTTCACCGTGTATTGCGGCCATGACCAGCGCAGCACCGACGGCCGCCCTTGGCGCAAGCGCGGCCGCGCCGGGGGCCTGGCGATCTTCACCGACACCGGCGCCGGCAAGGGCGGCCATCTCGCCTGGATCGACCTGCCCGCCACCGACGACGAATGACACCGATCGGTGTCATCACCCCTTGAAGCCTGCGCCCAGGCCGTGCAGGGATCGGCAGGACCAAAGCGGGAGGCGCTGGTGGACACGGGTGCGGGCCACGCCGGCGCTGCCGACAGCCTCGGGGAGCTGCGCCGCAGCATCGACAACATCGACGCCGCCCTGATCCACATGCTGGCGGAACGCTTCCGCTGCACCCAGGCGGTCGGTCGCCTCAAGGCGGCCCACGGCATGCCGCCCGCCGATCCCGCCCGCGAGGCGCAGCAGGTGGCACGGCTGCGGGAACTGGCGCACGAGGCCCGGCTCGACCCGGACTTCGCCGAGAAGTTCCTGGCCTTCGTGATCCGCGAGGTGATCCGCCACCACGAAGCCCTGGCCCGCCCGCCGGATCCGGCGTGACCAGGCCGCGCCGGCTGTTGCTGCTGCGTCATGCCAAGGCCGAAGCCGGCGCGACGGCCGATCATGGCCGCGACCTCGACGCGCGCGGCCGTCGCGATGCCGACGCGCTGGGTCACGAGATGCGCCGCCTCCGCCTCGTGCCGCAGCACGTTCTGCTCAGCAGCGCGCTGCGCACCCGGCGCACCTTCGAGCTGCTGGGCGCGTTCGAGCCGGCGCCGTCGGTGCAGGTGACGAACGTCCTGTATCTCGCCGAGCCTGCCCTGCTGCTGTCGGCGCTTCGAGCGGTCCCCGCCGAGATTGGCACCCTGCTTCTGATCGGGCACAACCCCGGCCTGCACGCGCTGGCCCTGCATCTGGCCGAACCGCACGCACCCGCGGCGCTGCGCGACGGGTTGCCGACCTGCACCCTGGCCTGCTTCTCCGTCGAGACCGACTGGTCCGGCCTCGTTCCGCTCGGAACGGTTGGCAGCCTGCAGCTGATCGGCCCGTGACGGGCGTGACGCCCGTCCTGCCCCGGCACGGTTGCCACCAGATTTCCTTCGCCTCTATCTTCGTTGCCTCAGTCGGGCACGCACCGACGCGCACCACCTGGCAGCTCCACCGCCGCCGCGTCGTGCGCCTTGCAGCAGGAACATTCCATGAGCCCGACTGCCTCCGGCACCGCCACCGTTTCCTATGACGGCAAGACCGCCACCCTCCCGGTGCTGACCGGAACGCTGGGCCCGGCGGTGGCCGACATACGCAGGCTGCAGGCCGAGCTCGGCGTGTTCACCTTTGATCCCGCCTATGGCACCACGGCGGCCTGCGAAAGCCGGATCACCTTCATCGACGGCGACGAGGGCGTGCTGCTGCATCGCGGCTACCCGATCGACCAGCTGGCCGAGGGCGCCACCTTCATGGAGGTGGCCTACCTGCTGCTGAACGGCGAGATGCCGACGGGGGCGCAGAACGACGCGTTCATCGCCCAGATCAAGCAGCACACCATGCTGCACGAGCAGCTGCGCCACTTCTTCAACGGCTTCCGCCGCGACGCCCATCCGATGGCGATCTTGTGCGGCGTGGTCGGCGCGCTGTCGGCGTTCTACCACGACCACCTCGACATCGCCGATCCGAAGCAGCGCGAGATCTCGGCGCTGCGCCTGATCGCCAAGGTGCCGACGCTCGCCGCCTGGGCCTACAAGTACACGATGGGGTTCCCGTTCGTGTATCCGCGCAACGACCTCTCCTACGCCGAGAACTTCCTCTACATGATGTTCGCGATGCCGTCGGAGCCCTATCAGGTGAGCCCGGTGCTCGCCCGGGCGATGGATCGCATCCTGATCCTGCATGCCGACCACGAGCAGAACGCGTCCACCTCGACCGTGCGCCTGGCCGGCTCCACCGGCGCCAACCCGTTCGCCTGCATCGCCGCCGGCATCGCCGCCCTCTGGGGCCCGGCGCATGGCGGCGCCAACGAGGCGGTGCTCAAGATGCTGGCCGACATCGGCACGAAGGAGAACATCCCCAACTTCGTGGCCAAGGTGAAGGACAAGAACTCGGGCGTGAAGCTGATGGGCTTCGGCCACCGGGTGTACAAGAACTTCGACCCGCGGGCGAAGATCATGCAGCGCACCTGCCACGAGGTGCTGGCCGAGCTCGGCATCACCGACGAGCCGATGCTCGACCTCGCGGTGGAGCTGGAGAAGGTGGCGCTGGAGGACCCGTATTTCGTGCAGCGCAAGCTGTACCCGAACGTCGACTTCTATTCGGGCATCATCCTCAAGGCGATGGGCATCCCGACCAGCATGTTCACCGTGCTGTTCGC
>CAXUDP010000051.1:0-24446 GCA_964249735.1 uncultured Acetobacteraceae bacterium | reverse complement strand
CGCCTTCGACCCGTTCTTCACCACCAAGCCGATCGGCCAGGGCACCGGGCTCGGCTTGTCGATGATCTACGGCTTCGTGCGCCAGTCCGGCGGCCAGGTGCGGATCCATTCCGAGCCCGGGCGGGGCACCACGGTGTGCCTGTACCTGCCCAAGCAGTCGGGCGAGGCGGAAGCGACGGAGGCCGAGGCACGGCCGGGGGTCGCGCCGCGTGCCGGGCAGGGCGAGACGGTGCTGGTGGTGGACGACGAGCCGACCGTGCGCATGTTGGTGGCCGAAGTGCTGGAGGATCTGGGCTACTGCACGATCGAGGCGGCGGATGGCGCGGCCGGCCTGCGGGTGCTGAACTCGGGCGTGCGCGTCGACCTGCTGGTGACCGACGTGGGGCTGCCCGGCGGCATGAACGGGCGACAGCTGGCCGATGCGGCCAGGGTGGCGCGGCCGGCGCTGAAGGTGCTGTTCATCACCGGCTACGCCGAGAACGCGGTGCTGAGCCACGGCCACCTGGAGCCCGGGATGCACGTGCTGACCAAGCCGTTCGCGATGGAGGCGCTGGCCGGGCGGATCAGGGAGCTGATCGCCGGAAGCCGGGACGCGGATCCGGTTGCGGCGTCCCGTCTCCCGGCCTGAGTCCTATCAATATCGAAACGACATAATTTCGGTTTCGACATGACGGGGACGTGTTATCAAGGGCCATCGCCGGCCTGCGCCGACCTGCAAGGCACCTGCGACGGGAGGCTTCGTCCTCCCACCCCATCAGCGGAGGCTGTGGAATGGCGTTCTACCGAGTCTATCTTTCCGATGCCGCCGACCTCCTTCAGCAGACAGTCAGCATAGATTGCGGGAGCGACGGGGAAGCCGTCGATCATGCCAGGACTCTGATCAAGGCCGGCGGGGAGGTCGAGGTCTGGGACGGCGACACCACCGATGGGCCGCTGATCTGCTCGCTCGCCTCGACGCAGGGGGCGATGAGCTCCGCCCTGGTGAAACGGTCGGCGGACCGTTGCCGGCAGAGCCAGGTCGCCTGACCGGCCTGCCGGGGCGACGGCGTCCGTTTTGGAACGCTCCGTTCCATCTTGGCTGCGTTGATGCTTAGCCACCCTGCATCGGTGGCGGGATGAGGTTCGCGATCGTGGGATAGGGGTAATAATATGATTGACTGAGTAGGCCCTCAAGGACCACGTCATTGGCGGTCCTCCGACTTTTTAGAACGGAATCTCATCATCTAAATCATTGCCACTAGGCTCCCATCCGCCGCTAGTCTCCGCTTTTGCTACGGCCTGCGTGGGCGACGGAACTTTGGGCGGTGGTGCCTTGACGTTCTCAACCACTTGCCGACGCGGTGGAATTGCAATGCTGATCTCACCATCATCGTTCGGGCCATAGAGGACCCCTAAGTTCACGGCTAGTGCACGTAGCCACCGCACACGTTCTGCAATCGACCAAGCGGTGTCGGGAGGTGGAAGCCTCTCCAAGAGGCCGACAATCAAGTGCTGCTGAGCAGCGGTTTGAATCGGCTTTTCCACTGATGCCCCCTTCGCGCTTAATGCAGACGCGGCATCGTCCTCCTTGTCCGCTCGTATACCCAACTGAGCCGCGACGATAATGGGCTCAACGAGCCTAGTCTTACCCGCATGGAAGAACCCGGAGAACAAAGCCGATCGTTCGAAAGCTAACCTAGCTTTATCTGCTTGCTTAGGCGCAACGCCAAGTCTTCTAAAATGATCTTCCAGCCCTTCTGCGTCAGGAAGACTACGTCCCTTATATGCATCAAATGTCTTTCGGTATAAAATTACGTTAAGGAAAGCATCACGACGCGCGATCGCTGTCTCATTACTATCAGCAGAGACAATCTTGCAGCGATCTTGAGTAAGTCTAAGACTTCCACCTTCGGCTCTCACCAAGCCAAACATTCTTGCGGCACCGACTCGCACATTGAAAGTGCTTCCAGGCAAGGCTAGCTTTGCTGATGTCTGATCTCGCGTGAGATCACCACCTCCATCAGCCACAGTCTGAACGACTGTTAGAGCGTCTTCTAAACTTGCATACGGAAATGCGATTTCTGATCTCGCGGCCCTCATCGATTTGGATGATTGGGGGTCAGTGTCAACATTATTGTCTGGCGCTTCGCTTACATCATCGAGCATTGTTTCTACCGCGACTGATAGCGAGGTAGAGACCGGCGGCTTTCGCCGCCGGCCCAGCGGTCCGTCTTCTAAAGACGGAGCTTCGGGCGAGGCTTACACACCACCCACCGCTGACCGGGCACCTTGCCCGGCTTCCAGCGCTTGCCAGCCACATGGCCTCCTCAAAGAGGTTCGCCCTTGCTGAGAGATAGGCCGCGTGGTACATTTATCCGTTGCCTGCGGATATCGCACAACTCTTCGGTCGACACTCACCCGATCCACCGGGATGTAAGTCGGATCGAGAGCCTCGGCCGGCCAGACTGTGGCGTCCTACCGCCTAGTTTGGTTGAGCCGAGGCCACAATCTCATCTTTATATAAGAGATGTGGGGTCGACACAAGCCCCGAGTGCGAGTCGCACAATTCTCATCAGGCTTATGGGCTTGTGCCTTTAGCCTTAGTTTGCGCCGCAACAGACTTGTGCCGGAGCATATAGCTCCTCACGACCGACGTGAGGCTTACTGCGCCGTAACAGGGTTGTGCAACCGCTTCCAGGTGAATGTGGCAAGCCCACTGGTGAGTCCTATTTCGCCATCTGTTGCGTGGCGCCGGAATGCTGTCAGGGCAGACGAGGAGTCTTGCCAGTGACCGGGACCTCACAAATGATTTTATTCGGGCGCGGGCGCTCCCGGCGCGACCAATTTACGCCGGATTTTAAATAAGTCCTGACGCGTTGTTCGCTCGAACATCGCGCAGGCTGCCGATCCGATGCGACGAAATGATGCTCTAGCGGCGGCGCGGCAGGAGCATGAGGCCGAGGGTGGCGAGGCCGAAGGTCGCCACGGCGCCGACGGTGCCGCGATGCTTGGTGCCCCAGGCTTGCGCGCTGAACGGCAGGGACTCGCGGTCGAAGGCGCCGTGCGTGCCGGACGGACGGGTGGACGGCGTGAACAGGTTCTCGTCCTGGGCCTCGGCGATGCCCGGGTTGTGCGAGGTCTGGCTGCGGGGGGCGATCCTGGCCATCAGCAGGTCGGTGAGGCCAGGAGCCAGCGCGTTCAGCAGCCCGGTCTGCACCGTCTGGCCGCCGACCAGCACGTCGCGCCGGCGGTTGGTGGCGGCGAAGAAGATCGCGTCCGCGACCAGCTCCGGCTGGTAGATCGGCGGCGGCGGACGCGGCAGGCCGTCGAGCCGCCCGGTGGCGTGGCTGTAGAACGGGGTGTTGACGCTGGGCGGGTAGACGGTGGTGATCCGCACCCGGCTGCGCTCGTGCATCAGCTCGG
Organism: uncultured Acetobacteraceae bacterium; assembly: GCA_964249735.1. Taxonomy (GTDB): domain Bacteria; phylum Pseudomonadota; class Alphaproteobacteria; order Acetobacterales; family Acetobacteraceae; genus Lichenicola. Next base: position 21,044 of record CAXUDP010000051.1, on the reverse strand, counting down.
CACGCACCGACTCCGCGAAGCCGCGCATGGCGTGCTTGGCACCGGAATAGGCCGACTGCAGCGGCACGCCGCGCAGGCCGATGGCGGAGCAGATGTTGACGATCACGCCCGCGTCGCGCGGCCGCATGTGCTCCAGGGCGATCCGGGTGCCGCGCACCGTGCCCATGTAGACCACGTCGGTGACGCGCTCGAACTCCCGCTCGGACACGTCCACGAAGGGGGCGAACACGCTGACGCCGGCGTTGTTGATCCACACGTCGATCGGGCCCAGCTCGGCGGCGATCGCGGCGGCGGCCCTGCGCAGAGCGTCGCTGTCGGTCACGTCGGCGGCCTGGGCGCTGACCTGGCCGCCGGTGCTGCCGCCCGCGAGCAGCACGGCGCCGCGTGCGGCCTCCAGCGGCGCGGCACCGCGGGCGATCAGGCCGACATGCCAGCCGCGTCTGGCGAACAGCTCGGCGGTGGCGAGCCCGATCCCGGACGAGCCGCCGGTGATCGCCACCACGCGCGGATTTCGGATGTCGTCTGCCATCATGCCCCTTCGAGGCGGAACCGTCCCGCGACGAGGTGGCAGCGCCCGGCCATCGCCCCGGTTGCCGGGAACGACCGGCTTTCCTCCGTCGGGCCGGATCCGGGCCGGCTGGCGGCGCGGACCGGCGTCGGCGGCAGGGCATGGCCGCGATGCGGCGCAACGCCGCGACGGCCCGCCATCCCTGTTGCGCACGGTCACGCGATGAATGGTTGCGCAGCCTCGCCGGACGCGTGATGACGGGGAAGGGAACGAGGCGTCCGTTCGGAAGAACAAAGGCGGCCCGTCCACGCGGCAGCGTCCTGCCAGGCCGGCACGGGCGCTCCATGCGTGTCCCGCGACGGCGCCGCGGCGTGCGGTGCGTCGGCGGCCTGGTGACCGGCGGAGGGGGAACGGGATTGCAGCGGATCGAGCCTGTGTCGGAGGGAGCGGCTGCGGGACCGGTCCGCCTCACCCACCTGCAGCGCCTGGAAGGCGAAAGCATCCACGTCCTGCGCGAGGTGGTGTCCGAGGCGGCGCGGCCGGTGATGCTGTACTCGGTCGGCAAGGACAGCGCGGTGATGCTGCACCTGGCGCGCAAGGCGTTCCACCCTGCCCCGCTGCCGTTCCCGCTGCTGCACGTCGACACCACCTGGAAGTTCCGCGACATGTACGCGCTGCGCGACCGGATCGCGGCGGAGAACGGCATGGAGCTGCTGGTGCACCGCAACCCGGACGCCCTGGCGCGCGGCATCAACCCGTTCGACCACGGCGCGCTGCACACCGACCTGTGGAAGACCGAAGGGCTGAAGCAGGCGCTGGAGCGATGGGGGTTCGATGCCGCGTTCGGCGGCGCGCGTCGCGACGAGGAGAAGAGCCGGGCCAAGGAGCGGGTGTTCTCGTTCCGCTCGGCCAGCCACCGCTGGGACCCGAAGAACCAGCGGCCGGAGCTGTGGAACCTGTACAACGCGCGCAAGGGCCCGGGCGAGAGCATACGGGTGTTCCCGATCTCGAACTGGACCGAGCTGGACGTGTGGCAGTACATCCAGCTCGAGCGCATCCCGATCGTGCCGCTTTACTTCGCGGCCCCGCGCCCGACGGTGCAGCGGGACGGGCTGATCCTGATGGTGGACGACGAGCGCTTCCGGCTGCGTCCGGGCGAGCAGCCGGTGCTGCGCTCGATCCGGTTCCGCACGCTGGGCGACTATCCGCTGACCGGGGCGGTGGAAAGCAGCGCCGCCACCCTGCCGGAGGTGATCCAGGAGATGCTGCTCGCCACCACCAGCGAGCGGGAGGGACGCGTCATCGACCATGACCAGCAGGGGTCGATGGAGAAGAAGAAGCAGGAAGGATACTTCTGATGGCGACGGCCGGGGTGGAGGCGTCCTACCGGGCGGCCGGGCTGGTGTCCGAGGACATCGACGCCTTCCTGGAGCAGCACCGGCACAAGTCGCTGCTGCGCTTCATTGCCTGCGGCTCGGTGGATGACGGCAAGTCGACCCTGATCGGACGGCTGCTCTACGACAGCCGCACGGTGTTCGACGACCAGCTCGCTGCCCTGGAAGCGGACAGCCGCAGGGTCGGCACGCAAGGCGGCGGGATCGACTTCGCGCTGCTGGTGGACGGGCTTGCCGCCGAGCGCGAGCAGGGCATCACCATCGACGTGGCATACCGGTTCTTCTCGACCGAGACACGCAAGTTCATCGTCGCCGACACGCCGGGGCACGAGCAGTACACCCGCAACATGGTCACCGGCGCGTCGACCGCCGACCTCGCGGTGATCCTGGTCGACGCCCGCAAGGGGGTGCTGACGCAGACGCGGCGCCACAGCCACCTCGTGCACCTGCTGGGCGTGCGCCACCTGGTGCTGGCGGTGAACAAGATGGACCTGATCGGCTACGACCGGACGCGCTTTGATGCCATCGTCGCGGAGTTCCGCGCGTTCGCGGACGGGATCGGCCTCGACGCGGTCACGGCGATCCCGGTGTCGGGGCTTGGCGGCGACAACGTCGCCAGGCGCTCGGAGGCGATGGGCTGGTACGACGGGCCGACGCTGGTCGCGCACCTCCATGCGGTCGAGGTGGATTCGGTTCGCGACCAGGAGCGGCCGTTCCGCATGCCGGTGCAGTGGGTGAGCCGGCCCGACCCCGGGTTCCGCGGCTTCGCCGGCCTGGTCGCCTCGGGCACGGTGCGGCCGGGCGATCCGGTGCGTGTGCTGCCGTCGGGACGCACGGCGCGGGTGGGGCGGATCGTGACCATGGACGGGGACCTTCCCGTGGCGGCGGCGGGGCAGTCGGTGACGCTGACGCTCGACGACGAAATTGACTGCTCGCGCGGGAACGTCCTCGCGGCCGCCGACGCGCCGCCGGAGGCGGCCGACCAGTTCGAGGCCAGCCTGGTGTGGATGGCGGACGAGGCGATGCTGCCGGGGCGGTCGTACTGGCTGAAGCTCGCCACCCAGACGGTGACGGCGACCATCCACGCGCCGAAATACCAGGTCAATGTCAACACCCTGGAGCACCTGGCGGCCCGGATGCTGGAGCTGAACGCGATCGGCGTCGTCACCCTGTCCACCGATCGGCCGATCGTGTTCGAGCCGTATGCCGGCAGCCGCACGCTGGGCGGCTTCGTGCTGGTCGACAGGATCAGCAACGCCACGGTGGCGGCCGGGATGATCCGGTTCGCGCTCCGGCGGGCTCAGAACGTGCACTGGCAGGCGATCGACGTCAGCCGGGAAAGCCACGCGCGGCAGAAGGGACAGAGCCCGGCGCTGGTGTGGTTCACGGGGCTGTCCGGCGCGGGCAAGTCGACGATCGCCAACCTGGTGCAGAAGCGGCTGCATGCGCTCGGCAAGCACTCCTTCCTGCTCGACGGCGACAACGTCCGGCACGGATTGAACCGCGACCTGGGCTTCACCGATGCCGACCGGGTGGAGAACATCCGGCGCGTCGGCGAGGTGGCGAAGCTGATGACCGACGCGGGGCTGATCGTGCTGACCGCGTTCATCTCGCCGTTCCGGGCGGAGCGCCGGATGGTGCGCGACATGATGCCGGCGGGCGAGTTCATCGAGGTGCATGTCGATGCGACGCTGGACGATGCCGAGCGGCGCGACGTGAAGGGGCTGTATGCCAAGGCGCGGTCCGGGCGGTTGAGCAACTTCACCGGGATCGACAGCCCGTACGAGCCGCCGGAGCACGCGGAGCTGTGCCTCGACACCGCGGCGCTCACGCCGGAGCAGGCGGCGGAACGGGTGGTCGAGCTGGTGCTGCGCGGCCAGGAGGGCAACCAGGAGGGCGGCCAGCAGCGCGGCGATGGCTGAAAGCGACGACGCGCTGGCGCGGCGGATCGCCGAAGCGGCCGGGACGCTGCTGTCGTCGGTGCGCGGCTCCGGCCTGTTCGCAGGCCAGGCTCTGGGTGCCGCCGGCGACCGGATCGCCCACGCGTTCATCGTCGAGGCGCTGAAGGCGCACCGGCCGGAGGATGCGGTGCTGTCCGAGGAGGGGAAGGCCGATCCGGCGCGGCTCGGGCGGAGCCGGGTCTGGATCGTCGATCCGCTGGACGGCACGCGGGAGTATGGCGAGGGCCGCGACGACTGGGCGGTGCATGTCGGGCTGGCGGTGGACGGGATGGCGGCGGTGGGCGCGGTGGCGCTGCCCGGACTGGCGGCGGTGCTGGCTACCGGCGACGTGCGCGGTCCGGGGCCGGCCTCGGCGCCGCTCAGGATGGTGGTGAGCCGGAGCCGGCCGGCGGCGGAAGCGGTGCGGGTGGCGGCGGCACTGGGCGCGGTGCTGCTGCCGATGGGCTCGGCCGGCGCCAAGGCGATGGCGGTGGTGCGGGGCGAGGCGGACATCTACCTCCATTCCGGCGGGCAGTACGAGTGGGACAACTGCGCGCCGGTCGCGGTGGCGCGCGCTGCCGGGCTGCACGCCTCGCGGCTGGATGGCTCGCCGCTGCGCTACAACGTTTCGGGCGCGTTCCTGCCGGACCTGCTGGTGTGCCGCCGGGAGCTGGCCTGCCGGGTGCTGCGCCTGCTTGCCGGCGTGCGGGAGGAAGCCGGATGACGGTGTCGGTCGGGCTTCGTCGCGACGGGACGCTGGGACGGATCACCCTGCGACGGCCCGGCGCGATCAACGCGCTGACGCCGGAGATGGTGCAGGCGATGGATGCAGCACTGGCGGAATGGTCGGAGGAGCCGGACCTGGTCGGCGTGCTGATCGAGGGCGAGGGCGAGCGCGGGCTGTGCGCAGGCGGCGACATCCGCTTCATGCACGACCGCGTCCGGGCCGGCGAGCCGGAGCGGGCGGACGCGTTCCTGTACCACGAGTACCGGTTGAACGCGCGCATCGCCCGGCTGCCGAAGCCCTACCTGGCGATCATGGACGGGCTGGTGATGGGCGGCGGCGTCGGCGTGTCCACGCACGGCTCGATCCGGATCGTCACCGAGCGCACCCGGCTGGCGATGCCGGAGGTGGGGATCGGCTTCCTTCCCGACGTGGGCGCCACTTGGCTGCTGGCGGCGGCACCGGGCGAATGCGGTACCCACGCGGCGCTGACCGGGGAGGCGATGGGGGCGGCGGATGCCATCCTGTGCGGCCTGGCGGATCACCACGTCCGCTCCGACCGGGTGCCGGCGCTGGTCGCCGACCTTTGCCGCTGCGGGAACGCGGTCGAGCTTGAGGCCCGCGTGGCAGAGGCGGCGAGTCCGCCGGCAGCGGGGTGGTTCGCGGAGCACGAGGGATGGATCGGGGCCTGCTACCGGCACGACGAGGTGGGGGCGATCCTGGACGCGCTGCGGGCGCGGCCGGAGGCGGCGGCGCAAGCGGCGGCGGCGCGGATCGCCCGCAACGCGCCGGTGTCGCTGTCGGTGACGCTGCGGGCACTGCGCCGGAGCCACGGACTCGGGCGGCTGGAGCGGTGCATGGACCAGGAATACCAGCTCGCCACCGGGCTGATCCGCCGGCCCGACTTCCTCGAAGGGGTGCGGGCGGCGGTGATCGACAAGGACCGCAACCCGCGCTGGTGCCCGGCGACCCTGGCCGGGGTCGACCCGGAGGAGGTCGAGCGGTTGTTCGGCTCGACCCTCACGCTAGACCTTCCACCCACCTGACGCGCCGAAGCGCTTCCGTCAGGGTTTCGTCCCGTTGGAGGACGGGCCGTTCGGACCCATCCCGGTCGTGCGGCGGACCGTGTGGTGCTCCCCGCCCTGGGCAGGGCGTGATCGCGGGAACGTCGCAGCCGGCCGTGGCGATGGCGGATGAGTGGGTCGACCGCGCCGACGAGCCGAGGGTCGGCGCATGGCCCATGCCAGCCGTCATCCGCCCGGATGGTAGCGGCGCTCGGTGTGGCCGACGAGCTGGTCCGGGTAGAAGTAGACCGTGCGCAGGGCGCCGGTCGTATAGCGTAGCGCCTGGTCGTCGAAATGCGGCGAATGGGGGGCGCCGCTTTCGCCGCCGGCGGTGACGGCCAGCGCCCGCAGCCGTGGCCCGAACTCGACCACCGCGACGAAGCTGTTGCCATTGTCGCCGTAGCGCCGCCGGACGCCGTCCTGCTGCGGCCCGTCGATGGAGGCGAGCGAACCCCACTGCGCCGAGGTGAAGCCGACCGGCAGGCTCGGTGCGGCGTCGGAGAAGTGCGGCAGGAGCGAGTCGGTCAGGCGCTGGAACCGGTTGATCCGTCCCCAGGGGGTGCGCCAGGTGCCGAAGTCGCGGTCGAGCCGGTCCACCGCGGCCGCCAGTGCCGCGAGGCGTTGCGCAGGCGTGGTGCGGGCGAGCACTGCGTCGTAGTCGGACAGGCTGTTGGCGTGACGGGGTTCGCCCGCCTGGCCCCACAGCGCCTCGCCCCAGTACACCGCCAGGCTGGTGGGGACCGAGTCCACCGACCAGCGCCGGTCCCAGGCGCGCAGGGTGGCGACCGGAGCCGACAGCCGCGTGCGCAGCGGGTCGGTCTGCCCGAGGTGGTCGTAGGCGTCGAGCAGGTGCGGCAGCAGGATGTCGAAGCCGGGCTGGCCTGGATCGAAGGCGGCGGCGAGCAGGGAGCCCGGGGTGAAGTCGTGCCGGTCGCGCAGCAGCGCCACGGCATGCAGGCCGCGGACGTTCTCGCCGTCGGTGTCCATGTAGCGCGGGAAGTCGGCCTGGTGCGGACTGGCGGACCCTGCTGCCGAGTATGGCCAGTTGTTGGTGTTCTGGATCCAGCCGGTGGCGGGGTCGAGCAGGTGCGGCGCCTCGTCCAGCGCGTGCAGGCCGTTCCAGTCGGTGTGCGGGTCGGCACCGTCCAGCGGGCGGGTGTAGTCGTAGCGGTCGTCGCGGCGGGGAATGAACTGCGGGTGGAGGTAGGCGATGTGGCCGTCCGCGTCGGCGTAGACGGTGTTGTTGGAGGTGTTGGCCTTGAGCTGCATCACCTTCATGTAGGCGCGCCAGTCGCGCGCCTTTGTCAGGGCGTAGGACTGCTCCAGCGCTTCCACAGGCTTGAACATCATGGCCTCGCTCACCCAGCGCCTATCGGCGGTGCTGCCGACAACGGGGCCGTGGCCGGTGCGGAAGGTCGTGACGCGCAGGGAGGCGAGGCCGCCGGCGGCGGTGCGGTAGGACAGGGTGACGCTCGCCGAGGAAACCGGGCGCAGGACGTCGCCGTGACGGGCGAACGCGCGGTTGCCCTGGTGCACGATGGTCTCAAGGTAGCTGTCCACCGCGTCCGAATGGCTGGAGGTGTGCATCCAGCCCAGCCGGTCGTTGAAGCCCTGGTAGACGAAGAACTGGCCCCAGGTGACGGCGCCATAGGCGTCGAGCCCCTGGTCGCTGGTCATCTGCAGCTCGGAGCGGAAGTAGAACGAGGTGTGCGGGTTGATCAGCAGCAGCGCGTGGTGGTCCACGGTGTTCGCAGGCGCGATGGCGATGCCGTTGGAGCCGGTCGGCGCGCGGGCAGCGGGCGGCGGCGGAGCCTGGTCCGGCGTCGCGGGGGCGGGCAGTCGATAGAAGCGGGCCAGCTCCGGGAGCGGGATGCGCTCGATGTCGCCGCCGATGCTGCCCTCGCTGAAGGCGAGCGCCATCCAGGGCTCGAACCGCCGGATCACCCGGGGCGTCACCTCGGGGTGCACCAGGAGGTAGTCGTTCAGGCCGTCGGCCCAGCCGTCCATCAGCGCCCTCAGCCAGGCCGGGCTTCCGGCGTAGCGGGCGCGGAGGTCGGCGGGGTCGACGTAGAGCCTGGCCCGCAGGTCCTGTGCGAGTGCCGTGCTGCCTTCGGCCTCGGCGAGGCGGCCGAGGGCGGTCAGGTAGTTGGTCTCGATCCGGTCGAAGTCGTCCTCGGCCTGGGCATAGGCCATGCCGAACACAGCGTCGGCGTCGGTGCGGCCGTGGACGTGGGCGATGCCCCAGTCGTCGCGGGTGATGGTGATCCCGGCGGCGATCCGGCGGAGCCTGGCCCCATCCGCTGCCGCGGCCGGCGAGGCGGCGAGCAGGCCGAGGGCGGCGAGGAGGCACCCGATCCGTTGCACCTTCGTCTCCTGATTGTGCGCGTTTGCGTGATCGGAACGGGAACGTTTACCGGTTGGCAACCAGCCGGACCGACGATGCAATGATCCTGCCAAGCATGAACCGGTGCACAACCTGAACTCGTCCTTCCCCGCAAGCCGAAGCCGCCGTACGCCCTGGCACTGCCGCCGCGCCGGCGGGTTCGTGCTGCTGATCGCCGCGCTGCTGGGGCTGGCGGCCGGTCCGGCCTCGGCGCAGCGGGCGGCGATGCGGCTGTACGACGACGACAGCGGCCTGTTCAACAGCTCGATCACCGCCCTGGCCCAGGACGGCACAGGCTTCCTTCTCGTGGGCACCGAGAACGGTCTCTACCGCTATGACGGCCAGCGCTTCAACCGCATGACGAGCGACGGGCTGCCGCCGAACGGCGTGGTCGAGGCGTTGCGCACGGCTCCCGACGGACGCATCTGGGCGGTGTTCTCGGACCGGGTCTACCTGCTGGGCGCGGGTCCGGCGGCGTCGGTGGCGGTACAGCCCGATCCGGTGTTCGGCTTCGGCCATCGGGTGGCGGTGCTTGGCCATGACCTGCTGCTGGTGCGGGGACGCAGCCTGCTGCGCATCCGTCCCGGACCCGGGGAACCCGCCACCCTGTCGGTGCAGCCGTTCCTGTCGGAACGCGCGGTGGCGCTCGATCCGAACCGGGCGGCGCTGTGGTCCGGCTTCGACACCGTCAGCGTCGCGGGCGGCCATGTCTGGGCCGGCTGCGGCAGGGAGGTCTGCCGGCTGGACGGCGGCATCGCCGTGCTCGGCGCCTCCTCCGGCCTGCCCGCGGATCGCTGGGACGCCGCGCTCTACGACCGCGCCGGCACCTTGTGGCTGCGCAGCCGCCAACGCGTCGCCTCGCTGGCACCCGGTGCGGCGCGGTTCGCCGTGACCGATTTCGGCGACGGGCCGGGCGCCTATTCCCATGAGGAGACACAGCTCGACCTTCTGCTCGATCCGGCCGGGCGCGTCGTGACCCAGGGCGCGCATGGCCTGCTCATCCATGGGGGCGACGGATGGGCAGTGCAGGACCTGGCGCGGAGCTCGCCATTGTCGGCGATCAGCGCGATGCTGGTCGACCGCGAGGGCTCGCTCTGGGTCGGCAGCTACGGCCAGGGGCTCGCACGCCTCCTGGGCCTGGGAATGTTCGACAACTGGACCGGGCTGCCGGACGACCTGGTGTGGAACGCGAGCCGCGACGGCGCCGGCACGATGTGGGTGGCGAGCGACCTCGGGGTCGATGCCCTGCCCAAGGCTGGCGCGGTCGCTGGCGCGGTCGCCGGCGCGCCGGCCGATGCGGTGCCGGACTGGCACACGCGCGGCCGGGCGGTGTCGATCGCCATTGCCGCAGACGGGCGGCTCTGGGTCGGCGGCTGGGACGGTCGCCTGATCCGGCGCGATCCGCGAACCGGGCACGACGACATGGTGGCCCGGCTCGGGCGGATCTACACGATCGTCCAGGATCCGGGTGTCCAGGATCCGGGCATACAGGACCGCACGACGCCGATCTGGGTGGGCACGAGCGACGGCCTGGCCAGGATCGACCGGCCCGGCGACGCGGCGCCAACCGTCACCGCGGTGCCGGAGGTCGGGGGCGGCGTGTTCGCGGTGTCGTTCGACGGGAACGGCGATCTCTGGGTGCTGACCACGAACGCCCTGTTCCACCGCGACCGCGCCGGGCGCTGGCACACGGTCATGCGCACCGATCCCACGGGCGGCTACCGGACCCGGTCGATGGCGTTCGCCGCCGACGGCACGCTCTGGCTGCCGAGCTACGCCGATGGCCTGGTCCGCCTGCGCCTCGACGGCGACAGGATCGTCGAGCGGGACCCGAGTCCCGGCGGCCACCTGGCCTCCAGGGACGTGGAGGTGGTCTATGCCGACCGGGCCGGCCGGATCTGGATCGGCACCGATCGCGGCCTCGACCTCACCGACGGGACCCGTTGGCGCCATCTCGACACGCAGGACGGGCTGGTCGCCAACGACCTCAACAACAACTCGGTCTCGACCGACGACGACGGCACCTTGTGGTTCGGCACCTCCGGCGGCCTGTCGCACCTGCTCGATCCCGGCAACCTGTTCCGCACCGAGGGCCTGCACCCGTTGATCACCGCGGTCCGGGTCGACAGCCCGTCCTCGGTCGCGGTGCAGGCGCCGACGGGATCGACCCACCTGCGCTGGACCGGCGATCCGCTGGTGATCAGCTTCGCGGCACTCGACTTCCGCTACGAGAAGTCGATCCGCTTCCGCTACCGCCTGCGCGGCATCGACCAGAGCTGGACCGAGACCGCGGGACGCGAGGCGCGCTACACCAACCCGCCGTTCGGCCGGCTGCGGTTCGAGCTGGTCGCGGTGGAGCCGGTGCACGGGCTGCAGTCGGCGCCGATCGAGCTGGTGATCAAGATGCGGCCGCCCTGGTGGAAGACCTGGCCGGTCTATGCCCTGGCCGCGGCCGCGGCGGCGAGCCTGCCGCTGATGCTGTGGCGGATGCGGGAGCGCTCCGTGCGGGCACGGCAGAGACTGCTGGAAGCCAGGGTCGAGGAGCGCACCCGCGAGATCGAGCAGGCGCGGCAGATCCTGCTGCGCCAGGCGACCTATGACAGCCTCACCGGGCTGCTGAACCGGGCGGCGGTGCTGGAGCGTCTCGAGGTCGCCATGCAGGCGGCGGACCGGTCCGGCCTGCCGCTCGCGGTGGCGCTGATGGACCTGGACCACTTCAAGCAGGTCAACGACACCCACGGCCATCTCGGCGGCGATGCCGTGCTGGCGGTGGTCGGGCGCCGCCTGCGCGCCGGCACGCGCGAGCAGGACGAGGTCGGCCGCTACGGCGGCGAGGAGATCATCCTGCTGCTGCCCGGGTTCGGGCGGGAAGCGCATGACCGGGTGGAGGCGCTGCGCCGCACGCTGTTCGCCGAGCCGGTCGCCTTCGAGGGCGGCACGATCGCGATCACCGGCAGCATCGGCCTGACCTGGATGCGTCCGGGGGACGAGTCCGGCACGCTGGTCGGGCGTGCCGACAAGGCGCTCTACGCCGCCAAGCAGGCGGGACGGAACCGCACCGTGGCCGATCCGCCTTCGGCGGCGTGGCGCCCGAACGCACGGGTGGCCGCCCTCGAGGTCGGCTGAAACGCCGGCCGCGGACGGTGGTGGTCAGGAGGCGCGCGGCGGCCCGGGATCGGCGGCGCGGGTCGCCTCGTCGAGGCGCAGGATGGTGTGGACGTTGGTGAGCGAGGTCGCCAGGGTGTTGATGGCGCCGGTGCGCAGCGCGCCGAGGATGGCGGCGGCCTTGGTGTTCTCGGCCGCGATGGCGATCACGTCGGGGATGCGGCCCAGGTCCTCCCGGGTCAGGCCGATCACCCGGCCCTGCATGCCGGTGTCTGCCGGGCGGCCGTGTATGTCGATGAAGTCGTAGCCCATGGTGTCGCCGATGGTGCCGGCCAGGCGCGCCTCGGCGATCTCCTGCGGCGAGAACCAGCCCATGCGCACCATGTTGCTGTCCTCCGACAGGTCGCCGATGCCGATCAGCGCGAAGTCGGCCCGCCTGGCGCGGTCCAGGGTGAGCTTGACGGTGTCGTTGCGGTACAGCTCGGCACGCAGCTCGGCGTTGGTCACCAGGGCGGGGGCGTAGAGGGTCTCGCTTTCGCCGCCATACCGCATCGCCAGGCGGCGGCAGATGTGGTCGGGGTTCATGTGCTCGCCGGCGCGCAGCGAGCCGCCGATGGCGCAGACGAAGGTGACGCCCCCGCGCGGCGGCAGCACCAGGGCGTCGGCGACCGCCGCCACGTTGCGTCCCATGCCGACGGCGACGATGGAGCCGTCGGCGAGCGAGCGCTCCAGGTGCCCCGCCACCATGCGGGCCACGGCGTTGCGCTGCGCGTCCGGGTCGCGGTGGTCGACCGAGACCAGCAGACGGGCGATGCCGAAGCGCCGGATGAACTCGCGCTCGAACTCGGCGCCCACCGAGGAGGGCTGGTGCACCCTGATCTCGACCAGGCCCTCCTCGCGAGCGCGTCGGAGCAGCCGGCTGATCTTGGCGCGCGACATGCCGAAGCGCTGCGACAGCACCTCCTGGGTCACGTCCTCGTAGTAGTACAGGGTGGCGATCTCGATCAGGGTTTCGGCCCGCACCTCGCCGCGGTCCGGCCGGGACCCGTCCTTCTGCATGGGACCGGCCAGGCGGACGGACGGACGGGCATCGGGCGGCGCGTCCGCCATGGCATCCGGTGCCGTCCGATGCGCGCCGTACCCGTCGCCAGCGTCGCCAGCCATGTTGTCGCCGGTGGTCATCGACGCCTCCCCTCCAGGACGTTGCGCTGCACAACCTAGCCTGAGCTGAACATTATTTCATCGGCTTCTGGGCAAAATTTCGGGCGGCATCGCATCACCTTTTGCATCGATCCCCGGATTTCGCGGGGCAGCCCCGACGCTTGGTCGTCACCGGGAAAGATTCCGGTAAAAATAGCATATTCATGTGGTCAGGTATTTGACACTTGTTCATTCGCCGCGGCATGGTGTGACGGCACCGGCTTCCCAGCTGCGATGCAACCGGACGCCAGATCCGGACGAACCAGGAGGACATCGCGGCATGAACCGCGTGATCAACGACCCGAACCAAGTCACCGAGGACAGCCTCGCCGGCGTGCTGCGGGCGCATCCCGACCTGCTGGCCGCCACCGACCATTCGCGCGTGCTGCGCAGTGCCGCTCCCGCCACGTCGCGCGTCGGCGTGGTGACCGGCGGCGGCTCCGGCCACGAGCCGGCGTTCCTCGGCTATGTCGGCCCGGGCCTGGTGGACGCGGTGGCGATCGGCGAGGTGTTCGCCTCCCCCACCGCCAAGAGCTTCCATGCCGCGTTCCGCGAGGCCGACCGTGGGGAAGGCGTCGCCTGCCTGTACGGCAACTACGCCGGCGACAACATGAACGTGAAGATGGCGGTGAAGCTCGCGGCCAAGGACGGGATCCGGGTCGAGACCGTGGTCGCCAACGACGACGTCGCCTCCGCGCCCGCGGAGGAGGCGGACAAGCGCCGCGGCGTCGCCGGCGAGATCCTGATGTGGAAGGCGGGGGGCGCTCGTGCCGCCGAAGGCGCGGACCTCGACGGCGTGATCGCCTCGTCGCGAAAGGCGATCGAGAACACACGCTCGATCGGCATCGGCCTGTCCGCCTGCACCATCCCGGCCAACGGCCGCCCCAACTTCACCATCGAGACCGGCACCATGGAGGTCGGCATCGGCCATCACGGCGAGCACGGCATCGCGGTGCTGCCGGTCGCACCCGCTCGCGAGATGGCGGGGATCATGCTGGAGCGGATCCTGGCCGACCTCGCGTTCGAGGGCGAGGAGGTGGCGGTGCTGGTGTCCGGCCTCGGCGCCACGCCGCTGATGGAGCTGTATCTGCTCTACGGCCACGTCGACGAGATGCTGCGGGCGCGGAACATCACCCCGCGCCACCGGTTCGTCGGCAACTACTTCACCTCGCTGGAGATGATGGGCGTTTCGGTGACGCTGACACGGCTGGACGGCGAGCTGGACCGGCTGTTGCGGGCGCCGGCGCGCTCGATCGGCCTGACCGTGGCCGGATCGTAGGAGCCGCTTCATGCAGACCGTCTCCCTCCTCGACGCCGGCCCGATCACGCTGGACATCGCCCGCGCGGTGGTGGCGGCGCAGGACCACCTGTCGGCAATCGACGCCGCCACCGGCGACGGCGACCACGGCATCAACATGGCCAAGGGCTTCCGCCTGGTGCTGGAGCGGCTGGATGGCAAACCGTTCGACCTTCGCCAGGGCTTCGCCACCATCGGCGACACGCTGCTGAGCGACATCGGCGGCTCGATGGGGCCGCTGTACGGCTCGTTCTTCACCGAGATGTCGGACGCGCTGGCCGGCCGCGACGTGCTCGACCGCGACGGCTTCCTGCTGATGCTGCGCGCCGGCGAGGCGGCGATCGTCGATCTCGGCGAGGCCAAGGTGGGCGACAAGACGCTGATCGACGTGCTCACCCCGGCGGGGAACGCGTTCGAGCGGGCGGCGGGGGCGGGCTCGAACTTCGCCGTCTGCCTCCATGCGCTGCAGGGCGCGGCCACCGACGGGCTGGAAGCCACCCGCGACCTGGTGGCGAGGCTGGGGCGGGCGAGCCGCCTCGGCGAACGGTCGCGCGGCGTGCTGGATGCCGGCGCCGCTTCCTGCGAACTCATCCTCCGCACCCTGGCGGACGGCCTGATCCGGCGTCTGGCCGACTGAACCACGAACAAGGAGCATCCCCGTGGACAGCATAACCCCAGACAGCGCGACCCCGTCGGTCACCCTTCCGGCGAAGATGACGGCGGTGGTCGCCTACGAGCCCGGCGACTACCGGCTGGAGGAGGTCGACGTGCCGCGCGCCGGCCCGGACGACATCATCATCGAGGTCGAGGCCTGCGGCATCTGCGCTAGCGACATCAAGACGTTCGGCGGCGCGCCGTCGTTCTGGGGCGACAACAAGGGCCAGGCCCGCTACGTCAAGGCGCCGATGATCCCCGGCCACGAGTTCGTCGGCCGCGCGGTCGAGGTCGGCGCCAACGTCCAGGCGGCCGGCAAGTACAAGGTCGGCGACCGGCTGATCTCCGAGCAGATCGTGCCCTGCGAGCATTGCCGCTATTGTTCGCGCGGCGAATACTGGATGTGCGAGCGGCACGACGTCTACGGCTTCCAGAACAACGTCAACGGCGGCATGGCCAAGTACATGCGGTTCCCGAAGGAAAGCCGCACGCACAAGGTGCCCGACGGCATCCCGATGGAAAAGGCGGTGCTGGTCGAGCCCTATGCCTGCTCGGTGCATGCGGTGAATCGCGGCCTGATCCAGCTCGACGACGTGGTGGTGCTGTCCGGCGCCGGACCGCTCGGGCTCGGCATGGTGGGGGCGGCGCGGCTGAAGAACCCGTCGCTCCTGATCGTGCTGGACGGCAAGGAGGACCGGCTGGAGCTGGCCAAGAAGTTCGGCGCCGACATCGTGATGAACCCGTTCAAGGAGGACGTGGTTTCCAAGGTGAAGGCGCTCACCGACGGCTACGGCTGCGACGTGTACATCGAGGCGACCGGGCACGAGAGCAGCGTGACGCAGGGGCTGAACATGATCCGCAAGCTCGGCCGCTTCGTCGAGTTCTCGGTGTTCGGCCACGAGGTGACGGCGGACTGGTCGATCATCAGCGACCGCAAGCAGCTCGACCTGTACGGCGCGCACCTGGGCCCGTACTGCTACCCGCTCACGATCGCCGCCATCGGCGACGGCCGGCTGCCGACCGAGGGCGTGGTGACGCACAAGCTGCCGTTGTCGGAGTTCGCCCAGGGCTTCGAGCTGATGAAGAAGGGCGAAGGCTCGATCAAGATCGTGCTGATCCCCGAATGAGCGGCGCTACCGTCGCAAGAACCAGGCCGGGCTTCCGGCTCGCCCTGCTGTCGGGTGCCGTCGCGGTCGTGGTGATCGCGATGGCGCTGGACACCAGGGTGGTGCGGATCGGGTCGTCGGCCGACGTCAAGGCCGACGTGTTCTCGCCCGTGGCTTACGGGACCAAGGAGTTCCCGAAGGTGCAGGCGGCGGTGGAAGGCCGCGCGGTCGACGCCGCCACCCTGGCAGCGGCCCTGGCGAAGGACCAGGATGCGGCGGGCAAGCAGTATGGCGTGGCATCGGATGCGGGGCCCGAGTTCCCGGTGAAGTTCACCGGCAAGGTGAGCAAGAGCGACTCGGGCGACTACGACGTCGCCGTGGCCGGCGTGCCGTCCTCCACGCAGGTCAGCCTGCAGCTGGGCCCTGCGATCATCGGCACCGACCTGCGCGACGCCACCGGCACCATCAGCTTCGGACAGTTCCACAACCAGATCGAGTATCAGAACGCGGGTGCGGCGCTGAACAACGAGATGAAGAAGCAGGTGCTGTCGAAGGTGGATGTCGGCTCGCTGGCCGGAAAGACCGTGTCGGTGGTCGGCGTGTTCCAGCTCACCGACGCCAGCGCCTGGCAGGTGACGCCGGTGAAGCTGGACGTACGATGAGTGCCGCGATGCAACGTCCGGATGCCGCCGGCGAGGTGGTGCTGTCGGCGCGCAACATCGCCAAGGTGTATGGCAGCACGCACGCGCTGAAGGGCGTGAACTTCGAGATCCGTCGCGGCAAGGTCACCACCCTGTTCGGCGAGAACGGGGCCGGCAAGTCGACCCTGATGAAGATCCTGTCCGGGGTGACGACGCCGAGCTCGGGCGAGATCACGCTGGACGGGCGTCGCGTCAGCTTCGCCTCCACCGTGGAGGCGCGCGACCACGGCATCTCGATCATCCACCAGGAGCTGAGCCTGGCGCCGAACCTCAGCGTGCGCGACAACATCTTTCTCGGACGCGAGATCCGCACCAGGACGGGCGTCGACTTCGCCGAGGAGGCGCGGCAGACGCGGCTCCTGATGACCGAGCTGGAGGAGGAGATCGAGCCCTCCACCCTGGTCGAGACGCTGCGCCTGGGGCAGCAGCAGATCGTCGAGATCGCGCGCGCGCTGTCGGTCGACGCGCGCATCCTGATCATGGACGAGCCCACCTCGGCGCTGAGTGCCGCCGAGGTCGAGGTGCTGTTCAAGGTGATCCGCGACCTGACCGCGCGCGGCGTGTCGATCGTGTACATCTCGCACCATCTCGAGGAAGCGCTGCAGATCACCGACCATGCGGTGGTGCTGCGCGACGGCGCCATCACCGCGACCGGCGAGGCCAGGGACGTCGACCTGCAGTGGATCGTCCGCAACATGGTGGGCGACCATTACGACCGCGGCTCACCGCCGGGCGGCTACGCGTTCGGGGGGATCAGCCTGTCGGTGCGCGACGTGTGCGTGGCGGACGCCGCCGGGTCCGGCAACCTGGTGGTGGACCACCTGTCGCTCGACGTGCGTGCCGGCGAGATCGTCTGCATCTACGGGCTGATGGGGGCGGGGCGCACCGAGCTGCTGGAGGCGATCGCCGGGCGCGTGCCGATGCTCGAGGGCGAGGTCCTCCTCGAGGGTGAGCCGCTCGCAGGCCTCGGCATCGCCGGGCGGATCGCCAAGGGCCTGGTGCTGGTGCCGGAGGACCGTCAGCGCGACGGGCTGGTGCAGACCATGAGCGTCGGCCAGAACCTGTCGCTCGCCAACATCGGCGCCTTCACCCGGCGGCTGCTCACCTCGTCGGCGCGCGAGCGCACGCTGGTCGACGCGTCGATCCGCGACGTGCACATCAAGACCGCAGGCGGCGGGGCGCCGATCGGCTCGCTGTCGGGCGGCAACCAGCAGAAGGTCGTGATCGGCAAGATGCTGGCGACGCACCCGAGAATGATCCTGCTGGACGAGCCGTCGCGGGGCATCGACATCGGCGCCAAGGCGGAAGTGTTCCGGCTGCTTGGCGAGAAGGCGGCGCAGGGGCTGGCGGTGCTGTTCTCCACTTCGGAGGTCCAGGAATGTCACGGCGTCGCGCACCGGATCGTGGTGATGCGCCGGGGCAGGATCTCGGCGGAGTTCGGGCCCGAGGTGGCCAAGGAGGAGATCATGGCCGCCTCCGGCGAGGCCGTGGTCGGCTGATGCAACCTGGTACGACGCCCGCGGAACGAACGACAGGCAGGGTCCCCCATCGCATGAGCAACACCATCCTCGGCTCCCGGCGCGGGAGCCTCGGCGACATCGAGATCGGCAGGCTGCTGCTCGAGGGGCGGGCGTTCTTCGCGCTGATCGCGATCATCGCGGTGTTCTCGGCGCTGTCGCCGTACTACTTCTCGCTCGGCAACTTCCTGACCATGACGTCGCACGTGGCGATCTTCGGCATCCTGGCGATCGGCATGCTGCTGGTGATCCTGAACGGCGGCATCGACCTGTCGGTGGGCTCCACGCTGGGCCTGAGCGGCGTGATCGCCGGCTACCTGATGCAGGGGGTGACGTTCGGCGCGTTCGGCGTGATCCTGTATCCGCCGGTCTGGGTGGTGGTGGTGCTGACGGCGGCGCTCGGCGGCTGCGTCGGCCTGGTCAACGGCATCCTGATCGCGCGCTTCAAGGTGCCGGCGTTCGTCGCCACGCTGGGGGTGATGTACGTGGCGCGCGGCGTGGCGCTGCTGATCACCAACGGGCTGACCTACAACAACCTCGGCGGCAGTGCCGCACTCGGCAACACCGGCTTCAGCTGGCTCGGCTTCAACCACCTCCTCGGCATCCCGATCGGCGTGGTGGTGCTGGCGGTGGTGGCGATCGCCGGCAACCTGGTGCTGGGGCGGACCGCGTTCGGCCGCTGGCTGTACGCGTCGGGCGGCAACGCGCGCGCAGCCGAGCTGTCCGGGGTGCCGGTGAGGACGGTGCAGGTGTCGGTCTACGTGCTGTCCGGCATCTGCGCCGCCGCCGCCGGACTGATCCTGTCGTCGCAGCTCACCTCCGCCGGGCCGACCGCGGGCGTGTCGTACGAGCTCACCGCCATCGCCGCGGTGGTGATCGGCGGCGCCGCACTCACCGGCGGCCGCGGCAACGTGCGCGGCACCCTGCTCGGCGCCTTCGTGATCGGGTTCCTGTCCGATGGCCTCGTGATCATCGGCATCTCGTCCTACTGGCAGACGGTGTTCACCGGTGCGGTGATCGTGCTGGCCGTGCTGCTGAACGCGGTCCAGTACCGGCGCCGCACGCCGAAAGGTCCGGGTCCGGCTGCCGGACTTCCGACATCCGCGCCGCAGCCGGGCTGACACCCAGGCGGCATCCTCGTTTCTTGCAAAGGAAGAACAACATTATGTCCAAGAGGTCCACGTTCCTGGCGCTGACGGTTCTCGCCGCGGCAGTTCCCGTGCTGGTGGGGGTCCAGGCGCCCGCGAAGGCCGCCGCGGGCGGGCTGATGTCGGTCATCGTCAACGACCCGTCCAACCCGTACTGGCTGACCGAGGGCAAGGTGGCGGCGGCGGAAGCGCAGAAGCTCGGCTACACCGCCAGCGTCGGCGCGTCCAAGGGCGACACCAACACCGAAAGCAACCTGATCGACACCGCGATCACCAACCATTCGGTGGCGATCATCCTGGATCCCGCCAACGCCAGCGGCTCGCTGGGCGCGGTGAAGAAGGCGATCGCGGCCAACATCCCGGTGATCCTGGTCAACGCCGAGATCAACCAGGAGGGCCTGGCCAAGGCGCAGCTCGTGTCCAACAACGCGCAGGGCGCCGCACTCGGCGGGCAGCAATGGGTCAAGCGGGTCGGCCAGAAGGGCAACTACGTCGAGCTGCTCGGCTCGCCGTCGGACAACAACGCGGCGACGCGCTCCAACGGCTACGAGACCGTGCTCAGCCAGTACACGAGCCTGAAGAAGGTCGGCTCGCAGGTCGCCAACTGGGACCGGACGCAGGGGCACGACAAGATGCAGAACCTGCTGCAGGCGCACCCGGACATCATCGGCGTGATCAGCGGCAACGACGAGATGGCGCTGGGCGCGATCGCCGCGCTGAAGGAGGCGGGCAAGCTCGCCAGCATCAAGGTGGGCGGCTTCGACGGCTCGCCCGACGCGGTGGCGGCGGTCAAGGCGGGCGAGCTGCAGTACACCGTGCTGCAGCCGGTGGCGGTGTTCTCTGCCAAGGCGGTGGACGAGGCGGACCGCTTCATCAAGACCGGCAAGACCGGTGCGGCGAGCGAGAAGCAGCTGTTCAACTGCGTGCTCGTCACCAAGGCGAACGCCCCGCGCTTCACCGCGCCCTTCACGCTGGGCAAGTGAGGCCGGCCGGGGCGTCCGGTCGGGCGCCCCGGCCCGGGATGACGGACAGGATGCGCGGGAGGGCTGCCGCATGACGCACGTGTTCGACGAGGCGGACGGGTTCGCCGACGCGGCGCTGCGCGGCTGCTGCGCCGCGCATCCGCTTCTGTTGCGGCAGGTCCCGGGCGGGGTGGTACGCGCCACGGCGACCCCGCAGGCCAAGGTCGCGCTGGTGATCGGCGGCGGCAGCGGCCACTACCCGGCGTTTGCCGGCTATGTCGGCCCGGGCCTGGCGGACGCGGCGGTGGCGGGCGACGTGTTCGCCTCGCCGGCCACGCGGCTGGTCGCTTCGGTGGCGCGGCAGGCCGACCGCGGTCGCGGGATCCTGCTGGGGTTCGGCAACTACGCGGGCGACGTGCTGAACTTCGGCTTCGCCGCCGAGCGGCTGCGCGGCGCCGGGCTGGACGTGCGCGTGCTGGCGGTGACCGACGACGTCGCCAGCGCGCCAGCCGGGGCGGAAGCGACGCGCCGCGGCGTCGCCGGCGACGTCCCGGTGTTCAAGATCGCGGGCGCCGCCGCGGAGGCCGGGCTGTCGCTGGACGAGGTCGAGCGGGTGGCCCGCCTGGCCAACGACCGGACGCGCTCGTTCGGCGTCGCGTTCGGCGGCTGCACGTTGCCCGGCGCGCCGCAGCCGCTGTTCACGGTTCCGCCCGGGCGGATGGCGATCGGGCTCGGCATCCATGGCGAGCCGGGCATCGACGAGGCGCCGATCGGACGGGCGGACGGGCTGGCCACGCTGCTGGTCGACCGGCTGGTGGCCGAAGCGCCGGAGGGCGCCGGACGACGCGCCGCGGTGCTGCTGAACGGGCTGGGCGGCACCAAGCACGAGGAGCTGTTCGTGCTGTGGGCGCACGTGGCGGCGAGGCTGGACCGGCACGGCATCGCGGTGGTGTCGCCGCTGGTCGGCGAGTACGTGACCAGCCTCGACATGGAAGGATGCTCGCTCACCCTGTGCTGGCTGGACGACGAGCTGGAGCGCTACTGGCTGGCGCCGTGCGAGACGGCGGCCTTGCGGGTCGGCCATGCCGGCCCGGCGGAGCAGGCGGTTCCCGCCCCCGAGGTCGAGGGAACGGACCAGACCTGGCCCGAGGCGGCGGCGGCATCGCGGGAGTCGGGGCAGGTCATCGTCCGGGCGCTGGCACGCCTGGCCGACGTGCTTGCGGCGGCGGAAGCGGAGCTCGGCCGCATCGACGCGCAGGCCGGCGACGGCGACCACGGCCAGGGCATGGCGCGCGGCTCCCGCGCCGCGGCGACGGCGGCGGCGGCGGCCGAGGCCGGAGG
>CAXUDP010000050.1:0-24909 GCA_964249735.1 uncultured Acetobacteraceae bacterium | reverse complement strand
GTCGCCGGTGCGGGACAGGGTGCCGGTCGCGTTCGGCAGGGTCACGTCGCCGCTGCCGTGATGCGACAGGCTGCCGCCGCCGATTGTTGCCTTCACCAAGAGGTCGCCGGAGCCGTTGCGGGCGCCGGTCAGCGTGCCGATGCGGCCGCCGAGCACGGAGATGTCGCCAGAGCCTTCGGCCGCTACCTGCAGCGTGTCGGCGTCGACCGAGGCGATCCGGACATCGCCGCTTCCTGCCATCTGGAGGTCGACCGGCCCCTCGATCCGGTTTGCGGTCACGTCACCCTCCCCGTGCAGCACGAGGCGGGTCGGGCCGATCGTCGCCCGACCCAGGGACAGGTCGCCCGAGCTCGTCACCACGGCCGACAGCCGGGTGATGGCGCCGCCGCCGATGCGCAGGTCGCCCGACCCGTGCAGCCCGGCATCGACCGGGCCGTCGACCTCGGCCACCGACACGTCGCCAGCGCTCCGCTGCCGTACCGTGAAAGCTCCGGCGCCGTCCAGCACCACGGAGCCGCTGCCGGTGCCCTCGATCGTCACCGGGCCGGTGAAGCGGCCGCCGCGTATGTCGACCGCGTCGGTCTGCTGGATGCGGAGCGGCATGGCGGGCGGGAGGCGCAGCACGACGTCGCCCGGCTCGCCTGAACAGCTGTCCGTGACGGTGCCGCCATCCAACGACAATCCGCGTAGCGCGGCGTCCTGGCCCGGCCTGGTGGAAACGATCGCGCGGCCATGCAGGTCGGGATCGGGCAGCAGCGTCACCGAGTCGGCGCAGGACAGGTCGACGAACAGGCTGCCGGTCTCGATGCTGCGCGACCGTGCATCCACGGTCGGCAGCAGCGGGCCGGTCGCCGGAAACCCCGTGATGGCGGGGATCGACGGGATCCGCGGGATGGGAGGGATTGGCGGGATGGGCGGGACCGGCGGCTGATCGATCGCGACCTCGATGTCATGGTGATGGCCGCCTTGGGCCTGTTTTCCGCTGGAATCCTGCTGCGACAGCATCCAGCCGGCCAGGACGATGCCGCCGAGCAGGTAGGCGGCCCGCCTGCGCCGCATGCGGATGTCGCCGGCACGGGCGCCGTCGTGGATCGGGAACATCACTCGCCCATGCGGCGGAAGCCGCGATGCAGCTCGAAGTCGGGCGCGGTGACGAAGGCCTCGATCCGGCCGAGCCGTGGTTCCAGGGTCTCGAAGCGGTGGCGCAACAGCGCCCATCCTTCGCGCATCGGCAGCGGCCGGTCCGGGATCGGGACGGTCCGGCCGCCGCCGCGTCGGCTTCCACCCTGCCAGGTGGCGGCGTGGTCCGGGGCGGTGCGGCCGCGGCGGTGCGGCTGGCGCCGGCGAAGCAGCAGCGCCAGGGCGAGATAGGCGAGGCCGGTCGGCAGGATCACGAACAGAAGGGCCACGATCCGCACCAGCGGCAACGGCAGGTCGAGGTCCTCGGCAAGACCGGCGCAGACGCCGGCGGCCATCGCCCCCTCGTCCTGGCGCCACACGCGCGGGGGGAAGTCGCGGGAGAACGGGTCGTTCATGGACCGGCTCCTCCTAGTGCGGCATGCGGCTGCGCCAGCCGGCCAGCTCGGTGTCGAGGATGCGCTCCAGGTTCTCGACCCGCTGTTCCATGCGGCGCGCCAGCTCGTTCATCTCGGCGAGCGCCCTCTGCTCCTCGGCGCCGAAGGCTGGCACGCTCAGCTCGCGCAGGCGGCGGTCGTGCCGGAGCTTCAGGAACCAGCCGGCGAAGACGAACGGGGCGATGACCGCGATCATCCCGGTCAGGTCCGACAGCACGTGGCTGCCGCTCAGGATGGCAAGCGTGGCGGGATCCACGGCTGGTGATCCTTCAGGAACGGGGTTCGTTGCCGTCCGGACCGGACTGCGGCGCGTCCGCGGTGCCGCCCTCCGGTGCCGGCTTGCGCCCGCGCAGCCTGGTGCGCAGGGCGGCGAGCTCGGTTTCCACCGCGCTGTCCGCCTCGAGGCCCTCGATCTCCTGTTCCAGGGTGCGGCGGCCGAGGTCGTAGGATTCCGCCCGTCCCTCCAGCGCGTCGAGGTTGCGCTCAATCTGCTCGAAGCGCCCGAACGCGTTGCCGATCCGGTCGTCGTAGATCCGCTCGCGCAGCTTCACCCGCGAGGTGGCGATGGAGGCGCGCGTCAGCAGCGCCTGCTCGCGGGCCTTGGCCTCGGCGAGCTTGGCCTGCAGCTTGGCGATGTCGTCGTTCTGCTGCGACAGGCCGGCCACGATCTGCTTGTGCTGCGCGTCCAGGCCTTCGCGCGTCCTGGTCAGGTGGGTGCGTGCCTGCAGCGCGCCGCGCGCCAGGTCATCGCGGCCATGGGTGAGGGCGAGCTCGGCCTTGCGCTCCCATTCCGCCTCGTCGCGCGACAGGGTGGCGATGCGGCGCTCGATCTCCTTGCGCTCGGCGATGGTCTGCACCGCGGACGAGCGCACCTCGACCAGCGTATCCTCCATCTCCTGGATGATCAGGCGGATGATCTTCCGGGGATCCTCCGCCCCGGCGACGATGGCGTTGATGTTCGAGTTCACGATGTCGGACAGGCGGGAGAAGATGCTCACGGGGTGACCTCCGTTCCGGGGGTGGGACGCGGGCGGTCCCTCGGCATCATCAGAGCAGTTTCCGTGCCATATGACGCCGGAACGGACATTCCGGCCAACCCGTTGACAGCATTGATCTTTCCCCTGCCCTTGCGTCTCGGCTCGTCTCGACACACAGTGCGGCGCGATACCATCATGGTTCGGAGGACCAATCCTTGGCGCGTTCGGCCACGTCGCCTGCGGAGTCGGCAACCCCCATCGGCGAGGCGCCGGCGTTCCAGGAAATGCTGGCGCACGTGTCCAAAGCGGCCCCGCTCAACCGTCCGGTGCTGGTGATCGGCGAACGTGGCACCGGCAAGGAGCTGGTGGCAAGCCGGCTCGCCTTCCTGTCGCAGCGCTGGGACCGGCCCTTCATCAAGCTGAACTGCGCGGTGCTGGGCGAGGCGCTGCTGGACAGCGAACTGTTCGGCCACGAGGCCGGTGCCTTCACCGGCGCCACCCGGCGCCGGCCGGGCCGGTTCGAGCTGGCCGATGGCGGCACGCTGTTCCTGGACGAGATCGCCACCGCGTCGATGGCGGTGCAGGAGAAGCTGCTGCGGGTGATCGAGTACGGCACCTTCGAGCGGGTCGGCGGCAACGATCCGATGCAGGTGGACGTGCGCGTGGTGGCGGCCACCCACGCCGACCTGCCGGCGCTGGTGCGCGCCGACCGGTTCCGCGCCGACCTGCTGGACCGGCTCGCCTTCGACGTGGTGCCGGTGCCGCCGCTGCGTGCGCGGCCGGAGGACATCCCGCTGCTGGCCGGGCACTTCGCGCTGCGCATGACGCGGGAGCTGGGGCGGGACGTGTTCGCAGGGTTCGCGCCGGAGGCGATGGCGGCGCTGAAGCGGCACGATTGGCCGGGCAACGTGCGCGAGCTGCGCAACGTGGTGGAGCGCAGCGTTTATCGCAACGCTGCACCGCAGAAGCCGCTGTCGCAGGTGATCCTGGACCCGTTCCCGGTCAGCGCGGCACCCGTCGCGGCGATGCCGGCAGCGGCCGCCGCGTCGGTTTCACCGGCCGGCGCCGGGCCGGTCCCCGCCCCGGAACCGGTCGGCGACTTTGCCGCCCGCACCCGCACCTACGAGGCACGGCTGCTTCGCGAGGCGATGGAGGCCAGCCGGTTCAACCAGCGCGCCGCCGCCCGCGCGCTGGGCCTGACCTACTACCAGCTGCGCCACCACCTGAAGGGGCACGGGCTGCTCGGGCGTCAGGCCGGGCCCGTAGAGGTGCCGGGAGAGGCGGCGGTCGATGCGCCAGGGGCGTCAAGCGGCGCCGTGGTCAGCACCGGCGCGATCAGGTAGTCCTGCGGGAACAGGCGGTGTAGCGCCTCGACCTTGGGCATGTCGTTGATGGCGATGTAGGCCGCATCGGGGTTCTGCGCGAGGTAGTCCTGGTGATAGCCCTCGGCCGGATAGAAGCCGTGCAGCGGGTCGACCCGGGTGGCGATCGGCGCGTCGTAGACGTGCGCCGCGTCGAGACGGGCGATGTAGGCGCGCGCCGCCTCGGCCTGCGCCGGGGTGCTGGTCCAGATCTCCGAGCGGTACTGGGTGCCGCTGTCGGGGCTCTGGCCATCACGCTGCGTCGGATCGAGCGCGACCGAGAAGAAGATCTGCATCAGCCGGCCCAGCGAGACCTGCTTCGGGTCGTAGGTGACCTGCACGGATTCCGCGTGGCCGGTGGTGCCGGTGCTGACGGTCTCGTACTGGGCGGTGTCGGCGGCGCCGCCGGTGTAGCCGGACACGGCGCGGCGGACGCCCTTCACGTGCTCGAACACGCCCTGCACGCCCCAGAAGCAGCCGCCGGACACGGTGATCTGCTGCAGGCCGCTGCCCTCGACGGGAGTCGAGACGGCCGCCGGCACCAGCCGCGGCGACTCCTCGGCACGGCCCGGTCGCACTCCCGACAGCAGCAGCGAGGCCGGCAGCGCGACTGCGCCGGCGAGCAGCAGGAACCTGTTCTTGGTCATGACGTGGATCTCCTGGAAGGCGGTTTAGGCGGCGTGCGGCGGCTGGACGCCGGGTGCGGGATCGAAGCGCAGCGCCACCCCGTTCATGCAGTAGCGCAGGCCGGTCGGCTTCGGGCCGTCGTCGAACACGTGGCCGAGATGGCCGTCGCACTCGGCGCAGCGGATCTCGGTGCGCTGCATGAACATGGAGTTGTCCTTGTGCTCGACCACGGCGTCGGCCACCGGCTGCCAGAACGAGGGCCAGCCGGTGCCGCTGTCGAACTTGGTGTCGGAGGAGAAGTTGTGCAGGCCGCAGCCGGCGCAGGTGTACTGCCCCTTGTCGTAGAAGTGGTTCAGCGGCGAGGAGAACGGCGCTTCGGTGCCGGCGTCGCGCAGCACGTCGTATTGCGCCGGCGACAACAGCTTGTGCCATTCCGCGTCGGTATGGCGCAGCGGCGCCGGCGTGGCGCCCATTGCGCGTGGAAAGCGCCCGAGCGTCGCTGCGCCCGCGGCCAGGACGGTGGCGGCGTGCAGCATCTGCCTGCGCGTCGGGAACTGGAAGGTGGACATCCTTTGGCATCCTTCTTGAGGCCGGATATGAATATGACTTCGCCCGAAACAGGGTTCGGTTACACCTTAAAGCGGGTGACCCGGCATGTCTGATGTCATGATCGTGCTGCCCGGCCTGCTGGCGGTCGTGGCGGCGGTCGGCACGGGCGCTCCGGTCCTGCTGTCGGAGGCCCGGCCGGGCGGCGTCGCTGGTGACGAACCGCTGGCGCCGCGGGGGTTGTTCCCGCCGGTCCGGGGCCCCAGCCGGGTCGCCGACGCGCTCCTGCGTACGCTCCGCATCGCACCCGCTCCTGCTCCCGGCGCTGATCGGCTCGCCCCGGAGGACCTGCGCAGGGCCGTCCGACGGGGGCCGTCGTGACCGACCCGATCGCCCGCCTGTTGTCGCGCGCACGCGACAGCCTGGAGGATGCGCGCCTCCTGGCGGAGCACCGGCGGCCCAACGAGGTTGTGCTGACCAGGCTGGCCCTGCATCAGGCGCTGCAGGCGGTCAGCATGGCGGCAGGACTCGACGCCGATGACGGGTTGCGCCTGGACACGCTGTTCCGGCGGGTAGCGGAGGATCATCCGCAGGCGGCAAGGATCACCCGGCTGCGGGACAACGACGCGCAGACCATCGCCGCGGTCCGCGAACTGGTCGAGGCGCTGTCGGCGCCGCGATTGACGCCGGCATCCCGGGCCGGGCACCGGCCGAAGCCGGACGGAACGTCGTTGCCGCGAGGGCAGGGACCGGTCGCCGGGGACGGCGCGGCCGGAGCCGGCGCAACCGGGCCGGGCCTGACCAGGCCGACCGCCCTGGCCGCCTCGCCGCAGGGCGATGGCCGAGGCAGTTCGACAGGCAGCGTCTCGTCGGCCGCGTTCTGGACGCTGATGGACCGCTGGCAGGTGGCGGACCTCGATGCCCTGGCGCTGATCGGCCATGGAGGTGGCCTGACGAAGAAGGGCACGCGCCCGCGCTTCCGTCCCGAAGGCGAGGAGGCGGCCCGATATGCTGCCCTGCGACGGCTCGACACCGCGCTCGACGCGCTCGGGATCGAGCCGCGTGGCTGGCT
Source organism: uncultured Acetobacteraceae bacterium (assembly GCA_964249735.1). Taxonomy (GTDB): domain Bacteria; phylum Pseudomonadota; class Alphaproteobacteria; order Acetobacterales; family Acetobacteraceae; genus Lichenicola. Next base: position 18,752 of record CAXUDP010000050.1, on the reverse strand, counting down.
GTCTGCGGCACGCGGGAACGCGCCCTTCCGCGGCGACACGCCGCTCGCGGTGCTGCTGCGCGACGGCGAGGCCGGTGCCAGGCAGCTGCTGCACCTGCTCAACCGGCAGGGCCTGGCCGCGGCGCTGGCGGCGGGCTGAACTCCCGCCGCCTCGCCTCGTCCCGCCCGGGACAGGGCGTATCCCGATCAGGCGGGTCACCTGATCGGGATACGCTTCAGGACGTGGCGGCGGTGACGCGAGTGACCAGGACCGGCGACCGCATCGCCTGGAGGCCGCGGCGCTGGAGCAGGTGGTCCAGGCCCAGGCAGTGCCCCGCCCTGTCGACGGCGAACATGCCGTGGGCGAGCACGATGGCGACATAGGTCCATGGCCACTCGGTCGGGTCGTTGTAGAGGCCGAGCCAGAGCTGGAGCGTGAACAGCACGGCGAGCACCCCGGCCCAGCGCACGGCGATGCCGAGCGTGAGCGAGACCGTGAAGAAGATCTCGATCGCATAGACCGCCGGCTGCAGCAGCGCGATGTGCGGGACCAGCAGGTCGCGCACCACCGCACCCTGGAGCGGGATCGCGCTGAACTTGCCTTCCTGGACCAGCCAGTACTTGAACCCGTCCGCGACCGGCAGGGGCAGCTTCCAGATCGTGCCCTGGAACCACATCCCGGCGGCGACGATGCGCATCGCCGCCACCCACAGGTTGCGCCCGGTGCGCTGTTCCGGATCCCGTGACCAGTTCAGCCAGGCGATCGCGAGGCCGGCCGCGAGCAGCAGGAGGTAGAAGAGGACAGACAGGTACTTGGCTGCACCGAAGCGGTTGTAGTCGCCGGTGTCGCCGACGAGGAACTGGACCAAGTCGACGAGCGGGTTGTCGGTCATCGTCCCGCTCCCCGGATCGTCGCACCCGACAAGCACGGCTCCTGCACATGCTTCACGTGTTTCTTCATGACGTCACCTGTTCCGATCAGCCCTTGTTGATTTCAGAGCGTTCGGCGCGGTGGCGGATCAAGTTACGTTTGGGGCAAGCGAAAGCGTGTCGCCGCCTGATTCCTTCGCCTCGGTCAGACGGTCCCGTCGCCGCAGGCGGCGGCCAGCGCGTCGAGCGCCGGGCCGCTGCGTGCATGGCCGAGGCCGATCCTCACCCGGTCGGTCGGCAACCGCGCCAGCGTCGTCTGCCAGAGCATCCCGGGCAGCAGCAGGATGCCCCGCTCTCGCGCCAGGCGGTCGACGAAGCCATCCGCGCCGCCCGTGCCGAGATAGCGGGGATAGCCGATGGCGAGGTTGCGCGTCGGCTCGGGCGCGAACAGGTCGGGCCGGGCGCCGAGGATCGCCTGCAGCTTGTGCCAGTTCGCCGCCCCGACGGCCCGTGCCGCCGGCACGATCCGCTCCTCCGCGGCCAGCGCGATGGAAGCCAGCACGATGCTGCCGGTCGACAGGCAGGTCGACAGCGTGCTCTTGACGACGATCGCCGCGTCGAGCAGGGCTCGGTCGCGGCAGGCGACCCAGCCGACGCGCAGCCCCGGCAGGCCGAAGCCCTTGGACAGCCCGTTGATCGAGACGCCGCGCTCGTACAGGTCGGCCAGCATCGGCGGCTGCAGCGTGCCCTGCACGACCTCGGTCTGGCGGTAGATCTCGTCGTTGACCAGCCACACGCCGCGACGGCGGCACAAGGCGACCAGCGCGTCCAGCCGGTCCGGGTGGATCGAGGCGCCGGTCGGGCTGTTGGGGAAGTTCATCATGACCAGGCGCGTGTCCGGACGAAGCGCTGCCTCGATCCGGTCCGGATCCGGCTGCCAGTCCTCGTCCTCGCGCAGGGCGAGGCCGGTAACGGCGCCGAGCGAGCCGAGGATCAGCTCCGAAGGCTGGTAGATCGGCAGCAGCAGCACCGCGTGCGACCCAAGCGGCAGCAGCACCTTCAGCACGCAGCTGACCGCTTCCTGGGCGCCGCAGCAGCACAGGACGTCCTCCGCCGCGAGCAGGCGATGCCGTGCGGCGATCGCCGTGCGCAGCTCCCGGCTGCCGCGCGGATCGCCGTAGCCGAAGCGGAGCGACTGCCACTCCTCCCGCGCGTCCAGCGTCGCCATCGACAGCAGCGACGACAAGGACAGCGTTTCGGAGTCGGAACTGGACAGGTCGTGGGTCGCGTGGTCGATCCAGCGCGCCAGGAACTCACCCAGGGCGAAGCGGTCGGCGCCCGATCCGGTCACGGGCGGGGGCCGTGCGGCGGCGCATACCGCGTCGCGCGCGGTGTTCGCCATCGCTTCCTTCCGGACATCGTCTCGTGCCAGGCCCTGCCTCCGTCATCCGGTGATGCCGTTCATCCCGGAGCGTCGCCGGCCGATGGACCGGTGCGCTCCAGGCCGTTGGTTCTTCGTCATCGGCGGCGGTTGGTGACACCATCCTGCCGATGTCCTGCCGGCGGGGCGGAACCGTGGCAGCGCCCGGGCGAGGCCAGCCGCCAAGAGTTCTAGTCCGCCGTGGCCTTGAGCACGCGCTCGAACAACGCCAGCATCCAGCCGGTGGCCTGTCCGAACAGCGCCGGGTCGTAGCGGGGACCTTCGTCGCGCAGGAAGGCGTGCGCGGCGTTCACCTCGTGCCACTCGTAACGGACGCCGACCTGCTCCAGCCGGTCGCGGATCGCCTGCCGGCCGGCGAACGGCACGTGCGGGTCCTGACGGCCGAACACCCACAGGGTTTCTGCCTGGAGCGCTTCCACGCGACGGAGGCTGTCGTCGGACCGGCCGGCGCCCAGCGTCGCCGAGTGGATGTCGGTGGGATAAAAGCAGGCGGCCGCCGAGACCGACGGGTCGAGCGCCGCGCGATAGGCCAGGTGGCCGCCCAGGCAGACGCCGAACGTGCCGAGCCGGCCGGTGCAGGCCGGGTGGTCGCGCAGGAAGGCGAATGCAGCCGTGGCGTCGGCGTCGAACGCCCCCACCGGCTTGGTGAACTTGAGGGCGTTGCCACGCTCGGTGCCGGGCGCGTCGTAGCGCAGCACCGTGCCGGGCGGCTCATACTCGTGGTAGACCTCCGGCACCGCCACCAGGTAGCCGTGGCCGGCCACGAGGGCCGCCAAGCGGCGGATCGGGTCGGTGACCTGATAGATCTCGGAGAAGAACAGGATGCCGGGATGGCGGCCGGGAACCGCCGGGCGGAACAGGTGCAGGCGCATGGTGCCGCCCGTCCCGGACGTGGCGGGCACCGGCAGGTCGACCGCCTCGTCGGTTCGGATGATCATCGGGCCGGGGCTCCGCTCAGCAGCACCGTATCCTGGCTCTGGTCCGGAGCCACGGCAACCGCGGCGTGCGCGTTGAGCTGTGACCACTTTACCGTCAAACTGGCGTTGTCGGGGTTCGGCCCGAACCGTCATCCGCGACGTTCCAGCGAGGTTTGAGCATCCATGCCGTTGACCTTCGACCGCGTGCTGGTCGCCGCAGCGCAGCTGGGCACGATCCTCGACAACGGCAAGCCGGCGGTGTTCGTGCCGGGCTGGAACCCGGCCTTCGCCTATTTCGGCCTCGCCCCGGTGGTGGTGCTGGTGTTCCGACACGACGACGGGCGGCAGGCGATCTGGTACCTGGACGAGACGCTGGGCCGGCGCGGCGGCTCGGTGGCGGAGCTGTCGCCCGAGCTGCGCCGCTCGCTGATGGAAGCGGCCGCCCTGCTGTTCGACGGGCTGTGGCACAAGATCATGCAGTGCGCGGTGCCGCCGCCGCTGGACGCGCGTGAGGCCGGCTTCTTCAAGATCCCCGAAAGCACCCGGGCGGAGATCCTGTCGCTGTACCTCGGCGGCTTCGAGGCCGGCACCCGCTTCGCCGCGGTGGATGCGCTCGATCCGGCGCGGCCGGACAGCCAGCTGGTCGACCTGGGACCGCGCCGGCTGCCGCTGCAGCGCGGCCACCTCCATGCGCTGTTCAACCCGGGCGGCCTGCAGGCGCAGAACCACGCCTTCATCGAGCAGGGCCGGATGACGTTCCCCTCGCCGGTGGACGGTCGGCCGATGACGGTGCGTCACGCGCTGGTGCTGCACGGCACGATCTACGCCTACCGCACCGTGGAGGAGGCGACCGGCACGGTGATGTTCCTGGTTGCCGGCGAGATATTCTTCCGCCTGTCGGGTTTGTTCATCCCCGAGGGGCGGATCTGCGTGGCGCTGCACCGCGACGCGATCCAGGCGCAGATGCCGGAAATGTTCCGCGAGTTCTTCGCCCGGGTGATGCAGCACGGCGACCTGCTGGCGCGCTACTTCGCCAACGACCGCACGGTGCCGCTGCACGCCTGGCGCGGGATGACGGCGATGCATATCGGCCACGTGCTGTGGAACGACCTGTCGGGGATCGGCAACATCGTGGCCGCGGTCAGGCCGATGACGCTGCCGCGCTTCGCCCTGTTCGACTGCGAGATGGAGCCTGAAATGTATGGCGCCCTCGACGCGATCTTTCCGGAGCTCAAGGGGCTGGTCGACCGCAGCCAGAAGGGGTTCCAGGAGTCGATCCCTTCCTTCTACGTCAACGGGCAATGCCTGATCCGCTCGTCGGGCATGACGGTGACGAGAAGCGTGCGCACGCGGATCCTGGACACGGTGCGCCCGCTGGACCGCGCCTCGCCGGCCTCGATCTGCGCGCTCGCGCGCGCCGACGACGTGCCGGTGGTGCTGTTCGGCATACGGGTCGAGAACCGCACGATGGTGAACCTCGAGTCGTTCTGCACCGCCCTGGTTGACCGGCTGTCGCGCACGCTGGGCGAGGCGGTGCTGGTGGTGGACGGGCACAACAGCCGGATCGGCGCGCCCGACTCTTTCATCTGGAGCCACGGCGAGCACGGCGCCAAGCGCCGCCCGATCGAGATCGAGCGCGACATGGTGGACGCGATGCGGGGACGGGCGGAAGGCACGGGGGTCGAGATCGTCAGCACGATCGGCATGCCGATCACTGAAAGCCTGGCCTGCGGCCGGGAAGCGTCGGCGATGGTGGCAATCTGGGGGGCGGGCCTGGCGAAGTACCGCTGGGTCTGCAACATCCCGGGCCTGATCGTCACCAACCATTGGAACCTGTCCAACCTCGGCGACCTGCACATCTACGACAGCCCGCAGATGATGGAGGAGCCGACCGCGGTGCGGTTCATCGAGCCGGATGCGGTGGAGGACCTGCCCGACGCGCCGCTGGTGGTGCCGCTGGGCCCGCACTTCATCCCGTCGATCTGCAACTTCCGCATCGACGAGGCCCGCGCGATGGAGGCGGTCGACGCCATGCTGCGCGAACGGATCCCGGTCACGACCTGACGGCAGCCCGGCGGGGTGGATCGGATGGCACGCTATGTCGCGGACGTCAGCTGGACCCTGGAGCCCGGCGCCGACTTCGCCGCCGGCCGCTACAGCCGCCGGCACACGGTGGGCTTCGATGGCGGGATCACGGTTCGGGCGTCCGCCTCGCCGCACGTGGTCGGACGGTGGGCCGACGCGGCGGCGGTGGATCCGGAGGAGATGCTGGTCGCGGCCCTGTCCAGCTGCCACATGCTGTCGTTCCTGCACGCAGCGCGCCTCGCCGGCTTCACCGTGGCCGCCTACCGCGACCGGGCGGAAGGAACGATGGCGGAGATCGCCCCTGGCCGGCAGGCGGTCACGCGGGTGGTGCTGCATCCCGACATCGAGTGGACCGGAACCGTCCCGGACGAGGATGCGCTGGAACGGCTGCACCACGAGGCGCACGACGCCTGCTACATCGCCAACTCGGTGAGAACCGCCGTCGTGGTGGCCTGAGGACCGGCATCACGGACGGCCCTGCCGGCAACTTTCCGGACGCGTCGTTCCTTGGGGTCGGCAAGCCAAGGAGGATCGGCATGACCACGCTCTACTGGGGTCCGCATACCTGCGCGATTGGCATCCACGTGCTGCTGGAGGAGATCGGTGTCCCCTACGACACGGTGAAGATGGACGTGGCCGGCGGCGAAAGCCATCGGCCGCCGTTCAACGGCCTGAACCCGAAGGAGAAGGTGCCGACGGTGGTGCGCGACGACGGCTCGGTGCTGACCGAGTACGGCAGCGTCGCGCGCTGGCTGGCCTATGCCCATCCTGAGGCGGGGCTGCTGCCGCCGGACCGGGCGGACGAGATCCGGGCGCAGATGATGATGGACTACGCGGTCGGCACCGTGCACGCGCAAGGGTTCGGCCGCATCTTCAAGCCGGCCGAGTTCGAGCCGGACGACCTCGTGCACGGCACGCTCAAGCTGGGATCCGGCAACGTGAAGGCACAAGGGCGGGCGATGGTGGAGAAGGGGCTGGGCATCCTGGCGACGCAGCTCGGCGGCCGCGAATGGGCTGGCGGCACCGCGTTCGGGATCGCCGACACCGCGCTGTTCTACATCGAGCGCTGGGCACCGCAGGTGGACATCGCCCTGCCCCCGCCCCTGGATGCCCATCTCGCGCGGATGAAGGCACGCCCGGCAGTGCGCCGGGTGATGGAGATCTGGGGCGAGCCGGTCGGCTGACGGGGCCCGCCCTCAGCGCCCGATGCGGCGGAGCGGGGCGCCGGCGAGCAGCTTGTGCTCGATCGACTCCAGCGACACGCCCTTGGTCTCGGGCACCAGGAACACGACGAACAGGATGAAGCCGGCGTTCAGGGCGGCGAACAGCCAGAAGGTGTTGGCCTGGCCGAGCCCCGCGAGCAGGGTCAGGAAGGTGTTGCCGACCAGCCAGTTCGCCGCCCAGTTGGTGAAGGTGGAGACCGCGATGCCGAAGTCGCGGCCCTGCAGCGGCTGGATCTCGGCGCACAGGGTCCAGATCAGCGGGCCGGGAGCGGCGGCGAAGCCGACGATGAACACCAGCACCATCGCCACCAGCAGGTACCGGCCGAACTCGCCGTGCACGCCGACGCCGAGCAGGATGCCGACCGCAGCCATGCCCACCGCCATGACCACGAAGCACACGCCGAGCATCGGCTTGCGGCCCCAGCGGTCGGCGAAGCCGATGGCGATCAGGGTGGCGAGCACGTTGACGAGCCCGACCACGGCGGTAGCCCAGTTGGAGGCGCCGGCACCGAAGCCGGCCAGGCCGAAGATCTTCGGCGCGTAGTACATGATGACGTTGATGCCGGTCAGCTGCTGCACCACCTGCAGGCCGATGCCGAGATAAACCGAGCGGCGGAAGTTGGGGTTGGCGCGGAACATGGCAGGGCCGAGCTGGCGCACCGTCAGCTGCTCGCGCACCCCAGCGATCTCGCGATCGACCTCAGCCGGATCGTCGCGAAGGGTGCGCATTACCGTGCGCGCCTCCTCGTCCCGTCCGCGCAGCAGGAACCAGCGCGGGCTTTCCGGCAGGAACAGCACGGCGAGCAGGAAGGCCAGGCCGGGGACCGCGATGATGCCGAGCATCAGCCGCCAGTTGCCGCTGGGCGTCAGCAGGCTGTCGGACACGAAGGCGAGCAGGATGCCGATCGTCACCATCAGCTGGTACAGCGACACCATCGCCCCGCGCCAATGCGCCGGCGCCACCTCGGAGATGTAGAGCGGGCCGGTGAAGGCGACGATGCCGATCGCCAGGCCCAGCACCACGCGGCCGATCATCAGGGTCGCGACCCCGCCGGCGAAGGCGCAGAGCAGCGCGCCGGCAACGAACAGCACCGCCCCGATCAGCAGCGACTTCCGCCGGCCGAGCCGATACGACAGCGTGCCGGCACCGGCCGCGCCGGCGGCGGCACCGGCCATCATGATGCTGACGATCCATTCCTGGGTGCGCGTGTCGGCGCCAAACGCCCGGCCGATGAAGCCGAGCGCGCCGGCGATGACGCCGATGTCCAGCCCGAACATCAGCCCGGCCAGGCTCGCCAGCCCGCAGGTGACGAAGGCCCGCATCGGCAGGTCGTCCGACACCGCGCCGGGCGGCGCGGCGAGGCGATCGCGTGTGGTGGACATGGCTTGGAACGCTCCTCGGTCGCTCTCCCCTTCGAGCCCTACGCGCGAGCACGGCTCCGGCTCCCTCGGCACCGGGCGTCGCCCCGGCCCGGCTGCCGCGTCATGGACAGCCGGCTCCGGCTGATGTTTCGTGGCCGGAGACCTTCCAGGAATGCTTCATGGTCCCATACCAGCCGTTCTCGCCCGCCTACGCCTTTTCCGGGCTGATGATCGGCATCCTGGTCGGGCTGACCGGGGTGGGTGGCGGATCGCTGATGACGCCGCTCCTGGTGCTGCTGTTCCGCTTCCATCCGGCGACGGCGATCGGCACCGACCTGCTGTACGCCGCCACCACCAAGACCGCCGGAACGCTGGTGCACGGCCTGATCGGCACGGTGGAATGGCGCCTGGTGGCGCTGCTGGCGGCGGGCTCCCTGCCGGGCACGCTGCTGACCCTGTGGGCCCTGTCCCGGCTCGGGCCGCCGACCGCCTCGACCGGGCACCTGCTGTCGGTGCTGCTGGGGGTCGCCCTGCTGCTGACCGCGGCCAGCCTGATCCTGCGCGGCACGCTGATGCAGTGGGCCGCCAGGCGCAGCCCGAACCCGGGCGGGCGTCGCCGGACGGGGCTGACGGTGGTGCTCGGGCTTTATCTCGGCGTGTTCGTGACCCTGTCGTCGGTGGGCGCCGGCGCGATCGGCGTCACCGCGCTGATCCTGCTGTATCCCGGGCTGCCGACCGCACGCGTGGTGGGATCCGACATCGCGCACGCGGTGCCGCTCACCCTGGTGGCCGGTATCGGCCACTGGATGATCGGCTCGGTCGACTGGCACCTGTTCCTGTCGCTGGTGACGGGCTCGATCCCGGGCGTGGTGATCGGCAGCCTAGTCGGCACCCGCGTGTCGGAGCGGGTGCTGCGGCCGGCGCTGGCGACCATCCTGGTGGTGGTGGGGATCCGCCTGCTCGGCTGAGACCGGCCGGGGCCGGATCCGGACGAGCAGGCGACCGGCGGATCAGCCCTGGCCGTCGCCCTGCGAGTTGTTGTCGTCACCATTGCCGCCGCTGTTGCCGCCGCCGTTGTTGGCGTCGTTCGGCGAGATCGCGACGAACAGCATCTGCCCGTCATGCAGCACGCGCAGCGCCACCTCGCCGTTCTTCAGCGCCCCGTGGATCGCGTCCGCCGCCCCGTGCGGGCTGTTCACCAGCGTGTTGCCGACGCCGACGATCACGTCGCCGGCCTTGAGCCCGGCCTGGTCGGCGGCAGAGCCGCTCTGCACCTCGCGCACCACCACGCCCTTGACGTCGTCGTCGAGGCCGAGCTGCTGGCGCAGGTCGGGGGTGAGGGCCGCGAGCGTCACCCCGATCGAGCCGGTGTTGCTGCTGTTCTCCGGGCCGGCCGCACCCTGGCCGTTGGCGCCGCCGGGCTTGAGCATCACCGTGGCCTGGGCGGTCTGCGTGGCGCCGTTGCGCAGGAAGGTCAGCGTCACCTTGGTGTTCGGCACCACGCCCGCGACCTTGATCGCCAGGTCGCGCGGGTTGCCGACCTTCTGGTCGTTCAGCTTCGTGATCACGTCGCCCGGCTTGATGCCGGCGTGTTCCGCCGGGCTGTCCCCCTGCACGCTGGCGACCAGCGCGCCGGCGGTGTCCGGGCTGCCGTCCGGGATCGGCAGGTTCAGCGCCTTGGCCATGCCGGGGGTGACGCCCTGCGCGGTGACGCCGATGAAGCCGCGCTGCACGTGGCCGGTCTTCTCCAGCTGCGCCACCACGTCCTTGACCGTGTCGGACGGGATCGCGAAGCCGATGCCGATGCTGCCGCCGCCGCTGCCCGGCGACAGGATGGCGGTGTTCACCCCCACCACCTTGCCGTCCTGGGTGATCAGCGGGCCGCCGGAGTTGCCGCGGTTGATCGGCGCGTCGACCTGGATGAAGCTCTCGTACGGGCCGTCGCCGATGTCGCGACCGCGTGCGGACACGATGCCGGCGGTGACGGAGCCGCCGAGGCCATACGGGTTGCCGACCGCGATCACCCACTCGCCCGGCTGCACGTCGTCGCTTTCGCCCAGCTGGATGAAGGACAGCTTGGCGGATGGCTTGACCTTGAGCAGCGCGATGTCGGTGCCGTTGTCGTGGCCGACCACCTTGGCCTTGAGCGTGGTGCCGTCGTCCAGGGTGACGCTGACCGAGGTCGCGTTCTTCACCACGTGGTTGTTGGTGACGATGTAGCCGTCGGCGGAGATGATGAAGCCCGAGCCGCGCGCCTCGACCGTGCGCGAGCCGTGGTTCTGCGGCGTCATCTGGAACGGGAACGGGAACGGGAACGGCGTCTGTTGCCCGCCGCCCTCGCCGCCGCCGGCCTCCTCGTCCTCCGAGCCGTCGTCCTTGAGCATGGAGGTGATGGACACCACCGCCGGCCGGACCTGCTTGGCGAGGTCGACGAAGTCCGGAAGCTTCTGGCTCATGCCGCTGGGCCGGAGTGCATTCTGCGCCTGCGCCGGGGCGGCGAGGCCGCCCAGGGTGGTGCCGGCGAGCAGCGCCGCGCAGGCGGTGGCGACCCAGCGGGACCGGAAGGAGTTCTGCGGAGCGTCCGACATGGTGTTCCTGTTGCTTGGGGAGCGAGCCGACCGGGCCGTATCGGTCGATGATGAAGCGGAAGATGTGCCTTGCCGCCCTGCTTCACCCCTACGCGGCGATGAAACCTGCGTTAGCCGCGCAGGGAGCGGAAGAAATCGCGCAGCAGGGTTGCGGACTCGCGCTCGCACACCCCGCCGACCACCTCCGGCCGATGCAGGCAGTCGGGCTGCCGGTACAGGCGCGGCCCGTGCTCCACCCCGCCGCCCTTTGGGTCGTAGGCGCCGAACACCACGCGGGCGATGCGGAAATGCGAGGCCGCCGCGGCGCACATCGGGCACGGCTCCAGCGTCGCCAGCAGGCTGCACCCGTCCAGCCGGGTTTGTCCGAGCAGGCCAGCCGCCGCACGCAGCACCAGCATCTCGGCATGGGCGGACGCGTCGTGCCGTCCCTCCACCTCGTTGCCGGCGGCGGCCAGCACCCGCCCGTCCGGCGCCAGCACCACCGCGCCGACCGGCACCTCGCCGCGCAGGCCGGCGGCGCGCGCTTCGCGCAGGGCCGCCTGCATCGGCGTGGTAGGTCCGGTCCCGGCCTCGGTGCGCAATTCCATGGCGCACGATATTGCTCTAACCAGTCCGGATGAAGCGCACCCGTCCCGTGATCGGCGTCACCCTCGACAGCGAGGCGGGGGGCAGGACGGGATCGGCGTCCTATTCGGCCTATCCGTGGTACGCGCTGCGGGCGAACTACATGGCTAGCCTGGCCGAGGCCGGTGCCTTGCCGCTGGCGCTGCCGCACCACGCGTTCCTGGCCGGCGAGATGCTGGACGCGATCGACGCGCTGGTGGTGACCGGCGGGGCGTTCGACGTCGATCCCGGGCTCTACGGCGATGGCGAGCGGCACGAGACGGTGGTGCTGAAGGGGGAGCGGACCGCGGCCGAGCTGGCGCTGCTGCGGGGCGCGCTGCAACGCGACATGCCGGTGCTGGGCATCTGCGGCGGCGAGCAGCTGCTGGCGGTGGCGCTCGGCGGCACGCTGATCCAGCACATTCCCGATAGCGTGGCCGACGGGCTCGCGCACGAGCAGCCGAACCCGCGGCACGAGCCCGGCCATGCGGTGCGGATCGAGCCCGGCACGCTGCTGGCGCGCATCGTGGGCACCGGGGAGATGCGGGTGAACTCCTCGCACCACCAGGCGGTGCGCGATCCGGGCCGCGGGCGGGTCAACGCCCGCGCGCCGGACGGGGTGATCGAGGGGATCGAGGATCCGGAGCGCGCCTTCTGCCTCGGGCTGCAATGGCACCCGGAGTTCGCCATCGACCCCGGCGACCGGAAGGTGTTCGCAGCCCTGGTCTCGGCCGCCGCGGGCCGGTCGTGAGCGCCGACGCGCCGCCGGAGCCTGACGCCGAACGCGGCGAGCGGATCGCCAAGTGGCTGGCGCGTGCCGGGGTGGCCAGCCGGCGCGACGCGGAGAAGCTGCTGGCGGAAGGCAGGATCCGGCTGAACAACCGGGCGGTGACGCATCCGGCGACCTTCGTGCAGCCGGGCGACACGGTGCAGGTATCCGGCCGCGTGGTGGACGCGCCGGACCGGACCCGGCTGTGGCGCTACCACAAGCCGGATGGGCTGGTGACCACGCACAAGGATCCGGAGGGCCGACCGACCGTGTTCGCCGCCCTGCCGCCCGGACTGCCGCGCGTGGTGTCGGTGGGCCGGCTCGACCTCAACAGCGAGGGGCTGCTGCTGCTGACCAACGACGGCGCGCTGGCGCGGCAGCTGGAGCTGCCGGCGAACGGCTGGATCCGCCGCTACCGGGTGCGGGTGTTCGGCCGGGTGGACGAGCGGCAGCTGGCGGAGCTGGCGCGCGGCCCGGTGGTGGAGGGCGTGCGCTACGGTCCGATCGAGGCGGCGCTCGACATCGCCAAGGGCGACAACGCCTGGATCACCGTGGCGCTGCGCGAAGGCCGCAACCGGGAGATACGCCGGGTGATGACCAGCCTCGGGTTCCACGTCAGCCGGCTGATACGCACCTCCTACGGTCCGTTCCAGCTCAGCGAGCTGCGCCGCACCGAGCTGGAGGAGGTCACCGGCAAGGTCCTGCGCGAGCAGCTGCCCAAGGCATGAGCCGGGCCGTCCGCGGTGGCTCGGGCACGCGGATCGTCGCCGGCACGCTGCGCGGCCGCGTCCTGTCGGTTCCGGCCAACGCCGTGACCCGCCCCACCGCGGACCGGGTGCGCCAGGCGCTGTTCGACATGCTGGCGCATGCGCCCTGGCGCGGCGACGCGCTGGAGGGCGGGGTGGTCGACGCGTTCGCCGGCACCGGCGCGCTCGGGCTGGAAGCGCTGTCGCGCGGTGCCGCGCGCGCCGTGTTCCTGGAGCGCGACCGCGCCGCCCTGGCCTGCATCTGCGCCAACATCGCCGCCTGCGGGATGGCGCCGCAGACCCTGGCGCTCGGCGGCGACGCGCTGCGTCCACCGTCGCCGCGTCCCGGCTGGGGCGCCGCCGGGCTGGTGTTCCTGGATCCGCCCTATGGCGGCGGACTGGCAGCGCCGGCCCTGTCGGCACTGGTGAGGTCGGGCTGGGTCGCACCCGCCGCCCTGGCGGTCGCGGAGGTCGCGGCCGCGGAGCCGGCGCCGACCGAGCTGCCGCTGCTGGCCGAGCGTCTGCACGGCGCGGCGCGGCTGTGCGTCTGGCGCCTGGAAGGTGTCGGCTGACCCCGCGGCCGCCCGGCGGGCCGCACCGGACGGTCGGTGCGGTGCCGGAGTTGTTTCGACCTCGGCAGTCCGATACGGCCTATGCTGTTGCGTCCGCACCACGTTGCCGGGAGCCTGCATGATGACGTCGACGGGGAGCGGTCGATGACGGCGATGCCGGACGAGACCGTCCTGGTCGACGACCCGCTGGTCACGATCGACGGCAGCTTCCATGTCCGCATCGGCGGCGAAACGGTGCCCCTGCTGCTTGGCGACCTGCCGGTGCGCGCGTTCGTGCCGGGCTGGCGGGCCGACGCGCTGTTCACCGGCTTCGCGCCCTTGTTCCTGCTCGAGCTGGTGAACCCGGAGGCCGACGCACGGGCCACCTGGTTCCTCGACCACCGCATGCAGATGATGGGAGACCATCCGGCACAGCTGCGCCCGGACCTGCTGGCGATGCTGACGCTGAAGGCGCTGCCGCTGCTCCGGGCGATGATGGACCAGGTGCTGGAGCGGATGGTCCCGTCGCTGGACGACCGGATGGCCGGGTTCCTGCGCGTCGACCTGGCGACAAGAACGGCAATCACCGAGCTGTGCCTCGACCGTCTGGTCGTCCCGCCCTTCGTCTGCCAGGTCGATCACCTGATGCCGCGCTCGCTGGTCTACCGCGACGGGCACGGCGGGATGCGTGCGGTGGACCGCGACCAGCTCCGCCGCGGCCTGGATGGCCCCTCCTGGCAGGACCGGATCGCCGGCTGCGTCGCCACCGGACACCTCCGCTGGCCGAGCCCGGTCGACGGCCACGAGCTGCATGCCCAGGGCAGCGTGGTGTTCGACGACTTCCACTTCGCCTACCGCTTCGCCGACGCACGCAACGGGCTGGTGTTCTTCGTGGTCGTCGCCGACCACCTGTCGCGGATCGCCGGGCTGTGGTTCCCGTCGCTCGGAATGATGGCGGCGCAGGGCCAGGCGCAGCACGACCTGGCGCGTCTGCTGGGGCCGGGCCTTCCGCGCCGATTCACGACACACACGCTGCGCTGGGCGGAGGCGTTGGTTCCCTACCTGCGCCGCGGCGCCACACGGTTCGCCAGCGTCATGCGCGGGCCGCCCGGCCTGCATCTCGGCCACCAGCTGTGGAACGAGCTGAGCGGCATCGAACGGATGGTCCGGACCGCGCCGGACTGCCTGCCGGACTGGATCGCGCTCGACGGGGAGCAGGGCGCCGAGCTGTACGGCCCGATCGACGCGCTGTTCCCGGAGCTGTCGGGCAAGGTCGAGCGCCGCGTCCGCTCAGGCGCGGAGCTGGCCGGGCACGCCTATGCCGAGGGGCTGTTCGTGCTGCGCGTGACCGACGAGTTCGTGTCCGCGGCACTCCGGCAGCGGATCCTGGCCCGCGTCGACGGCCTGCCGGTCACGCAGCGCGTGCGGACCATCCTGGCGGAACTGGGGCACCCGCTGGTGATCGTCATCGGGCTGCGGGTCGAGAACCGCACCCTGAGCGACCTCGTCGGCACCCTGGGCGGCCTGGTCACCTTCCTGGCCACGCGCCATCCGGGTCTGGTCGTCGTGTTCGACGGCCACAACGCACGGGTCGAAGGCGAGGCGCTGCTGCTCGGCAGCCATGGCGAGGGGGCAGCGCGGCGCAACCCGATCGACGTGGAGCGCGAGCTGGTGGCCAGCCTGCGCGCCAGCCACGCCGGACAGCCGGTCACGGTTCTCGACACCATCGGCGCGGTGATCTCCACCAGCCTGGCCTGGACCGCTGCCAGCGACGGCTTCGTCTCGATCTGGGGGGCGAGCCTCGCGAAGTATCGCTGGGTCTGCAACAAGCCCGGCTTCGTGCTCAGCAACCGCACCAATCTGCTCGGCCGGGACGCGCTGCACATCTACAGCGCGCCGCGCAGCATGGAGGATCCCACGCCGTTGACGTTCGTCGATCCCGGGCTGGTCACCGACGAGCCGGAGGCGGTGCGGCTGGTCGACACCGCACCGGGTGATCCCGGGCTGCACAACTTCCGGCTGGACCTCGACGGCCTCCTGCCCGCGATCGACCGGTTCGTCGACGGGATCGTCCGCCGGAGACCGGGGAGCGGCTAGGGCGCCCGTTGCCGCCCGAACGCTTGGAAGGCGTTGCGGAGCAGCCCGATCCAGTGCTCCGGGTCGAACACGGACGGGTCGTTGTCGGCGCCGGGGCCGAGATAACCGCGCAGGAGGTCGGGACCGGCCCATTCGACGTCGCCCGCCCTGCGGCCGGAAGCGGCGGTCGTCACCCAGAGCAGCCTGGCCGGACCATAGCCGCGCAGGATGCGGTGCAGCTCGGCGACGGTCGCAAGGTCGTCCTCGACGAAGCGGCGGTAGACGAAGATCTTCTCCCCGTCCTCCAGGTCCTCGGTCAGCTTCCTGATCAGGTAGCGGATCTTGGTCTCGTTCTCGGCCAGCACCGCCTCGTGCGTTATCTCGTTCTCGTAGCGGAACGTGTGGTAGAACAGCCCATAGTCTTGGTCGCGGATCTGGTACTCGTTTCCGGAAAGATAGGCGACGAGGCTGCCCGGCTCGCCCAGGCCGGCGAAGCGGGACGCGAACAGGCGGTGGAGGTCGCGGACGCCGGCGAACCGGAGCAGGCCCAGCGGCTCGATGCCGAAATGGCGCTGGACGTTGCCGAACTGGCAGTTGTCGCCGATCCCCTCGAACCGGGCGAGCAGGTCGCGGTCCTCCGGCAGCGCCGGCGGCGAACCGTCCCACCACGACAGGTCCAGCGCCTGCAGGACGTAGTTCCGCTCCGCGGGCAGCGGGCGGTCGAGGCGCAGGGTGAGCTCCAGCCGGTCCGCGACCACGCAGTCCGGCGGGATCCAGAAGCACAGCGCGGCTTCCTCGTGGCGCCAGCGCGTGTCGATCCGCGCCGAGCCGACCAGCCGGCCGCCGGCCCACAGCCACAGCCCCATGCTGCCCCGGCAGTCGCGCAACGACAGCCGGACCTGGTGGCGGCCCATCGGCACCAGGCCGTCCAGCAGGAGCGTGCTCGACGGGCCGGCCGACCAGATCCGGCCGTTCTCCAGCGTCCAGCCGCCGCCAAGGCACGGGTGGGGCGCGCCGTCCGGCAGGACCGGCTCGATCCGCCTCATGCCGTCGGGGGCCGCCGACGGGCTGCCGGCCAGTGCCTGCGTCGCAAGCAGCATCAGGCGGACCTGCTCGCCGTCGACCACCTCGCCCGGCGACGGCAGCAGGGTCTCGAGGGTCCTGCGCGTCGCCGGGTTCATGGTCTCGTAGGCGGCGAGCGCTTCCTCCCGATATGACCCGGGCGGAAGCGCCAGCAGGTCGCGGACATGGGTGGCCAGCCATTGGAGCTCGGTCGCCTTGAGGCCCTCGTAGACGTTGGCGACCAGCCTGCCGTTCCGGTCCAGGAACCAGTCGGCCACGGTGCCGTCCTCGTGCCCGAGCTTGAGCCAGGGCACCTGCGGGCAGCCGAGGTAGAGGGCTTCCACGGTCCAGCCCGGCAGAAGCGGCGGCAGCGTCACGCCGTCCGGCTGCCGCAGCGCGCAGACCCTGTCGCCGCCGAGCGCGAGATGAAGCTCGCCGTCGAGGGTGCGGAGCGGAAACATCACCAGGAAGGCGCTGCCGACCGAGTTGACGATCGTCGGGCCGGATCCGGGAGGCCGTGCGAGCCTGGCCTCGTCGGCCGGAAGGAAAGCGTCGGACAGCACGACCACCTTTCTTGCCGTTCGTGACCGGTTGCCGGTCCACGCAGATACGACCTGTTGCCGGATCGCCCGGGGAGCGGCACGGTTCCGGACCGCCCGTCGCGATGCTTCTTCCGCTAGGCGCTTCTGGGTTATGCTCCGGGCGATCCGCGAAGGAAGGCTGGAACCGCGCCCATGCACGTTGCCCTACCCAGCCGCCTGATTCCGGAGCGGTTCGCCTCGCCGCAACTGCAGGCGCTGATGCGTCGTCGGCTGGCCGAGCTCGGCGGCCTGCTGCTGGCCGGATTTGCCATCGCCATGCTGGTGGCGCTCCTCACATACAACCCGCGCGATCCCTCGCCCGACACCGCGACCACGGCACGGCCGAGCAACCTGGCCGGACCGGTCGGCGCCGCCTATGCCGACCTGATGCTGCAGTTCTTCGGTGTGGCCGGAGCCCTGCCGGTGCTGGCGCTGCTGGCCTGGGCCTGGCGCATCGCCTCGCGCGGCGGGCTCGGCAGCCTGACCGTGCGGCTGGTGTCGCTGCTGTGCGCCCTTCCGGTGGCAGCCGCGGTGCTGGCCGGCCTGCCCCTGCTGCTCGGGCACGACGTGCAGCCGGCATCCCGGCCCGGCTGGCCGGACGCGGCCGGGCCGGGCGGTGCCGTGGGCGTGACCCTGGCGGAGGCGGCGATCGCAGCCGGGCGCGGCGTGCTCGGCCCGGTCGGGGGGATTGCGATCTGGCTCCTGGCGCTGCTGCTCGCCCTGGTGCTGGTCCCGCTCTGCCTCGGCCTGTCGGCCGGCGAATGGCGTGCGGTGGGACGCGGCGCGCGCCGCACCGCGCGCTACGGCATGGCACGCGGCCGCGGCAGCCGCCTGACCGCCTCCGCCAGAACCGGCGCCGGCTTCGACGAGGACGAGGAAGAATTCGACCACGTGCTGCCGGGCGAGTCCCCATTCTCGGCGACGCTTCGCGCGGCCGGCCGAACCCTGCACCGCGCCGACCCGGCCCCCCCTCCCGTCGTGGCGCCCGAGCGGCGCGAGCCGAGCCTGCGCGGCAAGCGGCCGGAAGCCGCGCCGGTGCGCGCCGCGCTCGGCAACAATGGCTGGGTGTTGCCGCCGAGCGCCACCGAGGAGCCGGACGACCTGCCGGTGCTGCCGCTGCGGTCCCGCAGCGCCTTGAAGGCTTCGCGCACCGCCCCGTCGGAACAGCCGCCGATCCCCCTCGGCGCGCCGCCCGCCGCGGAACCGCAGCCCGACGGGTCGCCCGCGGTGGCGCGGGACGCCCGTCCGGGCAGCATGCGGTCGATCGCCCGCCTGCTCGGTGGTCGGCCAGAGGCGCCGGAAGCGCGGACCGAGACGCCCTCCCCTGCTTCGCGTCAGGCCGCAGCACCCGGCCCGGCGAAGCGGCCGGCAGCTCCGGCCGCGTCGCCACCCTCGCCCGGGCAGTGGCGGCTGCCGCCGTTGTCGCTGTTGAAGCCGGCGCCGTCCCGCTCCGACGTCGGACCGTCGAGGGACAGCCTGCAGGCCAATGCGCGGCTGCTGGAAACGGTGCTGTCGGATTACGGCGTGCAGGGCGCGATCGGCGACATCCATGCTGGCCCGGTGGTCACGCTCTACGAGCTGGAGCCGGCGCCCGGCATCCGCTCGGCCCGGGTGATCGGGCTCGCCGACGACATCGCCCGCTCGCTGTCGGTCACCGCGGTGCGCATCGCTACCGTTCCCGGTCGCAACGTGATCGGCATCGAGGTGCCGAACGTCCGGCGGGAAACGGTGTACTTCTCCGAGCTGCTCGACAGCGATGCCTGGATCGAGCACCCGGCGCGGCTGTGCCTGGCGCTCGGCAAGGACATCTCCGGGGCGCCGGTCTATGCCGACCTCGCCCGCATGCCGCACCTGCTGATCGCCGGCACCACCGGCTCGGGCAAGTCGGTCGGCATCAAC
>CAXUDP010000049.1:0-25322 GCA_964249735.1 uncultured Acetobacteraceae bacterium | reverse complement strand
CCCCGCCCGCCGCCTCAACGCCGTCCAGTAGGGTTCCATCCGCAGCCTTCTGCCGTATTTCCTCGGGGAGGAGACCCCTGTCGCCGAGGAACCTCGTGAATAGCGCCCGCCCGGCGAGCGAGATGGCGTCCTTCGCGGGGACCTTGCACGAGACCAGGGTGCCCAGGACCCCCCCGAGGAGGTCGAGCACAACCTTGGTGATCCATGCGCCCCTGACGTGCGCCGGGCCGGGCCGGAGGTTTCCAAGGCGGGCGAAGACCGAAGCCGCACCGCTGGGGGCGCCGAGGTCGACGAAGGCCTTGTCGACGGCTTGGCCGTCGAGCCCGACCTCGTACGCGTCGAGACGGCCAGGAAGCACGACCCCGACGTAGGGCGCGTCCCCCTGCAAGGCGGCCAGGCGCCGGACCCGCCTCAGCCGCTCTCGGTCATTGCCGATTGCTTCGCCATCGACGAGGAGCACTAGCGGCGCGTCCTGCCACTCGTAGACGCCGAGGACGGCGGACATGTCCTCGTCGCCCGCGTTACGGGCAGATAGGAGCGTCGCGTAGGGAAGTAAGCCAGGATCGTCGTGGTCGAAGAGACGGAGCCCTGTCGGCTCAGCGCCTAGCTCCGCGAGCGCGTCCGCCACGGTCATGATGCATCCGCCCGGCTAAGGCGAGATGGAACGGGAGGTCCGGACGGACTAGCAAGGCGACCCAAGGGAGACCGAGCCATGCGCGGATCGACCGCAATAAGGGGGAGCGTCTGGCGGTGCTCGTAAGGCGTCCTGACGCCCGTGCAACGGATTGCCCGTGATGCCGACAACCCGCTCATGGTTGCTCCACATGACTGGCCTGACGGAAGGTAGCAAGCTGATCGAGGAACAATTCCAGCCTGTCTGCGTCCGCTGGTGTATGGTCCCACACCGCTAGGAATTTCTCATGCAGGCGCCGCTCGACATCGGGCCACTCCGACGCCTTCCTCTCCAGGTCGTACGGCGATGCGCCCAACAAGGCAAGGTCGGCAAGGTCTATTCCCAATTCTTTGCATGTTTGCATGACCTTGTGACTGAGGGTTCGAAACCGTCTTGCAAGCATTCGGCTGACCTGACTGGCATCTACCCTCGACAACGACGCGATCTTACGTATCGTGAACCTGTTCTGCTCACGCCACTGGCGGAGCACCAGCTGGTCGGCTTTGACCTACTAGCACCGTTCCGATGGGGCGCCATCCCAGGTCGGGCTGGCGATGAAGTGCTGCAATTGGTCGTACCCAGATAGTCCCAATGCGTGCTTGGCATCCACGGTGGGCAGGTCACGTTCATCCTCAGCGCTCGCCTCCGGAGGCCGCCCTCACATCCAGAAGAGATCCTCGACAAGGCCACTTGTTTCAGCCCGTAGTTGCTCCAGGCGCGCGATGATGCGCCCCTCGGTTTCCTCGCCGGCGACGTAATACGCCTCGGCGCGGAACCTGCGATTGCTAGCCCTGGCGGGCACGAGCCCCAGGAGCTCACGATCCGCTCCGAACAGCTCGTCGGCGAGCGGTGCGTCGAAGCGTCCGTCGCGGGCGAGGCCGATCTCCAGCCACCGCAAGTCCCTCGTGCTCCGACCAGCGTCGGCTAACCGCTCCACCACGGCGATGTCGATGCGCCGGAGATCCGTCGGTATGTTGAGAAGGTCGCGACCGCCCGCGGCCATGAACAACCTCGCGGTCTCCGAGTTGTAGAGCGACGCGACGTAGAACAGGAGATCGTCCTCTCGGCGCCCACGGTCCTCGAGCGCCCGCCAGAGCCCCGACGCCTCCACGCCCAAATTGTTCGGGACTCCGTCCAAACGCCTCTGCTCGGTGCTGTTTTCCAGGCCGGTGTAGTTGAACTGTTGGCGCTGGCCGCCGTGCAGCTTGACGAGCCATGTATCGTGCAGGACGAAGGCCTTGAGTCCGCGGCTCGGGTTGGCGCTTGAGGTGTAGGCCAACTTCGGTACGATTTGGTGGGAGTTGTGCCCCCTCCACTGCGTCATCGTGCCGTAGCCCGGGTCCTTTCCCTCTAACAAATTGCGAGGAACCGTGAGCCTCGGCTCGTAATAGATCCAGGTCGTCTGGTCGGCATCGGGATACCAATCCGCCTCGTCGGGTGCATTTCCCGACAGAGCCCTACGCACCCTTTCCTCCTCGAATCGTACTTCGCGTTGCCGTGCCAGGAGCATCATCGGGAACAGCCTGCGGGAGACCGTTTCCTGGTCCAGGCCATGCTCGTGCGCGAACTCCCGAAGTGCGTCGGAGTCCGGTGCAGTAGGGCCGCCTGGCGCAGCGAGCGTGAGGAAAGTACGCATCCTCCTGTCCAGTGCGGTTCGGGTGTCGCCCCTCAGGAGGTCGTCGAAGGCCGTCAGGAGGCCCGGCCACTTCTTCAGGAAGAAACGGGATTCTCCCTTGGTCACCTCGTGCATGTGCGGGCCGGCTGCCCTCACGCGGGCGACGACCGGGTGGATGGGGTAGAAGGCGTGCAGGTCCCCTGCAGATGGGGTGACGGTTGTACCGGCCGGGAGGCCCGCGATCCCGTTCGGGGATCCGGCCAGGGCGCGCAGTCGCGGATCGTCCTCAGTGCCGAGATCGGCCGGATCGGCGGCCAGCGCGAGCGGCGCGAGGTCGATGCAACCGAACGCTTGCGGCGGCTCGTCGGGCCGCCGCGGTTCGGGCAGCCGCTCCAGGAGGATCAGGACGAACGTCGTTCTCGGCCCCACGTCCGCGAACACTCCCGCACCGAGGCGCACCACGCCGTGCACCTTGTAGAGGCGCAGCACGTCGAGGCGGAAGAACTGGTAGCTGCGGGCGTAGCAGAACGAGTCCGAGACCACGAAGCATATCAGCCCGCTTCCCTTGATGTAGTAGTCTGCCGCCGCGAAGAACCATGCGTAGTCATCGCGGATATTGCGTGTTTTCGCTCGCGCGTTCGCCCTGGACGTCGCCAGGAGCCGGGGGAAGGCGTTCGCCACCTGGGCCAGGGTGCGGTTGGAATTGTTGAGGTAGGGAGGGTTGCCGATTACCAGATCGAAGCGATTGGCCCGCTTGACCTGTTCGCTGAGTTCGATGCGCGCCGTCAAGAACTCCCTGAGACCGGGCGCATAGAGGGGCAGGTATTGCCGGAGCCTCGTGCCGTTCGTCGGATCGAGGGCATCGGTTGGGTATAGCCTGAGTTCACCCACCTCGTCCGCTTCCGCGCGCGACAACCTCCCGAGGATCGCGAGGTACAGGTTTGTCTGGGCCGCCCCGAGCACCTGGGCATCGATGTCGAAACCATACAGGCGTTCCCAGAACCGCGGGATGCCGGCGTCGTCCAACTGGCGGACGCCCTCCACGAGGAATGCTGCGGAGCCCACGCCCGGATCCAGGGCGATCAGGTTGTCCAGGCCGCCCGCATCCCGAGCCACCGACAAGGCCCATCGCCACATGAAGCCCACGATGGGCATGGGCGTGTGGTACTGACCCCGCTCCTTTCGCAGGCGCCGGTTCACGCGCTGCGAGTATATCTCGAAGAAGCGGCCCAGGAGATCGCCGTCGAGTTCCTCCAGGTCATGGGCGAAGAAGTGCGCGACTAGGCGCCGGAACGCGGCCGGATCGACCTCGGTCGCGATCCAGTCGTAAAACCGGCCGTCCGCGGCGAGACCGCGGATGACGGGATTGCCGGCTTCGGCCAGCCGATGCATCGCCTCGAACATGGCGGGTGCGAGCGCGTCGGGCGCGAGGGCGTCGTAGCGGTCCGTATCGAAGATCCGCAGTTCGCGTTCGATCAACGGGACGTCGTCGTCCGGGCCGAAGCAGTCCTCGATCGTCTTGAAGGCGAACAGCCGTCCGACAAGGGAGTGAACGCTGGCCGCCACGAAGCCGGCGAGCTCGGTCTTGAAGTCGCTCGCCAGCAGGTCGGCGGCGGTCTCCGCCGTTGCCCCGGGATGTTGCGCGATCGTGTGCAGGAACAGGCTGTTGCGGATGCCGCGGTCGAGGTCGTCCATGCCTTCCACGGTCGGCTCGATCGCCGAAACGAGCGCCGCGCCGTAGCTGGCGGACGTCCTCTTCCCTGCCACGATGTCGGCGAGGGTCTCGGCGAAGTGCTCCAGTCCCTGTACGTCCGCCACCGCCGTCAGGTTCAGCGTGGTCGACAGCGGGGGCGGCCGGAGCGCGGCGACGCTGAGGTGCCCTTCGCTCCACTCGACCCACTCGGTCCTCGCGTGGACGTCCCGCAGGTCGAATTCCATTGCGAGACGCTGGACCTCCTCCTTAAGGGTTTCGTCTTCCGAGGCGCAGGGACCCGCCGCGGCCGCCCTGATCGTGGCCGTGATCGGGACAGCCAGGAAACGCTCGAAGCTCGTGAGCACGAAGAAGGAGACCTGCTGCGCGTGCGCGCGCACGTACCTCACGAACTTCTCCGACCAAATTTCCGGATCGACGAGTGCCGCCGTGAGGTTCGGATGGCCGCCCACCTCGTTCGGCTTCTTGGCTTCGACCACGACGTCCGCCGCCGTCACGAGGTTGGCGCCACCCTCGTCGACATAGCACGAGATGTCGGGACGGCCGCGCCTATCGGCCCCGCCGCCGGTGTCGAGGACGGTGTAGAGGCCGAGCGACTCCAGGACCCGCGCGAGCCGGCTGCTGAGGTCGTTCTCCCCGCGGTTGATCGTCTCCGTCGCCATCCTGCCGATCAGCGCGAGGTAGGCGGCGAACTCCTGTCTCAAGGTGCGTCCTTTCCCGATTCGTTGCCTACGTAGTTGGATGATGGGTCCGGAACCGCATCAGGGCGAGCCGCCGGCGCCGGGTCGTCCGGCGGCATGGCGTGCTTGCAACGCGGTAAGTTCAGGCCGAAGGAGGTTCCAGACATGCTTCGGGGTCGCGGTCGGTGGACTCCTGCGGCCTCATCACGTTCGCCGACAACGATCCCCGTCCTCCGGAGCAGCCTCCCGGCGACGCGGATGTATCGTGAAGCCGGATGTAATTGGGAACCATAGTTGCTGCCGGCGACCGTCTTGAGCCACCTCAATGCCTACAATCCAGGAATGTGCCTCCCCTCGTGGCGTGCGTCACTACCGCAATCGTGTTCGAGAACATGTCGAACGCCGGGTAGTCGAAGAGGAACGAAGGGCGCAGGACGTTCACCTGGTTGGCTTATCGGGTTACCTCCGTGCGCGAGAGCCGCAGCCAGACCGTAAGGACCGCTATCGTCGATGGCTACCGCAGCGCACTCGACGTCGATTGGATCGGGATCCCAACTCTCGATTTCAGACCCTTCGAGGACGGCCTGGAAGAGGTCTTTCGCGGTGCCTCGTTTGTCACGATCCGCGACGGCGGCGTCTCGCGGATCGTGGACCTGAGCTGACGGTTCACGGCGCCGCCGCGAGACCACCGATCGCCCGCTGTCGGCCGAATATTTAGATGCGGGCAATCCGTCGCCCGGTGAAAGGAACATCTCGACAGACCCATGCAATTGCCCAGCCCGTCCAAGTGGCCGGGCGACCGGGACCGAGGCGGCACGGCGTCTGGGGTCACCGCGTCAGGGTGCGCGGTCATCGGCGATCCCGTATCCGCCGCGAAGGCGGCGATGCCATCCCGCGATATGGTGTCGGACGGTTGACGGGCTGAGCGGCTGGAGCCCGTTGCGGCCCGGGAAGGCGAGGCCGCGGGTTTCGGAGGCGATATCCTCGAATGCCGCTGCCAGCGGCCCGGCGAGTTCGACCAGCATGTCACGGCGCCGGGTGGTGGGGATGTTTCTGCCGCTGCCACGCACCCGGCGGAGCGCGAGTACCTCCTTCAGCGGCAGCCCGTGCACCACCGAGATGGCCCCCGCCAGCAGTGCCCGATGCTCGCGCTGTCCCTTCGCCGCTCCGAGCCGGTCGATCAGGACCGCAGCCTTGCGGATCGTGGTCCCCTCGTGCTTCCGCGGCGACGTCCGGCGCGCCGGGATGGGATCGAAGTCCTGCCCCGCTCGGTCGGCTACCCAGGACAGGAACCGCAGGACATTCATCCCGCGACCCGGCAACCGCCGCAGGTGCCGCGCGACGTGCCGCCGCGTGAGATCCGACGCACCCCGCACGTCCGCAGCGCGGAGCAGTGCCGCGGCGGCGGCCACGTACATGCGCATGGTGTTCGGCGCGATCGGGCGGCCGGTGGCGAGGTGCGTCCGGTAGGCGACGAGGTCGGCCGCCCAAGGCTCGCCCCGCGCCGCCGCCATGGTCACCTCCACGCGCCGGCGCTCGCTTGATGCGCCGACCGCATCGGCATCCCATCCCAGCCGAAGGCGGCCGGCGAGGAAGCCGACGATCTGGAAGCCGCGGCGGAGGCCTTCCGCCCCGTGCATTTCCAGCAGCCGCTCCTGCGAAACCTCGCCCACGGACCCGCACGCGCGGTCGATGACGCTGAAGAAGCGGGCGTAGGTCCCGATGTGGCGCGGCATGTCGCCGCGGGCCCGGCGCAGCCCGTCCCAGCCGCAGAAGGCCACGAACAGGTCCCGGACCCAGTCCTGGTGGAACCCCGCCGCCTCCGCCGCCACCCGCGCAACGACGCGGTCGGCGAGGGCGCAGTCGTAGCACCGGGCCCTTCCCGCTCCGGACACTTGGTTGCCGCAAGCCGGACAACCGTGCGTCACCGGGGGATCGGCGCCGCAGTCGGTGCACGTGGGACGGCCGGCATCGTCCCGGTGCCTCACCGGGCGGTGGCGGCGACAGATCGAGCAGGTCGCGTGCGTCTTGAGGCGCGCACATGGCTCGCACACGCGATCCTCGTGGTCGCTCGACAGCATGAGCCGGTTCGTCATCCGGCCGCACGCGGCGCACGGCCTCGGCTCGCGCAGCACGTTCGCGCAGGATGGGCAAGCCGGCCGGCCGCCAACCATCCTGCCCGCCTTGCCGCCGAAGGCCCTGCCGCACCGGACGCAGTCACGGGTCGCGGCGGCGCCGGCCGTCATGGCGTCCTGCCGCAGGCGTCCAGGATGCGGGCGGCCCGCTCCCGCGAATAGGCGGCCGGGTCCGTGCGGCGCAGCCGCCTCAGGACCGGTTCGTCCAGGATGGGCACCCACGTCCGGTCGCGGGTGACGCCGATCGGGAGCCGCGCGACCTCGTCGGCGAGTTCGGCGGGCACGCGTGATCGCGCGAAGCTGCGCCGGGACAGCCCGGCCGCGTCGGCTCCGTCGCGGAACGATCGCGGCCAGTCGAACATCCAGGCTGCGACCAGTTCCAACCACGGCGTGCGCACGACGTGACGGCACTGCTCGAAGCGGAGCCTATCGTTTTCCTTCCGTAAGTCGCCGAGGCCGAAGACAGCCCGGAGGCGTGCGTGCACTTGGTCCGGAGCGGACACTGCGATGAGGCAGCGTACGACATCGAACACGTCGCGGTCTCGCCAGGGTCCCGATCCTTCCCATGTCTCGTCCCGCAATGTCGCGAGCAATGCCGTCTGCGTGGCCGAGGCCCGCTCCGGAACCAGCGATGCCGTCCTCGTGCTCCCTCCTCCCATGATCTGCAGGCCGCATGCATGACAGCCCGTCACTCCACCGGTGAAGGACCTGTGCGGCACCACCGGTGCTCCGCAGTGGCCGCACCCATCCATCAGCGCCCGCCGATGACCCGGGCAGATGACCACGAAGGCGAGCCGCCATTCCTTTCGGAAGTAGGGTGTGCCCTCGGCCAGGCACTCCGGGCAGAACTGGAGGGCGTGCCGGGTCCTGGTGCGGTGGTGGACACCGGCGGACAGCACGAGCGGCGTGTCGCCTGCTGGCCATCGTGGTCCGGCCAGCCGGGCGCGCCATCCGGCCAGGCTCGCGTGCTCCACCACCCCGCGCGGCAGACCGAGCCTCCCCGCTATGTCGGCGGGCCAATCAAGTGCACCGGATCTACGACAGGTCCTGGATAGCCCTTCGGGTCCTCGGTCGAAATCACGGTTCCACACTGGATCGTGCTCCCAGAATATGTTGAGGAACCGGTAGGGCGTGGAGCCGTGCGCGTAGGCGTTGCGCGCGAGGCACGAGGACAATAATTCACTGTCGAGCGGCACCAGCCTGATGGGCCACCCGCCGTGCATCACAACATGCCGGCCTGTCTCATGCGTTCCGCCTTGGTGTTGGGCGTGACCCTCGAGAGGACATCGAGGTCGATCCTCTCGCGGCCGCTGCGGATCGCCAGCACGGCTGCCTCCTTCAGGATCTCGGCCAGGGTGCCGATGGTGCCGTCACCCATGCCCATCAGACGCCCTACGATCTCGTCGCTCGCCAGGCCCGATGGCTCGGCGAGCGGCAGGATCGCCTCGAAGCTGCTGAGCAACTTCTGAAGACCGTCGTTCAGCCTCCAGACCGGCAACGCGAACTGCCTGAAGCGCCGAAGCAGCTGCGGGTCGACGCCGAGCAGCCGGACCGCGTCCTCCGTACCCGTGGCGATCAGCGGTACGCTCAGCAGGTTCGTGACGCCCTTGATCACTCCGAGCAGGTGGCGCTGCTCGCTGGCGGAGCCGAAGAGTATGTTGTGGAACTCGTCGATCTGGATCGCCCTGGCTTCGAGCGACTTGAGCACGGAGAACGCCTGCGAGCGCTTGCGCAGGAAATGGTCGGTTTCGCGGTGGGCGATACCACAGGCGTGGAGCAGGTCCGTCCAGAACACCGTCTCGCTGGCGCCTGCTGACTGCTCCATGCTGATCACCGGACCGGTGACTTCCCCTGTGGTTCTGGCGGTCGGCGGATGCGCCTTCGCGAACCGCTTCAGGACGGTGCTCTTGCCGTTGCCGGACCTGCCCAACAGGAGCATGCACGGCATGTTCGTGGTCCGGGGCCGAGCAAGCAGGTCCTCCATAGCCTCGAGCGCCTCCTTGGCCCTGGGATAGCCGAGCCAGCGGTCGCTGCGGGCGAACGCGATCCGTTCTTCCATGGGGAGGTCAAGCGCCTCGATGGCCTTCCCGCGCAGGTGGCGGGTTCCGGCCCGGCCGGCCTCCGTTCCTCGTCCGCGCGATCCCGTAGGTTCGGGAACGACCCTGTCATCCATGGCAACCTCCACGTTTGTTCTCGATACGTTCTTCCATCGCCCTCAGCAAGCCCGGAGGTGGTTTAGAACTCGATATCGTCGAACGGTTCGAGCGGTCCGATGAAAGGAGCGTCCGAACCGGTTCCGGGCGTCCCCTCGTCATCGACCGCCGGATCGGCCCTCACGACCCGCGCGTCGGCCGCCTCTCGGGCACGGGCGGCCGCGCCGTGCTTCCCTGCCGCCTTGGCACGTTGGTGATGTCGCCGCGCCGCCTTGGTCTTGGCGAGCGAGTTCTCCCGGTCCCGCCGCAGCTCCTCGATCGTCTCGAACATCGCGTCCTCGTCGAAGGTCGCCTTGCCATGGTCCTTGCGATGCTGCCTGATCGCGCGCCATTCCCAGAGGCTCACGGCGGGACGACCGAGATCCCTAGTCGGGATGCACCTGTAGAGCTGCGTGTCGGGATCCAGGAACCAGATGCGCGTGATATCGCGTGGATCCTGCCTGATCAGGAACTTGCGCTTGGACTTCCTGTGCACCGGATCCGGTTCCTCGATCCGCAGCTTCAGAACGTCGTCCCAGAACGTGATGCCTTTCATGCGTATTCCGGGTCGTCCCACGGTGCGGTACTCGAACTGCATGAAGTCGAGCCGCAACCGTTCGGGGTCCTTCGGCGGTCCTTGAACCAGCCCACTGGGCTGCCCGTCGAGGCGCGTCGCTGCCTTGAGATCCCACGCGGCATTGGGCGACATGTCCAAGGTTGAATGGCGCTCGGTGTTGTACCTCTTCACGAACCACTTCACGATGTAGCGCTCGAATTCTGAGAAGGTCATGGTCGCCTCCTTCTGGGAGTCATACGTGCCGCGTTCCTCGGGGTCGGCGAAGGTAGTGCCGTCGAGCTTGCGGAGCTCTCCGGCCATCGTGCCCATCAGGCGTTCGATATGACCGCCGTAGTGCGGCGTCTTCACCGGCCGGAGCTGGAGGTCGATGCCGTATTCCACGCAAGCGCGCGTGAGGACCTTGCCGCGGAACTCCTTGGCATTGTCCATGTGCAGGACGCCGATCTCCCCCCAGCCGTCCCATACCGCGTCGATGCCGAGCCGCTTGAGGTACTCGCCCTTGGGCAGCATCGCCAATGCGATGCAGTTGCCGGTTGTCGAGGCGTTGGGGCGCTCCATTGAGACGTAGATGCCGACCATCTTCCGAGTACAGACGTCGAGCGCCACCGTTATCCATGGTCTTCCGAGCGGCAACCGCATCTCGTCGTCGACGAGTTCCACGTTCCCCGGGGTGTGGTCGACCTGGACAACGGACATCGGCCAATCGGCGTTCGGGAAGCGGCCGCGTATCGGATCGAAGCGGTCACGCGCCTCGTCGCGCCTTCCCCTCTCGCGGAGGGTACGGGCGCGCGGCAGGGCAGCGACCCGAGCACGGACCGAGTTCTCGTGCGGGCTGGATAAGCCGGCCTTCCTGCACATCTTGCACACCTCGAGATAGGTCTCGCGGACGCGGTGCAGCTGCTTCGTCCGGTGGGTGTTCACCATCGCCGCTTCGATGATCGCCTCGACCCTCGGGTCGAGCTTCTTGCCACCCTTGTCCACGCCGCGCGTGCCCGGGATCAATGACGAAAGCTGCGGCGAATCCTCGTAACGTCTCAACCAGTCGTAGATCGTCGCGCGGCCCACCCCGGCCGCCGCAGCGGCCGCCTTGACCGCCTCGACCGTGCGTGGGAACGCCTCGAGCAGGGGCTTGATGCTCTGGTATCGACCCTGCGCGACTTCGTAGCCTGGACCGTGGGTGACCAGGTCCGGCACGGGTGGCCGGGACGGCCCGTCGTTGGGCGGCATCGTCACCCGCAACGACTTGAGGTGCGTCCACTCGTTCGTGACGACGTCCTGGCCGAGAAGCGTGGTGTGGTCCAATATCTTGTCGATCCGATACGTCCGGCCGTCGCACGAGACGATCGCGCCGGGTCCGACGTACAGGAACTTCGCCTGGTGGTTCATGACTGGCCTCGGCACCATTCCGAAGGCGGTCCGGCCAACCGACCCCGCGCAGCGCTGACCCTCAGGCCGATCGGACGCCAGGAGTACGGGTCGGATCGGCGCCAACCGCCGTCCATGTCGATCCAGATCAGCGTGTCCATCGTCAAGGACATGTTGAGGTCCGCCTCGATGCGCCATTCACCGATCAGCTTCCAGATGTAGCCGATGGCCTGGGTGCGGTTGGCATCCGACGCATAGGCCGCGACCAGCAGCTTGGCCGGAGACGCGGGCCCGATGATCGCGAGCCTGTGCACCAGATGCTCCTCGACGCCCTCGTCTCGCGGGAGGCGGCCGAACGGCTTCAGGAACCTCGCCGCTGCGAGCGCCGGCGTCCTGATTTCCCTTTCGGTCAGGATGAGGTGCTGCATGCCGTTCTCGCGCGCGTAGCGCCGTCCTTCCTTCAGGCACGGCTTGAGCGTGCGCCACTCGGCCCACAGCGTCTTGCGCTCCTTGCACTCGATCAGGAGCCTGGTTTCGGATGGGCCGCGATGGGTCGTGAGGAAGTCCGGCGTGTACTTCGTCATTCCCCGTGCTCCCATGAAGGGAAGCGTGATCGGCTGTTCGGTGATCGCGATGAGGGTGCGATCGAGCGTCATCTGGAGGAGGAAGTCTCGCTCGAGGTTCGACTCGTGCTGAACCTTCGCACCGAGCACGACGACATGGCCGCGCATGCCGCGGTATCCAGGCTTGATGGCCCTGGCAGACCCGCTGGACATTTGTCCAACCTTTCGCTGTGATTCGTGCATTCGTCCAGCCTATCGCTGTTCAGAATCCAGAGAAGCGCTGTCTTTGGACGCGCTAACTCATTGGGGAATGGTGGACCCACTCCAACCAATCGATGGAACTCACAGGGGCCCGCGCGCCAAGCCCGGCGAGGTCAGCCTGGCGCATCGCGGCGTGCTGTTCCTGGACGAGATGCCGGAGCTGCCGCGCCAGTCGCTGGAAGCACTGCGCGCACCGATCGAGACCGGACGCACCACCGTCGCCCGCGCGGCCGGGCACTACACCTACCCCGCCCGGTTCCAGCTGGTGGCGGCGATGAACCCGTGCCGCTGCGGCCACCTGGGCGATCCCGGCCGCGAATGCCGTCGCGCGCCGCGCTGCGGCGAGGAGTACATGGCCAAGATCAGCGGGCCGATGCTGGACCGCATCGACCTCACGGTGGAGATGCGCCCGGTGGCGGCGTCGGAGATCGCGCGCGCGCCGGCGGGCGAGCCGAGCTGCGACGTCGCCTCCCGGATCGCCTGCAGCCGTGCCAGGCAGCACCGGCGGCAGGACGGGCTGTGCAACGCCGAGACCGGGCCCGAGCAGTTCGTCCTGAACGAGGAGGCACGCGCGCTCAGCGAGCAGGCGGGGGACCGGCTGCGCCTGTCCGCCCGCGGCTTCACCCGCCTGCTGCGCGTGTCGCGCACCATCGCCGACCTCGAAGGGTGCGAGGCGGTGCAGCGCCCGCACGTCGCCGAGGCGCTGGTCTACCGCCGCAGGTCGGAAGCCTGACGTTTCGGTGAACCACGGAACAAAACGGGTACTTGCTCGTTGGCCTGTCCATGAGCACAAACCCGAAGACCGACGCGGTGGACGAGCAGGACGTTCCGTCGAACACCGTCAAGAACCCCGACGACTGGACCACCGGCAAGGAGACCATGACCGGCGCCCAGGCCTCCTACCTCAAGACCCTGTCCGAGGAGGCAGGCGAGCCGTTCGACGACACCCTGACGAAGGGGGAAGCCTCGAAGCGGATCGACGAGTTGCAGGCGGCGACCGGGCGCGGCAAGAACCACTAGGCCGCGTTCCCTCGCCTCAGCCGGAGGCGGCGCGAAGCACGGCCAGGCCGCCTTCGAGGTCGGCGATCAGCTCCTCCGGCGCTTCCAGACCGACATGCAGCCGAAGCGCCGGTCCGGGCAGGGCCGGCGTCGTCGTGTTCGCGGTCCGGCTGACGATGCCGGTGGTCGGCAGCACCAGGCTCTCGTAGCCGCCCCAGGACGCTCCGAGCCCGAACACCGCCAGGGCCGCCACCATGTCCTCGACCGCGCTCGCGGCGTAGCGGCGGTCGAACACCACGCCGAACAGGCTGGACGCGCCGCGGAAGTCCCGTGTCCAGAACCCGTGCCCCGGACAATCCGGCAGCGCCGGATGCAGGATGCGGGCGACCTCCGGCCGGTCCTGCAGCCAGCGCGCGACCAGCAGCGCCGAGCGTGACTGCCGTTCCAGACGCACCCCCATGGTACGCAGGCCACGCAGCGTGAGCCAGCACTCGTCGGGCGAAGCGTACTGCCCGAGCTGCACCACCGAGTCGCGCAGCACCACCCAGTCGGCCTGGTCGACCACCGTCACCGCGCCCAGCACCGCATCCGCGTGTCCGGCCGGATACTTGGTCAGGGCCTGGATCGACACGTCGACGCCGTGCTCGAAGGGCTGGAACACGTGGATTCCCCAGGTGTTGTCCAGCATCAGCTTGGCGCCGTGCTCGTGCGCCACGCGCGCCAGCATCGGCACATCCTGCACCTCGAAGCTGTGGCTGCCGGGGCTTTCCGCGAACAGCACCTGGGTGGTGGGGCGCATCAGGGCGTGCAGGCT
The DNA here is from genome assembly GCA_964249735.1 of uncultured Acetobacteraceae bacterium. Classification (GTDB taxonomy): domain Bacteria; phylum Pseudomonadota; class Alphaproteobacteria; order Acetobacterales; family Acetobacteraceae; genus Lichenicola. Next base: position 11,737 of record CAXUDP010000049.1, on the reverse strand, counting down.
GTCCCGGTCGATCAGCGGGTCGTAGTAGGTGGTCTCGATCCCGAGGCGACGCAGCATGCTGTCGCAGAACCGCCGCGTCGGGCCATACACGCTGTCCGGCATCAGGCAGTGGCCGCCGGCGCCGAGAAAGGCCAGCAGCGGCGTGGTGCAGGCGGCGAGCCCCGAAGACACCACCTGGGTGTGCCGGCCGCCCTCGATCGCGGCGATCGCTTCCTCGAGCAGGGACTGCGTGGGCCCCCCCATGGCGCCGTAGATCAGCGCGTGCTCGTAGCGCTGCGCCGAGCGGGCACGCATCGCGTCCATGCTCTCGTAGAGCACGGTGGAGCCGCGCGACACCGGCGCGTTGACGAAGCCGGGCTCGGTGCCGGACGGGCGTCCGAGCCGCACCATCTTCGCGGTCAGGTCGGACCAGCCGTCATCCGGCACCGGCAGGTCGTCGATGCCGCTCATCGTGCTGCTCCGGTTTCGCGCGGCACCGGCGCCTGCGCCCATTCGGTCCAGGAACCGTCATACAGCGCGCCCGGCGCGAGGCCGGCGACGACCAGGCCCAGAGACAGCACCGAGGCGGTCAGGCCGGAGCCGCAGCTGGTCACCACCGGGACGCCCTCGTCGACTCCTGCGGCCGCGAAGCGCGCGCGCAGCGCCTTGGGGGGCAGGAAGCGTCCGTCCCCGGCCAGCAGCTCGCCGAACGGCAGGCTGACGGCGCCGGGGATGTGGCCGCCGGGAAGGCCGGCGCGGGGTTCCGGCGCGGTGCCCTCGAATCGGCCGCGGCTCCTGGCGTCCAGCAGGCGGGCGCCGGCGCCGCGCGACAGCTCCGCCACGTCGCCCAGGCCAGCCAGGCGGCGCGCCCGGAACGCCGGCACGAATCGGCCTTCCTGCACCGGCGCCGGCTCGCCCTGCTCCAGAGTCCGGTTCTCGGCGCGCCAGCGCGGCAGGCCGCCGTCGAGCACGCGCACCCGGTCGTGGCCGAACAGCCCGAACAGCCACCAGGCGCGCGCCGCCGACGCCACCCCGGTCTGATCGTAGAGCACCAGTTCGGTGTCGCTGGACACGCCGAGGGCGGAGGCGAGTCGGGCGAACCTTCCCTGGCTCGGCACCATGTGCGGCAGGGCGCCCTCCGGATCGGAGAACGCGTCGAGGTCGAGAAAACGCGCACCGGGAAGATGCGCCTGCGCGAACGACGCCCGGGGATCGAAATGCTCGCCCGGCAGCAGGGTAGTGGCATCGAGCACCGCCATGCCGGTCCGCCCGGCCAGGGCCAGGTCCAGTTCGGCCGTGGAAACGAGCGGGCCCATGCAACGATCCTCCCGACCGGACCGGTCGCGCGGTGCGCCCCGGCCTGGTCCTGCTGACGCCGGACCGGGGCCCGGCGTGGAGGAAAGTCTAGATCACTGGACGCGATGCGCCGCAAGCAGGGCGTGCACCCGCTCGGCCGCCGCCTTGCCCTTGGTCGAGTCGCGCCACATCCCCTCGATCACCCGCTGGTGCGTCGCCACCGCCTCCGGCGCGCCGGTGACCATGGACACGCCGGTCGGCACCGTGCAGCCGGAGTCGCTGCGGAACGGGTTGATCGCCACGGTGGCGCGGTCGCGCTGGCGCAGCAGGACGCAGCTCGTGCTCGGCGCCGCATCCGGAAGCAGGCTGAACTGCAGCCCCATCGGCTCGGTCTCGAGCAGGTTGGCGATCGCCTCGACCTCGGCGGCCGCGATGGCGCGGCAGCGCCGGCGCAGCGGCTCGTCCAGCTTCAAACCCGCGCAGATGCCGTCCTGCAGCAGCTGCTGCAGCGCCTGCTCCGGCAGGATGGCGATGATGCCGGGCCGGCGCGACTGGTAGATCCGCTTGCGCGCGGACAGGATGCCCAGCACCTGCTCGGCCACCGCACGCGAGGCGGCGGCGTCCTCGCCGGCCAGGTCGGCGACCTGGAACAGGCTTTCGGTGAGGGTGAGGTCGAAGCTGTCCGAGGTCACCAGGTAGCAGAACGGCAGCCCGACCTGGAGGATCTGGTCTGCGGTCTCCTCGACCTGGCGCAGCCGCTCGAAGAAGCCCACCGAGCGGCTGTAGTACTCGACGCCGATGCCGAGCAGGGACAGCGGCGAGATCTTGAGCAGCTCGGCCAGGCGCTGGACCGTGTCCAGCTTGATGACTTCGCCCTTCTCGTAGCGATACAATGCTGCGCGCGACACGCCGAGGCGTGCGGCGATCTCCTCGGCGCGCATTCCGGATTCAATGCGGTAGGCACGCAACTGCTGGCCGATTTCGTTGAGGCGCATGGGGTGTCCTGACCGAGGCTCGCGGGAAGGCGTTTCAGGATGTGTGTTTCACACAAAACTAACGATACAGATCAAGCTGGGGATTGGCTATAACGATTTCGTCTTCATGATGATTTCAACCTCATCGCGTGACCGACAGGTCATCGCACGACCCTCGTCACGCCCGCAGCGGAGCCGGATCCGCCCGTGATGCCGGAGCGTATCATGATGGGGCTGCTGCTGGGCGGAGTCGCCACCGGCTGCGTCCTGGTGCTGCAGCCGTTCTTTTCGGCGATCCTGTGGGCGGCGATCCTGGTGTTCGCCACTTGGCCGGTGTTCGTCCGGGCGCGGAGCCATGTCGGCCGCTTCCCTGCCGCGTTCCTGATGATGGTCATGACGGCGCTGCTGGTGGTGCTGCCGCTGGGGCTGGTCGCCTCGGCCGGGGTGGCGGACGCGCCAGGCGTGCTGCACGCGGCGATGGGGCTGGCCGCCATCGGCCTGCCGGAGCCGCCGCACTGGATCGCCCGCGTGCCGCTGGTCGGCCACCAGCTCACCGAGACCCTGCATCGCTGGTCGGTCGACCTCGGCCAGGTCGGCGCCACCCTGCAGCCCTATGTCGGCATCATCGCCGAGCGGATCCTGGCCGTGCTGGTGCAGATCGCGAGCGGCCTGCTGCAGCTGGTGCTGGCGCTGTTCATCGGCTTCTTCTTCTGGATCAGCGGCGACGCGCTCGGCAACACCCTGTCGGCGATCATCCGCCGAATCGCCGGCGCCCATGCCGGCCGCCTGCTCGGCGTGGCCGGCAGCACGGTGCGCGGCACCGTGTACGGCATCCTCGGCACCGCGATCGTGCAGGGCATCCTGACCGGGATCGGCTTCACCATCGCCGGCGTGCCGAGCCCGGTGCTGTTCGGCGGCATCGCCGCCTTTGTCGCCGTGCTGCCGATCGGCGCACCGCTGGTCTGGATCCCGGCGGCGATCTGGCTCGCCATGTCGCACCACCTCGGCTGGGGCATCTTCCTGGCCGCCTACGGGGTGCTGGCGATCTCTGGCGCCGACCACGTGATACGCCCGGTGTTCATCGCCCGCGGTGCGCAGCTGCCCTACCTCCTGACCCTGCTCGGCGTGCTGGGCGGGGTGCTGGCCTTCGGCGGCCTCGGCATCTTCCTGGGCCCGGTGCTGCTCGGGCTCGGCTACACCCTGGTGGTCGAGTTCGCCTCCGGCCAGGCCGCCATCGTCACGCCGGATGCGTGAGGCGACGGTCGAGCGGAACGATCCGCCCGCCGTGACGCTATACCGCCCGATGCGCGACCTTCCCCCCGCCCCTCCCGTCCACATCCGGGAGCCGGCCGACGACACCGATGGCCGCGTGATCGTCAGCTGGAACCTGCTGCGCACGGTGGGCGCGTCGCTCGACGACGTGGTGCGGCTGATCGACGCCGAGCGGCCGGACCTGCTGCTGATGCAGGAGGCCACCATGGCGATCGACCGCCTGCAGGACCGGATCGGCGGCCACTACGCCCGCTCGCCGCTTCCCGGCCGCATCCACGGCGTCGCCTGCTGGAGCCCGCATCCGTTCCGCAGCGCCCCCACGGTGCACCCGCTGCAGCCCGGCACGCTGATCCGGCGGGTGTGCCAGGTGATCGACATCGGCCCGTTCTCGGTGGCCAACGTCCACCTGTCGCACGGCCAGATGCTGAACCGGCGGCAGCTGCGCCTGATCGCCACCCTGCTGCCGCCGACCGGCGCGGTGCTGGGCGACTTCAACCTGCTCGGGCCGGCGCTGCTGCCCGGCTTCCGCGACGTCGGCCCCAGGGGCGCCACCCACCGCATGGCCGACATGGTGCCGATCCGGCTCGACCGCTGCCTCGCCCGCGGCCTGGACTGCGTGGAGGCGCGGGTGCTGCCGCACCTGCCCTCCGATCACCACCCGATACGCGTGGTGCTCCGCGCCCGGGCGCGCCACCACCACCATCACCAGCCGGGTGTCGCGGCCTACAGGTAGGGCAGCATCAGCCGGGCGCTGGCATCGCGCAGCCGGACCGGGAAGCGCCGCTTGTCCAGGTCGTGGTGCGTCAGCCTAACGTGGCGATGCTCGGCGATGAACGACTCGATCCCGGCGGTGACGGCGGCATCGTAGACCTCGACGTTGAGCTCGAAGTTGAGCCGCAGGCTGCGCACGTCGAGGTTGGAGCTGCCGATCAGCGCCCAGCGTCCGTCCATGGTCATCAGCTTGGAATGGTTGAACGGCGCCCGTGACAGCCACAGCCGCACGCCGGCATCCAGCAATGGCCCGTTGTTGGCGCTGCGTGCCCAGTCCACCGGCTTCTGGTTGCTGGCGAGCGGCATCACCACGTCGATCTCGATGCCGCGCATCGCCGCCATCGCCAGCACCGTCAGCAGCCGCTCGTCGGGCAGGAAGTACGGCGTCATGATGCGTATCGAGCGGCGTGCCATCGCGACTGCCTGCATCATCGCGAACTCGATCTTCTCCAGGTCGCTGTCGGGCCCCGAGGTGACCACGCGCATCAGCGCGTCGCCGCAGGACGGATCGACCTCCTCCTGGTCGGGAAAGAACACCGGGTCGTCGATCTCCTGGCCGGTGCCGAACGACCAGTCCTTGGCGAACGCCTCGCTCAGCTGGTGCACGATCGGGCCGCGCAGCTCGAAATGGGTGTCCGAGACCGGGTGCCTCGGCCGGAACCGGAGCACGTTCTCGACCGCGATGTTCATCCCCCCGGTGAAGCCGAGGCGACCGTCCACCACCAGGATCTTCTTGTGGGTGCGCAGGTTGATGAACGGCATGCGCCACGGCCACACCGAGTGCATGAAGCGCGCGGTCGGCACGCCCCCGGCCCGCAGCCGTGCGGCTGCCCGGCAGCGCAGGTAGCCGCTGCCGATCCCGTCCACCATCACGCGCACCTGCACGCCGCGCGCATGGGCCGCGACCAGCGCATCGACGAAGCGCCCGCCCACCGCGTCGTCGTGGAACAGGTAGGAGCACAGCAGGATCGTCCGGCTGGCGTCCTCGATCGCCGCCAGCATGACCGGATAGGTGCTGTCGCCGTCATGGAACCGGCGCAGGGCGTTGCCGCCCAGCAGCGGCCGGCCGGTCAGCCGCCCGACCGCCTCGGCCAGCAGCGCGTACTCGCCGTCCAGCTGCCGCTTGCCGGTAGACACGCCGTGCCGGCTCGACCAGCGGCGCGCCCGTCCCAGGCGGCGCGCCAGCCGACGCACCCGGTTGACGCCGAACATCACGTAGAGCGCCGTCCCGATCAGCGGCGCCAGCCAGGCCAACCCGATCCAGCCGATCGCCGAGCCGATGTCACGCTTGGTGCGCAGCACGTGCAGCGTGACCAGCACCGACAGCACCAGCCGCGCCGGCCAGAGCAGGTGGAGCAGCATCCGGAACGCGTCCGTCATGATCCGGTAACGGAACGGAAAGGAATGCCGCGCAAGCTTCGCCACTCCATGAAGCGGGAGAGATGGCCTTGCCGAGGCCGGACGGAACCCCACGACGAACGGCGGCGCCGCGACGATGCGCATCCGGCCCGGCTTTGACAAGCGTGGCCCCATCACCCGTGCGGCACCGGCGCGGTCGGGTCGCGTGGGAGGCCGGGATGCGCGCCGAGGACGCGGCCTGTGCGGCGCTGGTCGCAGACGGCTGGAGCGTGCTGGCCCGGCGCGCCCGTACCCCCGCCGGCGAGATCGACATCGTGGCGTCCAGGGTGACGGACGACACCGCGGTGCTGGCCTTCGTCGAGGTCAAGGCGCGTCCGGCGCTGTCGGAAGCGGCCATGGCGCTGAGCCTGCGCCAGCAGCACCGGCTGCTCGACGCGGCCGCGATCCTGCTCGCACGCAACCCGGGCTGGCAGCAGGACTGCATCCGCTTCGACCTGCTCCTGGTGGACCAAGCGGGCACGGTGCGGCGGATCGCCGACGCGTTCCGGGACGAGCGCGCCACCTGACAGGCTTCGTCACACGACGATACCGCGCGTACTGCCTCGCCATGGAACGCTGCCGCGATGCAGCTCGACGCCGCCCAGGTCCTGGCCCGCTTCGGCTTCGGCGCCCGACCAGGGGATGCCGTGCCTGCCGATCCGTGCGGCTGGCTGCGCGGCCAGGTAACCGGTCCCGATCCGGTGCGGTTCCCGGACACGCTGCCCCGCACCGCGGACGGGTTGGTGCTGTTGCGCGAGCAGCGCCGGCTGCGGCCGCCGCCGGGCGAGTCGCTGGTCGAGCCGCTATACCGTGCCGAGGCGCAGGCGCAGCTGTCGGTGCTGCTCGACTCGGAAGCGCCGTTCCGCGAGCGCCTGGTCTGGTTCTGGGCCAACCACTTCACCGTCAGCACCCGCCGAGGCGAGATCCGGCCGATCGCCGGCAGCTTCGTGCGCGAGGCGATCCGTCCGCACGTGTTCGGCCGCTTCGGCGACATGCTGCTGGCGGTGATGCGCCATCCGGCGATGCTGATGTATCTCGACAACGTCGGGTCGGTCGGCCCGGACAGCCCGGCTGGCCGCAATGGTGGGCGCGGCCTGAACGAGAACCTAGCGCGCGAGTGCCTGGAGCTGCACACGGTCGGCGCCGGATCGGGCTGCTACGGCCAGGCCGACGTGACGGCGTTCGCCGCAATCCTGACCGGCTGGTCGGTGGACCACGGCGCCGCGGAGTCCGGCTACCTGTTCCGCGACCGGGCGCACGAACCAGGCCCGAAGACCCTGATGGGCCGCAGCTTTCCGGAAGGCGAGGCCGGCGGCATCCTGGCGCTCGATTGTCTCGGCAGCCATCCCGCCACCTTTCGACACCTGGCAGCCAAGCTGGCGCTGCACTTCGTGTCCGACGCGCCGGCCCCGCAGGCGGTGGCAGCGCTCGACTCGGTGCTGCAGCGGACGCGCGGCGACCTCCAGGCAGTTGCGCTGGCGCTGGTCGAGCTGCAGGACACCCGGCAGCCGGGCACCAAGTTCCGCACCCCCTTCGAGCTCGTCGTCGCCACCCTGCGCGCGCTCGGCGTCCCGGCCGACCCGCAGCCGCCCGCGGCCGGGCACGGCCTGGCCGGCACCATGCAGGCGCTCGGCCAGCCGGTCTGGGGGGCGCCGCTGCCGAACGGCTGGCCGGACCGCGCTGCCGACTGGGCGTCCCCGTCGGCGATGATGGCCCGGGTCGACTGGAGCTACCGGATCAGCGGCCAGGGCGGCGGCACCGGCAGCGTCGACGGGACGGATCCGGTCGGGATCGCCCGTGCCAGCCTCGGCGGCCCGCTGCGTCCGGCCACGCTCGCGCAGATCGCCGGTGCCGGCGACCGCCGCGACGCCCTGACCCTGCTGTTCTCCTCTCCCGAGTTCCAGAGGCGCTGAGATGCCGATCCTGTCCCGACGCGCCGCCCTGCTCGGCCTGTCCGCCGCCTGGAGCCTCGGCCCGGTCTCGTTCGCCCTCGCCGACCGGCGCGTTGCGGGGTCGGACGACAAGCGCTTCGTGGTGGTGATCCTGCGCGGCGCCCTGGACGGGCTCGCCGCGGTGGTGCCGTACGGCGACCGCGGCCTGGCCGGCTGGCGCGCGCCGCTGCTGCAACCCGGCGTCGGACAGCCGGACGGGCTGCTCGACCTTGGCGGATTCTACGGCCTGCATCCGGCGCTGGCGGGCCTGCACGACCTCTACCGGGCCGGGGAGCTGCTGCCGGTGCACGCCGTCGCCGCCGGATATCGCAGCCGCAGCCACTTCGAGGCGCAGGACTGCCTGGAGTCCGGCGCCGACCACCGCCTGACCAGCGGCTGGCTCAACCGCGCGGTCGGCACGCAGCCCGGCATTCCCGGCCAGGCGGACGGCGACGGGCTGGCGGTCGGCCTGGTCATGCCGCTGCTGCTGCGGGGTCCAGCCTCGATCGGCAGCTACGCGCCGGACCTGGCACCGGGACCCTCGCCCGACCTGTATGCGCGCATCGCCGCCCTGAACGCGCCGGACCGGCTAACCGGCCCGGCCATCGCCGACGGCCTGGCGGCGCGTGGGTTCTCGGTGCGGACGCTGGGTGCGGCGCCTGGACACGGCGCGGGCACGTTCGCCTCCCTGGCACGCGCCGCCGGACGGCTGCTGGCGGCACCCGACGGACCGCGAATCGCCGCCCTCGAGCTCGGCGGCTGGGACACCCACGCGGCGCAGCGGCATCGCCTCGACGCGCCACTGTCCCAGCTCGACGCCGGGATGCTGGCGCTCCGCGACGGTCTCGGCAGCGCCTGGACCGATACGGCGGTGCTGGTCATGACCGAGTTCGGCCGCACGGTCCGGGTCAACGGCACCGGCGGCACCGACCATGGCACCGGAACGGTCGCGTTCCTGGCTGGCGGCGCCGTCAACGGCGGCCGGGTCGGCGGCACCTGGCCGGGACTTAGGGCCTCACAACTGTTCGAGAACCGCGACCTGGCCCCCACCACCGACCTGCGCGGTTTGGCCAAGGGCGTGTTGTCCGCCCATCTCGGGCTGGACGCGGCGGCGCTGGATCACGTGTTTCCGTCCAGCCGAGACGCGTCTCCGGTCGGTGGGCTGATCCGAAGCTGAGGGTCTGGAGCCTCAGCTCCAGCGGCGACGGCGGCTGACGCCGAGGTGGATGGTGGTGCCGGTGGCACGGATGCCGCGTCGGAAGGCGGTTTCGTGCGCGAAGCCGCGGTGGAACGACGCCTCGTGCAGAAGACCGACGGACCGCCCGTGGCTGCGCTCCCGGCTCCAGCCCTGCAACCAGCTCATGCGTACCGAACGATACGCCGCCCGGTGCACGATCACCCGCGGCGTTGCGGTCAGGGCGTCCAGCGTCAGCTTGCTGGCCTCGCCATCGGTGACGACGTGCTGGGCGAAGGCGGGAACGGAGGCGGCACCGGTGGCAACGATCAGGAGGCCGGCGAACAGGCTCCTGGCGGCGGCAAGGCGGATGGTCACGGAACGTCTCCCGGATCGTTCGATCTCGGGAACCTCGATAAACCATCCGCACCGGCGCGGTAAAGCCTTCGCGATCAGGCAGGAACGAACGCCACGCCTTTTTCCGTCAGCAGCGTCTCCAGCTCGCCGGACTGGAACATCTCGGTAACGATGTCGCAGCCGCCGACCAGCTCGCCCTTGACGTAGAGCTGCGGAATGGTCGGCCAGTTGGAGAACACCTTGATGCCCTCGCGCAGTTCGGCGTCCTCCAGCACGTTCACGGTCTGGAACGGCACCTGGATGTGGGACAGGATCTGCACCACCCGCGCCGAGAAGCCGCATTGCGGGAACATCGCGTTGCCCTTCATGAACAGCATCACCGGGTTGGCGTCGATCTCGCCCTGGATTCGCTGGAACACCGTTTCGGCCATGGAACTGCTCCTGGAGGACTGGATGAAGGTCAGGGGGCGCTGGTCTGGATCGCCAGCGCGTGCAGCGCGCCGCCCATCTGCCCGGCAAGTGCGGCATACACCAACTGGTGCTGCTGCACGCGCGAGCGGCCGCGGAACGCCTCGCTGACCACCGAGCAGGCGTAGTGGTCGCCGTCGCCCGCCAGGTCCTCGATCGTCACCAGCGCGTCCGGCAGCGAGGCGCGGATCAGCGTCTCGATCTCTGACGCGGCCATCGGCATGAATTCGCACTCCGCGCTGCAGCCGATCAGCGATCCATCAGCCGTGGGAAGAAGGCATGATGGGCCTGTCTCAGCCGTTGCAGCGATATTGTGGCGCCGCTCGGCAAAGTCAAACCGTCGCCGCCGGAGCGCCCGAGCAGCCGGCCCTCGATCCCGGCCCGGCGGGCCTGCTCGATCAGTGCGGTGCCGTCCGCGACCGCCAGCAGGTAGCGCCCCTGGTCCTCGCCGAACCAGTACGCGTGCGGGCTGAGCCCCGAGGCGGGCACGTCCAGGCTGATCCCGGTGCCGCCCGCCATCGCCATCTCGGCGATGCCCACCAGCAACCCGCCATCGGACAGGTCGTGACAGGCCGACACCTGCCCGGACAGGATGCGCGCCCGCACGAAGTCGCCGTTGCGCCGCTCCGCCTGGAGGTCGAGCGGCGGCGGCGCCCCTTCCTCGCGGCCGTGGATCTCGCGCAGCCACAGCGACTGGCCGAGCGCCCCCTCGGTGCGGCCCAGCAGCACCAGGTCCAGGTCGGGCGCGAGCCCGATGCCGATCGCGGCGCCCGCATCCTCCAGCACGCCGAGCCCGCCGATCGCCGGCGTCGGCAGGATCGACACCGTGGAGCCGTCCGGCGCCCTGGTCTCGTTGTAGAGCGACACGTTGCCGCTCACCACGGGGAAGTCCAGCGCCCGGCAAGCCTCGCCCATGCCGGCGATGGCGTCGGCGAACTGGCCCATCACCTCCGGCTTCTCCGGCGAGCCGAAGTTGAGGTTGTCGGTGACCGCGAGCGGCCGCGCCCCGACCGCGGTCAGGTTGCGCCACGCTTCCGCTACCGCCTGCGCCCCGCCGAGCCTGGCATCGGCGGCGACGTAGCGCGGCGTGCAGTCGGTGGTGAGCGCCAGGCCGATCGTGGTGTCCTCGACCCGCACCACCGCCGCGTCGGCGGCGCCCGGCCGTCGCACGGTCTGGCCGCCGACGGTGCTGTCGTACTGGTCCCACACCCAGGCACGAGAGGCGACGTCCGGACAACCGATCAGGGTGACCAGCGCGTCCTCGATCCCCACCGGGTCGTGCACCGGCCCGAGGGGTGCCGGCGGCGCCTTGGCCGCGGTCGGACGGCGATACAGCGGCGCCTCGTCGGCCAGCGGGGCGAGCGGGATGTCCGCCTCGACCCGGCCCGCATGGCGCAGCACGATCCGGCCGGTGTCGGTCAGCCGGCCGATCACCGCGAACTCCAGCTCCCACTTGTCGAAGATCGCCCGCGCCGCCTCGGTCCGGTCCGGCCGGATCACGATCAGCATCCGCTCCTGGCTTTCCGACAGCATCATCTCGTAGGCGGTCATGCCGGTCTCGCGCTGCGGCACCGTGTCCAGGTCGAGCTCGATGCCGACCCCGCCCTTGCCCGCCATCTCCACCGCCGACGAGGTGAGCCCGGCCGCACCCATGTCCTGGATCGCCACGATCGCGTCGGTCGCCATCAGCTCCAGGCAGGCCTCGATCAGCAGCTTCTCCACGAACGGGTCGCCGACCTGCACCGTCGGCCGCTTGGCCTGCGCGTCGGCGTCGAACTCGGCCGAGGCCATGGTGGCGCCGTGTATGCCGTCGCGCCCGGTGCGGCTGCCCACGTACACCACCGGGTTGCCCACCCCCGCCGCCGCCGACAGGAAGATGCGGTCCTGACGCGCCACCCCCACCGTCATCGCGTTGACCAGCGGGTTGCCGTCATACGAGGGGTGGAAGTTGATCTCGCCGCCCACCGTCGGCACGCCGACGCAGTTGCCGTAGCCGCCGACCCCGCGCACCACACCGTCGACGATTCGGCGCGTGTTCGGGTGGTCCGGGCTGCCGAAGCGAAGCGCGTTCAGGTTGGCGACCGGCCGCGCGCCCATGGTGAACACGTCGCGCAGGA
>CAXUDP010000048.1:15114-26283 GCA_964249735.1 uncultured Acetobacteraceae bacterium | reverse complement strand
CTGTTCGCGACCGGCCTGGTCGTGGCGCTCCTCGACACCACGATCCCGGTGTTCATCGGCCGGGTGGCGTCGCTCGTCTCCACCAAGACTCCGGCGACGCTGTTCCACGATGCCGGACGCCAGCTGCTCGGCATGGCGGCGGTGCTGCTGGTGGCCCGGCCGACCGCCCTGCTGGCGCAGTACCTGGTGACCAACCAGGCCATCGCGCCCGGCCTGTCCAACCTGATCCGCTGGCAGAACCACTGGCACGTGGTGCGGCAGAGCTGGACCTTCTTCCAGAACGACTTCGCCGGCCGGATCGCCAACCGGGTGATCCAGACCGGCTCGAGCCTGCGCGAAAGCGTGGTGCAGGGGACCAACGCGGTCTGGTACCTCGTCGTCTACGGCGGCAGCGCCATCGTGCTGCTGGCGCGGATGGACTGGCGGCTGGCGCTGCCGATCGTGTTCTGGTTCGCGGGCTACGTCGCGGCCCTGCGCCTGTTCGTGCCGCACATGCGCGAGCGCTCGCGCCAGATGTCGGAAGTGCGCTCCAGCCTCACCGGCCGCATCGTCGACAGCTACACCAACATCCTGACCGTGAAGCTGTTCGCCCGCTCGCGCGACGAGGACGCCTTCGTACGCGACGCGGTGGACGAGCACACGCTGGCGTTCCGGCGCCAGCTCCGCCTCGTCACCCTGTGGAGCGTCACGCTGGCGGTGATGAACGCCGTCATGGTGACCGGCGTCGGCGCCCTGGCCATCCTCGCCTGGCGTGCCGGTCGGGTGCCGGTCGGCACCGTCGCCACCGCCCTGCCGCTGGCCTGGCAGATCTCCAACATGGCCGGCTGGGTCGCCCAGAACATCACCGGCATCTTCGAGAACGTGGGCGTCGTGCAGGACGGCATGCGCTCGATCGCGGTGCCGCGTCAGATGGCCGATCCGCCCGCTGCCGTGCCGCTACGCCTGATCGCCGGCGAGATCCGGTTCGAGCGGGTCGCCTTCGACTACGGCCGCGAGCGGCGGGAGGGCGAGCGCGGCGGGGTCCTGCGGGACCTCGACCTGACGATCTCCGCGGGCGAGCGGGTCGGCCTGATCGGCCGTTCGGGTGCCGGCAAGTCGACCCTGGTCAACCTGCTGCTGCGCTTCCACGATCCGGTCTCGGGACGCATCCTGGTCGACAACCAGGACATCGCGGGCGTGACGCAGGAAAGCCTGCGCGCGCAGATCGGCATGGTGACCCAGGACACCTCCCTGCTGCACCGCTCGATCCGCGACAACCTCCGCTACGGCCGTCCGGAGGCCACCGAGGACGAGATCGAGGAGGCGGCCAGGCGTGCGCACGCGCTGGAGTTCATCGAGCGGCTGGAGGACTGGCAGGGACGGCGCGGCTTCGACGCCCATGTCGGCGAGCGCGGCGTGAAGCTGTCTGGCGGCCAGCGGCAGCGCATCGCGATCGCCCGGGTGATCCTGAAGGACGCGCCGATCCTGGTGCTGGACGAGGCGACCTCGGCGCTCGACTCGGAAGTGGAGGCGGCGATCCAGGAGCAGCTCGACGAGCTGATGCAGGGGCGCACCGTGATCGCGATCGCCCACCGCCTGTCCACCATCGCGCGCATGGACCGGCTCGCCGTCATCGAGGCCGGTCGCGTCGTCGAGGAGGGAACACACGCCGCGTTGCTGGCACGGCAGGATGTCTACGCGGCACTCTGGCAGCGCCAGTCCGGCGGCTTCCTGTCGGAACGCCCACCCGAGGCAGCGTCAATCCAGGCGATGGTGCGGACAAGCCCCGCGTAGCAACTATCCGCGGCGGGTTCGTATTCACCATGACCGGCCTACCCACCGTCATCGGAGCCGACACGCCATGCCACTCGATCAGACCCGTGGTTTCCCCGACCGGCCGGACCGCCAGTCCGGCCGCAACGTGCTGGGCGGGACGCTCCAGTCCTGCTCGACCGAGCCGCTCACCGGGTTCTTCCGGGACGGCTGCTGCAACACCGGACCACAGGACCGCGGAAGCCACACCGTGTGTGCGGTGGTGACGGCAGAGTTCCTGAGCTTCAGCCAGCAGCGCGGCAACGACCTGTCCACGCCCCGGCCCGAACACGGGTTCCCGGGCCTCAAGCCCGGTGACCGCTGGTGCCTTTGCGCGCCGCGCTGGCAGGAAGCGTTCGAGGCCGGCTGCGCTCCCATGGTGTTTCTCGAAGCGACCCATACGGCCGCATTGGACGACTGTGCACTGGAAGACCTGAAACGCCACGCCGCCCAGGGCTGAAGGCTCGCGACGCGCACGGCCGCCGGACCCGCTACCTCTTGTGGCAGGGCACGTGCTGCGGATCGACATGGAGCTGCACCGTCATCAGCGCCGCCGGCTCGTCGCCGACCGTGCCGGACCGGTGGCCCTTGCGGCCCTGCCCATCCGCATTGCAGCCCTGGTCCTCGCCGAACGAGAACTCGCCTGGCCCCTGCTCGATGCGCGTGCCGTCCATGCTCTCGATGAACCAGCGCCCGGACAGCACGACGATCCATTGCGGCGCAGGGTTCTCGTGCCACTCGCCGATCCAGCCCACGGGCTGCACCGTGAACACGGGAGTTGCCGACACCGTTTCCTGCTTGTTGTTCCACTGCGGGTCCGCTGGTCCCACCCCCTTCAGCCGGAACTCGGTCAGGGCGCATTCCGCCTGGTGGCTGACGCCGTCCCCATCGGTCCAGAGGTGCCAGTACTTCACCACCGGGCGCGGCCCGGACTTTCCCGTGGGCTCGGTGCTGCCTGCGTCCTGGTCGTGGGAGGAAGGCGTCATGGAGAACCTCGCGCAAGCCGAACCGGTTTCTGCAACGCACGGCGGCCGGCACTGCCCCGGCGGAAGCACGCACGAATAGGTGATCGCGCGGCGCCGCTTGCGACCGGGCCGCCGGCACTGTTACAGGCCCATCTCTCGGCAAGGCGAGCGCGCCGCGCCTGTGGCCAGCCGGTCCCGCCGCTCCTCGTCTGGATGCGCGCGCCACATCGTCCCGGAGATCGCCTTGGTGGGATACGAAGCCTTCTTCCGCGAGCAGCTCGCCGGCCTCAAGCGGGACGGCAACTACCGCCACTTCGCCGAGCTCGAACGCCTGGCCGGCCGGTTCCCGCGCGCGATCCACCACGGCACCGGCCGCGAGGTCACGGTGTGGTGCTCCAACGACTACCTGGGCATGGGCCAGCACCCGGCTGTGCTCGAGGCGATGCGGGACTCGCTCGCGCGGCACGGCGCCGGCGCCGGCGGCACGCGCAACATCTCCGGCACCAGCCCGATGCACGTGGCGCTGGAGCGCGAGCTCGCCTCCCTGCACGGCAAGGAGGCAGCCCTGCTGTTCACCTCCGGCTACATGTCCAACTGGGCCACCATCGGCACGCTTGCTTCCCGCATGCCGGGCTGCGTGGTGCTGTCGGACGCCGCCAACCACGCCTCCATGATCGAGGGCATGCGGCACAGCCGGGCGCCCAAGCACGTGTTCCGGCACAACGACCCGCTCGACCTGGACCGCGTCCTCCGCTCCCTGCCGCCCGACCTGCCGAAGATCGTCGCCTTCGAGAGCGTCTACTCGATGGACGGCGACGTCGCCCCGATCGCCGCCCTGTGCGACGTGGCCGAGCGCCACGGCGCCATGACCTATCTCGACGAGGTGCACGGCGTCGGTCTCTACGGGCCGCAGGGCGGCGGCATCGCCGAACGCGACGGCGTCGCCCACCGGCTCACCGTGATCGAGGGAACGCTGGCCAAGGGCTACGGCGTGGTCGGCGGCTACATCGCAGGCTCGGCGGCGCTGTGCGACTTCGTGCGCTCCTTCGCATCCGGCTTCATCTTCTCCTCGGCACTTCCGCCGGCGGTGGCCGCAGGTGCCCTAGCCAGCGTGCGTCACCTGCGCGCGAGCGACGCCGAGCGCACCGCCCATGCCGAGCGGGTCGCGACACTCCGCCGCCGCCTCGACGAGGCAGGGCTGCCGCACCGGCGCAACCCGAGCCACATCGTGCCGGTGATCGTCGGCGACCCGGTGCGCTGCCGTGCCCTGTCCGACCTGCTGCTGCACGACCACGACATCTACGTGCAGCCGATCAACTATCCCACCGTGCCGCGCGGCAGCGAGCGCCTGCGCATCACCCCCACGCCGCTGCACGGCGACGACGAGATCGACGCCCTGGTGTCGGCGCTGTCCGCCGCCTGGTCGAAGCTCAGCCTCGGCCGCGCCGCCTGACCGGATCATGCGGCCGGGCAGGGCGGTGTCCCGGGACTCACACGCGATTAATCGGTCCTTCATGACCAGGGCGTAATGTTGCCGGAAGTCGCCCCTGCGGTCGGATGACCGGGGGCGACGACATGTGGCGGCAGGACCGTCGTTCCGGAACGTCGTCCGCCCCGTGCGGCAGGCCGTCGCGGATCGGATCCTGGCACTGGATGCGAAGGGCAGGATGCAGGTCGCTGATCGAAAGCTGCTGCTGATCGGGCCGGACGAGCAGTGCCGGTCCCTGGCCAGGACGCTCCGGCTGCTGTGCCACGTCGAGACCCGTGCCCTCGGCACGGCGACCGCCCAGCCCCTGGGCCGGCCCAACGCGATCATCACCAGCGGCATCCGGCTCCGCGACAAGCCGGGGATCGACGCCGCCCAGAACGCGTTGCGGCCGTTCCTGGCCAGGTCGATCCCGATCCTCTGCCTCCTCGACGAGCCGTCGGCGCGCGAAGCGGTGCAGGCACGGATGATGGGCGCCTCCGTGGTGCTGTCCTCCGGCGCCCCGACCGCGACCGTCGCCGCCCACGTGCGCGAGATGCTCCGGCTGCCGCCGCACCAGCGACGCGCCGGCGACCAGGCGGACGCGCAGGAACGGGTCCAGGACGTGGGCTTCGTCCTGGCCGACCTGCTGAACGCGGCCGCGACCGGCATGCGGGTCGATGACGGGATCGCCGCCGGCGCCGCCTCCCTGCTCACCGAGGCGCTGCGCAACGACGGGATCGGCAACTGGCTGCGCACCGTGGCGCTGATCCACGACCCCACCTATCGGCACTGCCTGCTGATGGCCGGCATCATGAGCGCCTTCGTGCTGCAGCTCGGCTTCAACGCCGGCGATTGCGAGCGCATGACCCGCGCCGCCATCCTGCACGACATCGGCAAGGCGCTGGTGCCGCTCGAGATCATCAACAAGACCGACCGGCTGTCCGACGAGGAGATGGCGGCGGTGCGGAACCACGCGACCGGCGGCCACGAGCTGCTGGTGGCGCAGGGCGGCCACCACCCGGCGATCCTGGACGTGGTCCGCCACCACCACGAGTACCTCGACGGCAGCGGCTATCCCGACCGGCTGAAGGGCGACGAGATCACCGACGCGGTGCGGATCGCCACCATCTGCGACGTGTTCGCCGCCCTGATCGAGAAGCGGGCCTACAAGCCGAGCCTGCCGGCGCGGGAAGCGTTCGTGCTGATGGAGCAGATGGGCCCCAAGCTCGACCAGGTCCTGCTGCGCGCCTTCAAGCGCGTGTTCGTGCCGACGCCGGCCGTGGGGTAGGAGGCGCCGTTCCGTCCCCACACGGGGCGACACCGCACCGGATTCCGTGCCACATCTCGATCCTTCGGCGGCCGGCAGCAACCGGGAAAGGGACGGGCAAGCGAATGCGATACCATTGGCTGATCTGGTCCGCCGTGGCCGCCTACCTCGTGGTGCTGGTGACGGTGGTGCTGTGGCGGCTGCGCGTGAGGCGGCGGATCCGGGACCTCGAATGGCCGCCCTCGATCACGCAGCAGCAGATGGAGCGCTCCGGCTCGGACTTCATGTATCGGCTGGGGTGGAGCGTCAAGCTGACCACGAGCCACGGCACACGGAGCGTGTACCAGTGCATCAAGCACCACGACCAGCTCTACACCGTGTTCCTGCGCGACACCTCGTACTATTCGCGCCTGCTGAACTCGCTGCGGCGCGAGAACTCGTGGGTGCTCAGCCGCTCCGTGGTGGTCCTGTACGAGCCGCCCACCGAGACGATGATCGCCTCCGCCGGCGAGGTCAGGCTGTCGCTGATGCACTACCTCGACCTGCCGCGGATCGAGGAGCTGCACCAGGGCGTGCTGCCGAGGGTGATGGCGGCCCAGGCGGCCGAGATCATCGCGAAGGACCAGGCCGCCGCCGCCCGTGCGCCCAGATCGCGAAAGCCTGCACCAGTGCCGCCTCCTTGAGGCTGTCGAAGCGGCCGGACGCGCCGCCGTGCCCCGCGTCCATGTTGATCCGGCACAGCACCGGGTTGCCGCCGGTGGTGGTGTCGCGCAGCCGCGCCGCCCACTTCGCCGGCTCCCAGTAGGTCACGCGCGGGTCCGACAGCCCGCCCATCGCCAGGATCGCCGGGTAGGGCAGGGGCCGGACGTTGTCATAGGGCGAGTAGCCGGCGATCAGCCGGTAGGCCGCCTCGTCCTCCAGCGGGTTGCCCCATTCCGGCCATTCCGGCGGAGTCAGCGGCAGTGACGTGTCCGACATGGTGTTGAGCATGTCGACGAACGGCACCTGCGCCACGATGCCGGCGAACAGCTCCGGCGCCAGGTTGGCGACCGCTCCCATCAGCAGGCCGCCGGCCGAGGCGCCATGCGCCACGATGCCGCCGGCCGCACCGTAGCCGTGGGCGACCAGGTGCTCCGCGCAGGCCACGAAGTCGCCGAAGCTGTTCGGCTTGGCAGCACCCCGCCCGTCCAGGAACCAGCCCCAGCCCTTCTCCGAGCCGCCGCGGACATGGGCCACCGCATGGATCCAGCCGCGATCCACCAGGCTCAGGGTGCGCGTCGAGAACCCGGCCTCGATGGCATGGCCATACGAGCCGTAGCCGTACAGCAGCAGAGGCGCGCTGCCGTCCAAGGCCGTGTCCGCCCGCATCAGCACCGTGATCGGCACCTCCGCCCCGTCCGGAGCGGGAGCGAACAGCCGCCGCGTCAGGTAGCGCCCGCTGTCGTGGCCGGACGGCACCTCCTGCACCCGGCGCAGGGTGCGCGCCCCGGTCGCCATGTCGTGGTCGTACCAGTGCCGCGGCGTGGTCGGCGACTGGTAGCCGGTGCGCAGCACGCTGGTGTCGAACTCGTACGAGCCGTCGAGCGACAGCAGGCAGGCCTCCTCCGGCACCATGATCTCCGTGGCGCAGGCGCGTATGTCCGGCGCCGCCGCGTCCGAAGCCCGCACCACCAGGATGCGGTTGTTGACCTGCCAGCGCTCGATCCAGGCGAGGTGGCCGCTGAACGCGCTGGCGCCCAGGATGAAGTGGCCGGGCCGGTGCGGCACCCAGGGGCGCCAGTTGCCGCGGTCCGGATCGGACACCGGCGCCTGCATCAGCGCGAAGTCGAGCGCCCCGCCGGCGTTGGTGTGGACGATGAACCGATCCGCGTCCGGCAGCGGCCAGTGCACCAGGCCGTAGCGCTCCCCCTTCAGCCGCGGTGCCGCGACGCGCGGCTCCGCCAGGGGGTCGCTGCCCGGGATCAGCAGAGTTTCGCTGGTCTCCTGGTCTCCCGCCCCGATCATGATCCAGGCGCGCGACTCGCTCACCGAGACGCCGATGAAGAACCCCGGATCGCGCTCTTCGTACACCAGCACGTCCGCGCCGCCGCGCGCCGGGCGGCGGTAGATCCGTGCCGGCCGGCCGTTGTCGTCGCGCCAGGTCCAGAACAGCCAGGCGCCGTCCGGCGAGAACGCGAAGTCGCCGGTGGAGCTGTCCACCGGTCCCGGCAGGGTTTCGCCGCTGCCGAGGTCGCGGACCTGGATCCGGTACACCTCCGAGCCCTGCGAATCCTCGGCATAGGCATACAGGTCGTGCCCCGGCGCGTGCCGCGCGGCCGCGACCACATAGTAGTCCTTGCCCTCCGACAGCGCCTGCACGTCGAGCAGCACCTGTTCCGGTCCCCCGCCGCGCGGCCGCCGCGCGTGCACGGGGTGCTGCGCCCCGGCCTCGTAGCGCGAATAGTACTCCCACGGCCCGTCCGGCACCGGCACGGTGCTGTCGTCCTGCTTCAGCCGTCCCTTCATCTCCGCCACCAGGGCGGCCTGCAGCGCCTCGGTCGAGGCGAGCATCGCCTCGGCATAGCGGTTCTCGGCGCGCAGGTGCTCGGCGATGTCGGCGCGCAGCGCGCCCGGGTCCCGCAGCACCGCCTGCCAGTTCTCGTCCTTCATCCAGGCATACGGATCGACCCGCACGTGGCCCAGCTGCTCGGTCCGCCGCTCCTCGCGCCGGGCGACCGGTGGCATCGGCTCGGTCATGGTGTCAGCTCCCTGGGGGCGTGGCGCGCCGGCGCGGCCGCTTCGGCTCCGGCCCGTCGATCGCGGCCCGCAGATGCTCCACCGCCTGGCCGCTCCGGCCCGCGATCATGTCCGCCACCAGGGCCCGATGGCAATCGGCGTGGTCGCGCTCGAAGCACAGCAGGCAGACCCGCCGCTCCGTCGCCAGCGCGCCCGCTTCCGCCAGCGCCGCCTGTGAGCGATCGCCTTCCATGTGCGCCCGGAAGATGCGCGCCATGGTGCCGACATCGCCGCGTCGCACCGCGTCGCGTCCGTCCTTCGGCGTGCCGAGCGGCTGCAGGTGCAGGTAGCCGATCCCGGCCTCCTCCAGCCCGCCGGCGAGCACCCGCTTGGAGAAGCCGGGCCGTCGCGACGCGGCGACCGCCCGCACGTCGATCAGCAGGGCGGTGCCGGCCCCGACCAGCGCGTCGCGCACCTGCTCGAAGCGGGCGGCCTCGTAGCCGATGGTCAGGATCGGGATCGCCGTCACGCGACCAACCTTGGAGGCTGTCATGACCTTGACCTGTAGTTGCACCGGCCTCTGTCTGAAAGACCGCGTCCGGTTGATTGCGGATCTGCCTGAATCGCGGGATGGTCTCGCACCATGCCGTCTTGCTCACCGAAGCCGTTCGATGAGGCGGCACTGGCAGCGTTTCCTGCTGCCTTGCGCGAGTTTGCTCGCGCTGCGATCGACGAGTTGACGCCCTTTGTGGATCAAAATTACCGGAAGGCTTCAACGCGGATCGAGATGCTGGGAGGCGGCGTCTTCGTGGCATCCCGTTTCCACTTCGCTGGGTTGCACGACCACATGATCGCCGATGTAGTCTCAGTTGCAGCGGCCTGCCTGCTTACCCGCAGCACGGATGGCTATCTGCGCCAGCGAGCCCTCAGGCGCATCGTCAGCATACAGGAGCCGTGGACCTTGCCTTATGTTGTGCTGTTGCTGGGCGAGTACGTCGTGGAAATCGCGCAGGACATACTCAAGACTCTGCCAGAGTTCGATCAGAGGCTTTGCATTCGCTTCGTCCAGGAAAACCGGCCCTTGATGCGGTTGCTGCGGGCCCGAGCGGCAAGCTACTGGAATTGCTACTATCGTCCTGATTATCCTGAGCAACGAGACTATCCTGCCCTTCAGGCGCTCCGTGAGCTGGAAGTCTGGGCCAGCTAGGGTAGTTCAAGGGTCTGCCATTGATCGAGACAAGGCAGTTCTCTTTGACCTCGTCATCCTGCATGCAGCCGAAGGTCATGGCACAACTGGTTCTCGGTTTCCCTTTGCCGGACCGGGCGACCGCTTCATTCGTGCCATGAACGGTCGACCCGGCGAGCCGGTCGACTACGCCGCCCGGCGGCTGCGGATCGCGCTGTTCCTGGCCGGCTTCGCCACCTTCTCGCTGCTTTACTGCGTGCAGCCGCTGCTGACCGTGTTCGGCGACGATTTCCATGTCAGCCCCGCTGGCGCGTCGCTGTCCCTGTCGCTGGCCACCGGCTTCCTGGCCGTGTCCATCCTGTGCACCGCCCCGCTGGCCGCCCGGATCGGGCGCAGGCGGGTGATGGGCGCCTCCATGGTGCTGGCGGCGTGCTGCAACATCCTCGCCGCCGCGGCGCCGGGCTGGACCGCGCTGCTGGCGCTGCGGGCAACCGAGGGCGCGCTGCTGGGCGGTGTCCCGGCGGTGGCGATGGCGCACCTGTCCGAGGAGGTCGGGCCGGACCAGCTCGGCGCCGCGATGGGATTGTACATCGGCGGCACCGCGTTCGGCGGCATGGCCGGCCGTGTCGGCACCGCCCTGGTCGCCGACCACGGCGGCTGGCGTGCCGGCCTGCTCGCCACCGGCCTGTGCGGCCTGCTGGCCGCCACCCTGTTCCTCGTCCTGCTGCCGCCCGCCCGGGCGGCGCCGCGCCCCGGCCCGTCCCCGGCCGGTGGTGCCTGGACCGGCGGCGCCTGGCTCCGCCAC
The DNA here is from genome assembly GCA_964249735.1 of uncultured Acetobacteraceae bacterium. Classification (GTDB taxonomy): domain Bacteria; phylum Pseudomonadota; class Alphaproteobacteria; order Acetobacterales; family Acetobacteraceae; genus Lichenicola. The sequence continues at coordinate 16,086 of CAXUDP010000048.1, read as the reverse complement.
CTGCGCGATCCCGGTTTGGACGCCCTGTTCCTGACCGGGTGCCTGGCGATGGGCGCCTTCGTCACGATCTACAACTATCTCGGCTTCCGCCTGCTCCGCCCGCCGTTCTCGCTCGGACAGGGGCCGGTCGGCGCCGTGTTCATGGTCTACCTGTTCGGCATCGCGGCCTCGCCGCTGGCCGGGCGGGTCTCGTCGCGGTTCGGCCGCGGGCTGGTGCTGGTCGCGGGCCAGTCGTGCAGCCTCCTCGGCGTGGCGCTCACCCTGCTGCCCTCCCTGGCGACGACGGTGGCCGGCCTCGCCCTGGTCACCACCGGCTTCTTCGTGTCGCACGCCGTCGCCAGCGCCTGGGTCGGCAGCCGGGCCGCGCTCGACAAGGGTCACGCCGCCTCGCTCTACCTGCTGGCCTACTACCTCGGCTCCAGCGTCCTGGGCTCGCTCGGCGGCTGGTTCTGGAGCAGGGGACACTGGCCGGGCGTCGCCGGCTACACCGCGGTCCTGCTCGGCGCCGGCCTGGTCACGGCGTTGCTGCTGTGGCGCCGCGCGAGGCCGCCGCTCAACGGAAGTCCCGCGTCGGCACCCTGATCGGCGCCGGGCCGCGTCCATCCGGGCTCCGGTCGTGCTCCAGCTCGCGCAGCAGCGGCGTCAGGTCCTCTAGCCGCTCCGCCACGAGGTGCACCACCGTTCCCGCCCGCTGCACCCGGCCGCGGCAGGCCAGCAGGCCGGCGGACAGGATCAGGCTGCGCTCCCGCTCGAACAGCGACGGCCAGATCACCAGGTTGGCGATGCCGGCCTCGTCCTCCACCGTCATGAACATCACCCCCTTGGCCGAGCCCGGCTTCTGCCGCATCAGCACGAGCCCGGCGACGCCGAGGCGCTGGCCGTCCGGCACCGTGTCCAGCGCGCTGCACGGACGCAGCGACCGCGCCCGCAGGACGGGACGGAGCAGCGACACCGGATGGCGATGGAGGCTCA
>CAXUDP010000048.1:7422-15014 GCA_964249735.1 uncultured Acetobacteraceae bacterium | reverse complement strand
TCGCCCTGCGACAGGCCGCGCACCATGCGCAGGCCGAGCCGCACGGCGAGCAACGGCCCGTCCGCGTCCTCCAGCGTGCAGTCCCATCCGCTCGCCCGCACGCAGACCGGCCGCACCGGCACCCCGTGCTCGCGCGCGTCGCGCACCACCTGCGCCGGCGCGTAGAAGCCCATCGGCTGCGCGTTCAGCAGCGCGCAGCAGAACACGTCCGGATGGTGGCACTTCATCCAGGCGCTGGCATACGCGACCTTGGCGAAGCCGGCGGCGTGGCTTTCGGGGAAGCCGTAGGAGCCGAACCCCTCGATCTGGCTGAAGGTGCGCTCGGCGAACGCCCGCTCGAACCCGTTCACCACCATGCCGTCGATCAGCTTGTCCTTGAAGTGCGACACGCCGCCGGTGACCTTGAAGGTCGCCATCGCCCGGCGCAGCTGGTCCGCCTCGTTCGGGCTGAAGCCGCCGCACTGGATCGCCACCTGCATCGCCTGTTCCTGGAACAGCGGCACGCCCAGCGTCTTCCCCAGCACCCGGCGCAGGCTGTCCTTCGGGTACTCGACCGCTTCCAGCCCCTCCCGCCGACGCAGGTATGGATGCACCATGTCGCCCTGGATCGGCCCCGGCCGCACGATCGCCACCTGGATCACCAGGTCGTACAGGCAGCGCGGCTTCAGCCGCGGCAGCATCGCCATCTGCGCCCGGCTCTCGATCTGGAACGTGCCCAGCGTGTCGGCGCGGCAGATCATGTCGAAGGTGGCCGGATCGTCGCGCGGGATCCCCGCCAGCCCGAGATGCTGCCCGCGATGCTCTGCCAGCAGGTCGAAGGCGCGGCGCATGCAGCCCAGCATGCCGAGCCCCAGCACGTCGACCTTCATGAACCGCAGCGCGTCGATGTCGTCCTTGTCCCACTCGATCACCTGCCGGTCGGCCATGGAGGCCGGCTCCACCGGCACCAGCCGGTCGAGCGGCTCGCGGCTCAGCACGAAGCCGCCCGGATGCTGGCTCAGGTGGCGCGGAAACGTCACCAGCTCGCGCGCCAGCAGCAGGGTCAGGCGCAGGCGGCGGTCCTCCAAGTTGAGCCCGACTGCCTCCGCATGCTCCGGGCCGACGCCGCCCTCGCTCCAGCCCCACACCTGTCCCGCCAGCGCCCCGGTCACGTCCTCCGGCAGCCCCAGCACCTTGCCGACCTCGCGCACCGCGCCGCGCGCCCGGAACCGCACCACGGTGGCGCACAGCGCCGCCCGGTCGCGGCCGTAGCGCTCGAACACCCACTGGATCACCTCCTCGCGCCGCTCGTGCTCGAAGTCGACGTCGATGTCCGGCGGCTCGCGCCTGCTGGTGGAGATGAAGCGCTCGAACAGCAGGTTGCTTTCCACCGGGTCGATCGCGGTGATGCCGAGCACGAAGCATACCGCCGAGTTGGCCGCCGACCCTCGGCCCTGGCACAGGATCCCCTTCTCCCGGGCGAACCGCACGATCGCGTTCACCGTCAGGAAGTACGGCGCGTAGTCCAGCTCCCGGATCAGGCCGAGCTCGTGCGCGACCTGCGCCGTCACCGCCTCCGGCACGCCCGCCGGATACGCCACCGGCAGGCGCTCGCGCACCAGCCGCTCCAGGTCCTCCTGGTCCGACAGCCCCGGCGTCTCGCTTTCCTCCGGGTACCGGTAGCTCAGCTCCGACAGGCTGAACCGGCAGCGCTCCATGATGGTCCGCGTGGCGGCCAGCGCCTCCGGATGATCGGCGAACAGCCGCACCATCTCCCCGGGCCCCTTGAGATGGCGGTCCACCGAGCGGCTGCGCCGGTATCCGGCCGCGTCGATCGTGCAGCATTCGCGTATGCAGGTGACCACGTCCTGCAGGATGCGCCGGTCCGGCACGTGGTACAGCACGTCGCCGGTCGCCACCGTCGCCACCCCGGCCGCCCGGCACAGCGCCTCGGTGCGGTGCAGCCGCGCCCGGTCGTTCGGCCGCCGCTCCAGGGTCAGCGCGCACCACGCGCGGTCGCCGAACGAGGCGCGCAGCCGGTCGAGCTCCGCCGGCAGGCTGTCGTCCAGCGCCTCCAGCGGCCGCTCCGGCAGCAGGACCGCCAGCAGCCCTTCGCCCAGTTCATCCAGATCGGACCAAGCCAACTCGCACCCGCCCTTGCCGGCGCGCCCCTTGCCGCGGCTGAGCAGCCGGCACAGCCGGGCATAGGCGGCGCGATCGGTCGGATATACCAGCAGCGACGGCGCGTCGCGCAGGTCGAGCCGTGCGCCCACCACCAGCCGCATTCCCAGCTCGCCGGCACGCTGATGCGCCCGGGCGATGCCGGCCAGGCTGTTGCGGTCGGTGAGGCCGAGCGCGTCGTAGCCGAGTGCCCGCGCCTGCAGAAGCAGCTCCTCGACGTGGCTCGCGCCGCGCAGGAACGAGTAGTTGGTGGTGACCTGGAGCTCGACCGCATACATGGCGCTCAACGAACCCGAACGAATCCCGCACGTGACGACGGTTGTTCTACCAGCACTCGCGCCAAATACGTGAACCTTCTTCATGAGCGCCTGTCGGATCACGCTTTCTGCATGATCCCGGGCGCAGCCTGGGCGCTTCTTGACAAGCGGAAGCGGCGCAGGAGGCGTGAACGACCCGGTTGTCAGGTCTGGCGGGATAAACCGCATGATCAAGAACGCTGACTGTCAAGCGCTTCCACCGCTATGCCTTGAATGGCTGCAAAGGCGCCTGCGGCTGTTCGTCGAGGCGCACAACCACGCTCGGCGGCTCAAGACACTGCGCGGTCTCACGCCTACGATTTCATCCATCAAAACCGAACGAGGAACCCGAGCGATCCAAGCTCAACCTGCTACACCATGCTCCGAAACCATGCATGCCGGCTCCGCCACCCGTTGATCTGGACGAGCGAACTTCTCTATCGTAGCTGTCAGCGCCTGCTCCGGGACAGGCCGGCCAAACAGGTAGCCCTGCAGCTCGCCGCATCTTTCATTGATCAGGCGAGTTTGTTGCTCCTGCGTCTCCACGCCTTCGGCATTAATGTCCATGCCCAGGGAATGTCCCAGCCCGATGATCGCCCGCACGATCGAGCAGGCTCCGCTGTTGTGTTCCATGTCCCTGACGAACGACTGATCGATCTTGATCTTGTCGAACGGAAAGCGACTGAGATAGGCGAGGGAGGAATAGCCCGTGCCGAAGTCATCCATGGCCACACGGACACCCAAGGCACGGATCTTGTTGAGCGTGGTCAGGATGCCGTCGTCCTCTTCCATCAGCAGCGCCTCGGTGATCTCGACCTCGAGCCGGCAGGGCGGCAGGCCAGACACGCGCAGGGCTTCGTTGACGTCATCAAGTACGGACCGGTTCCGGAACTGCGCCGGCGACAGGTTCACCGCGACCTTCATCTGTCGTGGCCACGTCATCGCCGTGCTGCAAGCTCGGCTCAGCACCCAGGCGCCGATCGGGCCGATCAACCCCGTTTCCTCGGCCAGCGGGATGAAGTCGGCCGGACTGACCAGGCCGCGCTTTGGATGTCGCCAGCGAAGCAGCGCTTCGAAACCGAGCAGAGCCACCGACGACGAGACCTGGGGCTGGTAATGGAGTTCAAGCTCGTCGTTCTTGAGCGCGTGGCGCAGTTCAAGTTCAAGCGTCCGTAGCTCACGTACCTTGAGATCCATCGCCGGCTCGAAGAAGCGCAGGCAGCCGCGCCCGTCCTGCTTTGCCCGGTAGAGCGCAAGGTCGGCGCACTTGAGCAACTCCTCTGCCGATGGCGCGCCCGCCGACAACGCGATCCCGACGCTCAGCCCGATCTCCACCGTGCAACCGGACAGCACGAAGGGTTCCGCCACCGCTTCGACGAGACGTCTTGCCAGCGCCGTCGCCGCTGCCGGCTGATCACCAGCCTGCACCACCACGAACTCGTCGCCGCCCAGCCGGGCGATGAAGTCCTCCTGACGGCAATGCGACCGCAGCCGTCCGGCAACCGCCTTCAACAGCGCGTCGCCGACCGGATGGCCGAGCGTGTCGTTGATCGTCTTGAACCGGTCGAGATCGAGGCATAGCATTGCAGACTGCGCCTGCTCGTTCGGCCGTGTGAACAGCGCCCGCAGATGTTCCCTGAACAGCAACCGGTTTGGCAGGCCGGTCAGGTCGTCGTGGCGCGCGATGTGGAACAACCGTGCCTCGGCCGCATGTCTCTCGCTGATGTCCTCGAACGTCGATACCCAGCCGCCGCTGCGGCTCGCCTGCTGCGATACCGCGATCGTTCGTCCGTCTTCGAGCTTGCACGACAGCGTAGCAACCGCACCACCCGCGACGTCGATCAGCTGTTCCAGACCTGCCGAGCGCAGGATGTCCGGCGCCCGTGCTCCAGGAACGGGCAGGCCGAACATCTCGGCATAGCGGCGGTTGGAAACGATCAGCCGTCCTTCCGCATCAAACAGGCAGAGGCCCTGGTTCATGTTCTCGAGTGCTGCCGACATCTGCGCGTTGCGGGTCGCCATCTCGTCTGCGTGCGTTTCTTTCTGCGCGGCCATCAGCGACTCGATCTGGCGTATCCCTGTGGCGATGCTGCTCTGCATGATGGACAGCGCTCGCAGCAGGTGGGCGGTCTCGCCGCGTCCGCGGACGACGATTGCGTTGTCGAGCCGTCCGGAAGCGATCGACTGTGCGATGTGCACCGCGTGCCCGATGGGCGGAGCGATGGAGCGCGCAAGCATCAGCGTCGTCAGCAGCGCCACGCCCAGGCTGCCGATCAGGAGCAGGCCGGTCTGCCGCATCCGCGACGTGACCAGCACGCCCACCTGGCGCCGGTCGCGGAACCCGTCATCAGCAAACAGCTCGACCAACTGCTCGAACTGCCGTCCGACCGCCGCACCGGCAGCTGGACGATGCTGCAGTTTCGGCAGCACCTCGGCAACCCTGGCCTTCAAGGCTGTCGCCTGCACGCGGGCGCGCATCGACATCGCGCGCTCGATTGCGATGTTCAAGTCGCCGAGCAGGTCGTCCGACGCGGCACTGGACGGCACCTGACGCCCGGCTGCGAGGTCGCCGAACTCCACCTGCGCCGCCCGCAGGTAGCTCATCGCCATGAACGCGTTGTCGTAGATCCCGCTCGCGACCCGGCCCAGCCGCCGCTCCGCGATCTGCCCACTCGCGCCGACCAGCGCGGTCAACATGGTCAGCGCCAGGCAGGCGGCCAGAATCCGTGTCCCTATCGACATAATACCTGTCTACTTGACGTCGACATCCATCCGCATCTTCGGATGAATGTGGCAGTATATCGTGTAATACCCCGACTTCGGGAACCGAACGTCCACGTAGCTGCCGGGATCGCTCTCGTCGGTGTCGAACGAGAAGCCGGACGATTGTGTGTAGACTTGATGACCGAACTCGTCGCGGTTGTTGAACCGTATCGTGTTGCCCGCATGTATCGCGATCGTGCTCTGGCTGAAGGATCGATCTTTCTGATCGACCACGATGGGCGTCTGCGCGCGCGCCTCGCCACACAGCAGAACGGTCAAGGTCAATAACAGCGTCTTCATGTCGTCCTTCCCACCTGCATCAACGAGTTACGATGGCGCGCTCCATCGGCGCCAAGCGTGCGAGCAGCCTGTTCTGGGTCCAGAACGGCACGCCCTCGTCCCGCATCGCCGCCTGCAAGTCCTCCACCACGGCGTCGAAGGCGGCCTCGTCGACGTGCAGCCCGCGATGCGCCGCCGCCATCGACCGTCCGCGGTAGACGCAGGGACCGCCCGTCACGTTGCAGATGAAGGTGACGAACCTGGGCGTCAGCCAATCGGGATTTATGTTGTCGAAGTAGGCGTGCAGCCGCGGGTCCGCCATGTAGCCTCTCACCACCCGGCCGCTGATCCGCTCGACTCCGGTCTTGCCTCCGAGGCTTTCGAAGAGGCTGTCATCCGCATGGCCTGGAGCCGCGAACGAGACTCCTAGGGCTGCCGCCAGCACGGCTGGAAGTAACTTGCTGCGCATCAAAAGCCGGCCTCCACGGAAAGATATGCTCCGGCCTGGTCGCCCTGTCGGGCGATCGGCCCGAGATCGGTGAAGGCGAGCGTCGCCGACAAGTGCTTGTTGAAGAAGTAGGCTGCGAAGACGTCGTATGCGTTGCCTTCACGTGCGAACCGGAGGTTATCTGGCTTGGTTCTCAGCTCGGCGCCGATCGCCAGCCGACGCGTCACCAGGAAGGCGGCCGAACCCTCGAAGTCGAGGCCATAGCCGCCGTCCGCGGTGCCGCCGAAGCCGAGCAGCCCGAACTGGTTGGCCTTTGTCGCCCGCACCGTGACGTCGACCAGCAGGCTCTGCGCCAGGAACAGCTTGGTTGCCGCGGCGTAGGCGTCCACGCCATCCGTGCCTTGCGCCCCGATCGCCCGCAGGACTGCATGCCGATCTGCCGACTTGAGCTCCGCGCCTATCGAAACCTCGGGGATCCAGCTGTCCTGATCGTAAACGGCGTTGCCGCATAGCCGGACCTTCAGTCCCGCTACGTCCAGGTGGAACTGGTAGCCGTTGCCGAGCCCAAGCCGTCCGCCGGCTTTGCCGGTGTCAAACCACTCGTGCGCGTATGACAGCTCGACCCGGTCGTCGAAGCCCATCGCCAACCCGGCGCTGCCAAGCGTGAAGTCAGGCAGAGCCACTCCGGTCACGTGCGCGTTGCCGCCGACCTGGTCGCGGGTTCCATAGCCCGTGATCAGCGCCCACGGCACCAGTCCGCCTCCGCCGGCACCCTCGACCTGCACGACGCCCGAGGTCGCGAGCAGCCTTCCGCTTTCCTGCCCATCCGCAGGAGCCGCAAGGAGAAGACAAGAGCCCAGGAGGAGGACCAGGCGCCGGATTCGAACGGCATCGCTGAGACTTGGCACGAGACACCCGGTTGCAGTGACCGGGTCATCATCCCGCGACAAGATGAAGCGATGCTTAACCCGAGTTCTGCCTCGGACGTATGGTCTCGGAGAGCATGGTTATAACGGTTTGGGCTCGAAGCGTTCGGGCTCCTTCTCAGTCTGATGGATGGGCTGCCGCCGGTCTGGTGGACATCCGGCTTTGGGTGTTTCACGGGATCGGAAGGAATGGATGGAACGGCGACAATTCAGCCGGGAGTTCGAGCCGGAGTCGATCCGGGTGGTCAAGGAACGAGAAGTCCCGGTCGCGCAGGCGAGCCAGGATCTGGATGCCGATGAGAATGTGCCGCGGCGCGACGACGGTGCATGGATAGGCAGACCGACTCGGTTGAGACAGGCTGGAAGAGGAGGGCTTCTGCTCAAAGCCGATGCCGAGCGTCGCCACCACATCCCACGGCAGCGGAAGCGCCGGTAGCCCGTGTCATGACTTCCGGCCGCTCCGTTGCGGTTGCAGAACAATGACATGCGTGGTTCATCCCAATGCTCCATCCGGCGTCATGGCTGGCGACGCTGCGTCAGCCGTTCAACGGCTGCTTGATCCGTCACCGGTGCGAAAGCTGACGGAACGGGGCAACAGCCATGTCGACCGGCTGAACGCGGGCCAGCTCGGTCGGAACTGCCGCGGTGCCTGGCATCCGGTGCCGTTTGCCCGCCGATGCCACCCGACTCGATGGTGCCGGGTCCGGCGGCGCCCGGTCC
>CAXUDP010000048.1:0-7322 GCA_964249735.1 uncultured Acetobacteraceae bacterium | reverse complement strand
TTTGCCCGCCGATGCCACCCGACTCGATGGTGCCGGGTCCGGCGGCGCCCGGTCCTGTGGCGCCCGGTCCTGTGGCGCCCGGTCCCATGGACCCGCCTTCCGGCCAAGTTCGACGTTCCCGGGCCAGGCAAGATTCATCACGAAGCAATCCTGCACCCTCAGAACAGCCCGTGCAGGAACCAGCCGAGGTCGCCGGTCGCCGGATCGACCCCGTTGCCGCGCCGGAACAGCCAGAACCGGCGCCCGTCCTCGTCCTCCACCCGGAAGTAGTCGCGCACCGCGAACATCTCGCCCGCCCGCAGCCACCATTCCCCGGCGATCCGCTCCGGCCCGTCCGCGCTCACCACGCGGTGGCGGCGGCGGCGCCAGGTGAACGCGGCCGGCGCATGGTCCGGCAGCTCGGCCAGGGCCAGCACCGGCTGCGGCGGCTCCACCAGCCGCACCGGCCGCGGCAGGCCGGGGGGCCAGCTCGACCCGTCGGCCGGCGCGTCGAACCCGGCCCGACGCACGCTGCGCTCCGGCACGTCGCTTTCCACCGGCACCGGCCGCCACAGCCGGCCGGGCCCGAGCCGGTTGCGCAGGGTGTCGATCAGCGGCGCGAGCTCCGGGGCCGCACGGTCCTCCGACAGCGACGCCTGTTCCGCCGCCAGGGGCTCTGCCACGCACGCCACCAGCCACATCGCCTCGATGCCCTCGCCGGGATCGACCCGGTCCAGCCGCTCGTCCAGCAGACGCCCGAGGTGGCCAGGCGCACGCGACGGCCGCGCCAGCGCCACGTCCTGCACGCAGGCCGAGCCGTCGAGCCGCACCAGCACCAGCTCCAGCCGCCTCGCTCCCAGGCACGCCGCGTCCAGCCGGCGACACAGCCGTGCCGCCAGCAGGGCGTTCGCCGCCGCCAGCGACTCCGCCCCCTGCAGCGGCTCGACGAACAGGAGGCCCTCCTGCAGCGGCACCGGCGGCAGGTCCGGCCGGATCGGCTCCGCGACCCGCCCGAACGCCTGGTCCAGCCGCAGCATCGCCTGCGTGCCCAGCCGACGCGTCAGCGGGCCGCGCGGCACCGCGTCCAGGGCCCCGATCGTGCGCAGGCCGTAACGGTGCAGCAGGCTCGCCGTCTCGGGCTCGAGCCGAAGCGCCTCGACCGGCAGCTTATGCAGCACCGCGCGCAGCCGCGACGACGGCACCGACCAGGCCGGCCGGCCCCCGTGACGCGCGACCGCATGCGCCGCGCCCGGCGTCGGCGCCACCGCGATCCGCGCCGACAGCCCGGCCCGCCCCAGCCGGCGCCCGAGCTCGGACAGCAGCGCCTCCTCGCCGCCGAACAGGTGGGCGCAGCCGGTCAGGTCGAGCCAGATCCCGTCCGGCGGCTCCGCCCGGGTGGCGGGCGTGTAGCGCAGGCACCAGCCGGCCAGGGCGGACAGGGCCTGCGCATCCGCTCCCGTCCGCGCCGGCACCACGCGAAGCGCCGGCACGCTGGCCTGCGCCTGCGCCAGGGGCATCCCCTCATGGAGGCCGAGGCGCCGCGCCGCCGCGCAGGCGGCCGACACGATCGTGCGCGGACCGTCGCGGACGCTGGTGACCAGCGGCCGGTCCGGCTCCTCAGCCCCATCGCGACGCAGCCGGTCGGTCTGCCACAACGGCAGCCAGAGGAACCCGAACCGGCGCGGCGGCTCGGGGGAGGGCGGCAACACGACCTTGGGCATCGCAGGCCTGCACGATCCAGTGGAAGGGGGACGCCTCGCGGCAGCGCAGCAGCTCCAGCCGCCACACGGCGCGCCCCGGCGGGGCACCGGCCTGCGACGGAGGCAGGGCGGCCACCCGCCAGCGACTCGCAGCCGCACTCGGCGCCAGCAGGGCCGGGTCGTCGAACCGCCGGCTGCGTCGGATCGCGAAGGCAGCCACCCCGGAGGCTTCCGCCGCCAGCTGCAGCCGGCGCGACGCGGTCAGGCCGAGCCGGCCCTCGACCTCGCCGACCACCGCCGCCAGCCCCGCATGACGCAGCGCCTCCTCCATCACCGCCAGCACGTCCCGCCCGCTCTCGACCAGGATCAGCCGACGCGGATGCAAGCCGACCGCAGCCAGGCCGGGCGGGAACAGGTCGCCCCGTTGCATCGCCCACAGCACCGGACGCTCGGGATCGTGCCTGGCCAGCAGCCCCGCGATCAGCAGGCTGGGATGGGTGCCGTGCTCGGTGTCGGGACCATGCCCCAGCACCTCGTGCAGGGCGCCGCACGCCAGGCCCGTCCCGGACCGCCGATCGATCGCCTCGAAACCGAACTGCAAGCACTTCCTGATAGCAGTTTCCGTGCCCAACCGGCCCATCCGGCCGATCCGGACCCGCAGCGCTTCGACCGCCTCCGCACCGCCCATCCCCCTACTCCGCGCTCATGACAACATGAGAACGTATAGAGAACATGTTGGTTGTAAGGGAAGCGCCTGGTCGATGCCCAGCTATGCCCGCCACCCTGAGGATAGTCTCCTAGAGCGTTGTTATTGAACGATCGGTTCCGCAATCCACGGTTGAGAAACGGGATGACCTTCAGCGGCCAAGCAGCGGGGATTGTTCCAACACCGATCCGTCGAGACTTTTTCTCAACTCCACCCCCTCCGGGGTATCCGGATCGATCAGCCCACGTCTGAGGAACAGGTCGATCAGCACCAGGTTGACGTTGAACTTGAACCGGTCGGTATCGCGCACCAGCACGAACGCCTCCTCCAGCGGCACCAGGCTGAACTCCGCCACCTCCCCATCATTGGCCACCGGCTGAAATTCCTCCGGCAGCACGAGGTCGAAGCAGTGCAGCCGGTCCCGCCGCAGCCCCTCCGCACGCGCCATGACATAGCGGATGGTGCCGACCACGACTGCCTCGCGCGCCAGCGGGGCCGCCAGTCCGCACTCCTCCCAGCCCTCCTTCTCCAGCGTGTCCCGGCTGCCGTAGCCGGCCGCGACTCCGCCTGCGACCAGGTGATCGAGCTTGTTCGGATCGAGCAGCTTGTTCGCCGCCCGTCTGCCGACCCAGAGATGCGTGCCGTCCGCGCGCTCGACCAAGCCGTTCAGGTGCACCCCGTCGGCCAGGATGCCGAAGGCGGGCAAGGCGCCGCGGTCGAGGGTCGCCAGCACCGGGCCGTCCGGGTCGGCGCGCACGTCGAACGGCTCGGCGCGGTGCCGGAACAGCCCTTCCCGGGACAGCGCCTCGCCCAGCGGCAGGAGCCGCAGCGGGTCCTCCAGCACCAGCGCATCGCCTTCGCGCCGGACCCCGTGCCGCTCCAGCGCCGGCGCCAGCGCCGGTTTCACCCATCCGACCGGCTGGTCGCCGAGCCGGAAGGACAGCCGGCCGCCGGGCAGGCGGGTGTTGTTGCAGGTCCGGACGTGTCGCAGGAAGGGGCTGGTCATGGGCTAGGCAACGCGGTCCCGCCACCCGGGGTTGGCAATCGGCGGCGGCGCCTTTGCAACCTCCGGGTCGCATGCCACATCGAGGCCTATGAGTATTCCTTCATCTGGGCAGGCATCGCGGCCGACGGCGCTCGCGACGATACGCGGGCTGCTGCCCTATCTCTGGCCGCGCGGCGACTTGCGGACCCGGATGCACGTGGTCGCGGCCATCGTGCTGCTGATCGCGGCGAAGGTGGCCACGGTCTGCGTGCCGCTCGTGTATGCCCGCGCGATCGACCGGCTGTCGCACCGCGACCCCACCCACCTGCTGGCGGTGCCGATCGGACTGATCGTCGGCTACGGGCTGCTCAGGATCGCCAGCGGCGGTTTCGGTGAGCTGCGCGACGCGGTGTTCGCGCCGGTCAAGCAGCGGGTGATCCGGGTTGCGGCGATGCAGACCTTCCGCCACCTGCACGGGCTTTCCTTGCGCTTCCACCTCGACCGTCAGACCGGCGGCGTGACCCGGGCGATCGAGCGTGGCACCCAGGCGATCGAGCTGATCCTCCGGCTCGGCGTGTTCAACATCGTGCCGACCCTGCTCGAGACGGTGATGGTCACGGCGGTGATCTGGCGGCTGTTCGACTGGCGCTTCGCGCTCGCCACCCTGCTGACGGTGGTGGTGTATGTCGGCTTCACCGTCGCCTTCACCGGCTGGCGCATCGGCATCCGCCGGCGCATGAACGAGGTGGAAAGCGAGGCCAGCACCAAGGCGCTGGACAGCCTGCTCAACTTCGAGACGGTCAAATACTTCGGCAACGAGCGCCACGAGGCGCGCCGCTACGACGAGACCCAGGCGCGCTACGAGCATGCCGCGGTGCGCACCCAGGTCTCGCTCAACATGCTCAACCTGGGCCAGGCGACCATCATCGCCGTGGCGCTGGCGGTGATCATGCTGATGGCCGCCGATGGCGTCGCCGCCGGCCGGCTCACGGTCGGCAAGTTCGTGCTGGTCAACACCTACCTGATGCAGCTCTACGGCCCGCTGAACTTCCTGGGCTTCGTCTACGCCTCGCTGCGCCAGGGCGTGGTGGACCTGGAACAGATGTTCCGCCTGCTGGGCGAGGACCAGGAGGTACGGGATCCCCCGGTGCCGGCACTGCTGCCGGCCCGTCTCGCCGACGCGCCGCCGGCGGAGATACGGTTCGAGGCGGTGCGCTTCGGCTACCGGCCGAACCGCGAGATCCTGCACGGCGTCAGCTTCGCGGTGCGCCCCGGTGGCCGCACAGCCATCGTCGGGCCGACCGGCGCCGGCAAGTCGACGTTGAGCCGGCTGCTGTTCCGTTTCTACGACGTGACCGAGGGCCGGGTCCTGATCGACGGACAGGACGTGCGCGACTGCGCCCAGGAAGCCCTGCGCGCCGCGATCGGCGTGGTGCCGCAGGACACGGTGCTGTTCAACGACACCATCCGCTACAACATCGCCTATGGCCGGATCGGTGCCACCCAGGCCGAGATCGAGCACGCGGCTGCCCTGGCGCAGGTGCACGACTTCATCTCCAGCCTGCCCGAAGGCTACGACACCCGGGTCGGCGAGCGCGGGCTCAAGCTGTCCGGTGGCGAGAAGCAGCGGGTGGCGATCGCGCGCACCATCCTGAAGAACCCGCGCGTGCTGGTGCTGGACGAGGCGACCAGCGCGCTCGACACCCACACCGAGCAGGAGATACAGGCCGCTCTGCGCACCGTGGCGGCCGATCGCACCACCCTGGTGATCGCGCACCGCCTGTCCACCGTGGTCGATGCCGACGAAATCCTGGTGCTGGTGGACGGGCTGATCGCCGAGCGCGGTACCCATCGCTCGCTGCTGGAGGAGGGTGGCCTTTATGCCCGCATGTGGACGGCGCAGTCCGAGGAGGAGGAGGCCGAGGTCCAGGGGGACATCCTGCTTTCGCCCGAACTGCAGGGCATGGGCCTGGCATAGGACAGACCCACGATCCATGTGTGCCGCCTGCGGAGGGAAGACGAGATGAGCCTGGACCCGACGACCGGCGACAAACGGCCCGAACAGACGCGTGGAGAGCAGCCCCGAGGAGAACAGGTTCTGGGACAGGACGGTTCGGTGCCGGCCGAGCTCAGCCACGCCGGGGCGGTGATCGACAAGGCGATCGAGTACATGCTGGGCGAGAACCTGCCGCCGTTGGCGATCGCATCGGCCCTGCTGGGCGGCTCGCTCGGGCTGCTGGCCCGGACCATGGACGAGCGGGCGATGGTCCGCATGCTGCAGAACGCGATCGCCAGCGTGCGCGCCGGCGAGCTGCACCCGTCCAACGACCGCGAGGCCGGCCGGGCCTGATCCGGTTCGGGCGCTTGACGGATCGGGCCGGCTCCGCGATAAGCCGCGCCTGTTCCGAACGGTGCCGGCTCCCGCACCGGCGCCGTTCGCTCCTCCCCGGGTCGGGTAAGCCCGGCGGGAACGGAGCCAAGCCCTAAGGATTGAACGATGTCGCGCCGCTGCGAGATGACCGGCAAGGGCGTGCTGACGGGCAACAACGTCAGCCACGCCAACAACAAGAGCCGCCGCCGCTACCTGCCCAACCTGCAGGAGACGGCGGTGCTGTCCGACGTGCTGGGCACCAGCGTGCGGATCCGGGTCACCACGCATGGCCTGCGCACCATCGAGCACAATGGCGGGCTGGACGAGTTCCTGCTGACCACGCCGAACCGCCGCCTGCCGGAAGAGGCGCAATCGCTGAAGCGCCGCATCCAGCGCGCGCAGGTGAAGAAGCAGGCCACCGTCACCGCCTGAGGACCTGCGTCCGGGCGCTCATCCGCCCGGTTCCTCCTTGCAAATCCGGGGCATCTCGCGCATGTGAGGGCCCGAATAGTCTTTCGGCCGATCGGGCATCGCCCGCGGCCCCGGAAGGCGCGCGGGGCCCTGGTCCCGTCGCGCCTTTCTGGTTTGAGGAGCCCGAACCGTGTCCGACCTGTCCAAGATCCGCAACATCGGCATCACCGCGCACATCGACGCGGGCAAGACCACGACCACGGAGCGGATCCTCTACTATACCGGCGTGTCGCACCGGATCGGCGAGGTCCACGAGGGCAACACCACCACCGACTACATGGAGCAGGAGCGCGAGCGGGGGATCACCATCACCTCGGCCGCGGTGACATGCGAGTGGAAGGACCACCGCATCAACATCATCGACACGCCCGGCCACATCGACTTCAACATCGAGGTGAACCGTTCGCTCCGCGTGCTCGACGGCGCCATCTTCATCATCGAGGGCGTGGCCGGCGTGCAGCCGCAGTCCGAGACGAACTGGCGTCTCGCCGACCGCTACAACGTGCCGCGCATCATCTTCATCAACAAGCTGGACCGCACGGGCGCCGACTTCTACCGCGCGTTCGACACGCTGAAGGAGAAGCTCGACATCGTGGCGCTGCCGCTGCAGCTGCCGATCGGCATCGAGGACACCTTTGCCGGCGTCGTCGACCTGGTCGAGATGAAGGCTATCATCTGGGAAGGTGGCGAGCTGGGAGCCAAGTTCCATGACGAGCCGATACCGGCCGAGCTCGCCGAGCGCGCCGCGGAAGCGCGCCAGTTGCTGCTCGACACCGCGCTCTCGGTCGACAACGAGGCGATGGAGGAATACTTCGACAAAGGCGACGTCGACGTTGCGACCCTGAAGCGCTGCATCAAGGCCGGCGCCATTTCCGGCGTGTTCCGTCCAGTACTGTGCGGCACCGCGTTCAAGAACAAGGGCGTGCAGCCGCTGCTCGACGCCGTGCTCGACTACCTGCCGGCGCCGGACGATCGCGAGGGCATCCGCGTCGCCGCCGAGGAGGGCCAGGAGGATGCCGACCCGAGCACCCGTCGCCTGATCAAGGTCGACCCCAAGGGCAGCTTCTCCGGCCTCGCCTTCAAGATCATCAACGACAAGTACGGCACGCT
>CAXUDP010000047.1:0-27161 GCA_964249735.1 uncultured Acetobacteraceae bacterium | reverse complement strand
CGATCGACCCCTATGCGATCAGCCTCGTGACGGGCGCCTGCCTGCGGGAGACGCCGCACCGGGTCCAGGACATCCGGATCAGGGACGCGGCCGATGGCGGCCACTTCATGGAGGCCGACGTGCTCTTCGACGAGCATCCGCCGGCGTGGATGACGACGCGGGCGTTCCGGCGCGCCGCACTCGGACCGGACGTGGACTGGATCGACAAGCCCCGCCTGGCGACCGTCGTGCTCAAGATGAGCGGTGACGGCGAGCTGTCCTATGCCTACGAGAGGGCGAAGTGGTGACCCGCAACACCCGGAGCTCCCGCCCCGATCGCATCCGGCGGAGGGCCAACGCGGCCCGGCTCGCCATCCTGCTGGTGCTGGCGCAGCCGGCGGCTGCAGCTGCGGCGCTGGCGGACGACCTCCCGGCACAGCTCCTTGCCGCATCCCGCGCCATCCCCATCCAGCCGGACGGACGGCAGGTCTGCATCCCGCTCGGTGGGCTGGCCAACGACCTCCGTCCGACGGCCGTGCTCGACGACGGCTCCGGATCCGGCGGCGGGTCGGGCGGCTACTCGGCCTCCACCATCGGGGCCTACCTCGGAGATGGTCCGGCCGGGGCGCCGGCACCTCCGTTCGTGCAGGCCCTGATCGATGCCGGCGCGGCGCAGCGCGTTCCGTTGCGTTGGACCCAGCACGTGCGGGTGCCGACCGGCTACCCGCCGCAGCTCATGGACACCGGCACGGTGCCGTCGGCCGCGGCGCCACCGCGACCCGCCTTCGAGGATCGCGAGCTGCGTTCCGGCGGCAACGCCTACATCGTGACCGGCCCGGGCAGGGACCTGTTCGGCCACCCCCGGTTCCCCTGGCTGGCGCCGATCCCGCCGGCGGTCGCAGGTGCCGCCGGGACCGCGGCGGCTGGTCCCGGCTCCAACCCAGGGGCGCCTCCACCCGGCCTCTGGGGCAGCGACCGCATCTGCTACGAGATCGTGCCGGACCGCGTCCTGGAGTACGGCGACGTCATCCGGATGGGCAACGGCTTCGCCGAGGTCGGCGCGGCCGTGCTGTTCAGGCCGGCGCGGCTGCCGGCCTGGATGTCGGATCCGCGCGTCATCGAGATCCTGACGCCGACCCTGCGTCCGCTGGACGTGCGGATGCTGGCGTTCCGCTACGACGGCGAGAGCTGGCGGTGGATGCCGGGCGCCGTCAGCCGGTTCGTCGGCTCGACCCACATCGTCGGGGATGGCACACCATGAGGTCGATCCCCCTCGCGACGGTCGTCCTCCTGCCGGCGCTGACGCTGTCCGCGTGCACGGTCATCGGGCCGACGGTCGCGGTGACGCCCGGCGCCGGCAAGTCCGAGGCGGCCTTCGAGCAGGACCATCGCGCCTGCATGGCGCAGACGGACGCGGCGCTGCAGCCGGTGGCCGATCGGCTCAACGGGCAGGCCTCCAGCCCGCAGCAGTTCGCCGCGAACAACGACACCATCCAGCGCGAGTACGACCGGTCGTATGCCAGCTGCATGGACGCGCGGGGGAACATCCTTCCGGGTGAGCTCGCCGTGGCGCAGACGCCCGAGGCGACGGCGCCCGCACCCGTCGGTTGGACCGGATCGCGCACTGCCTCCGACAGCCGTCGCGATGCCGGGTACCACCTGCTGCGCCTGGGCTACCATCGCGCGGGCAGCCCGACCCCCGACGCCAACGATGTCCTGTGGCGCGATGCGATCGCGCACCCGCTGGCCGGGCTCGGGAGCGCCATCCCGATCTACTCGATCGAGTTCGACGACGGTTCCCGCACCGTGCTCATCTCGATCGCCGGCCGGGGGCCGGACGTCTGCGATGACGGCTCGAACACCGCGACGTCCACCCGCGACTACGGGATCTGCCCGGGCAGGCTGGCGATCCTGGTGGGCGACCGGATCACCGCCGTCCGCGACCTCGGTCCGCTCTGCTTCGAGGCGGTAGACGCCGGCATCCCGCCAGGCGGACCGGGGTGGAAGAACCCCGCCCGGTGGGGGACCCGTGGCCTGTTCAACCAGCCCGGGAAGGTCGTGCAGCTGATCACCCTGCAGGACGGCCGGATCCAGGCCGGCTGCAGCAGGACCCTCCGGGTCCGGTGACGCGGCCATGCCCGGGCCCCTCGCCGACGAATCGCACCGGCTACGACGCCTACCTCGCGAGCCCGGCCTGAAAAGGGGAAGCGAACAAAGCCGGGTACCTCTCCCAGGGGCCCGTTGGCATCCAAGGTCGGGTTGGGCAAGGTTTCACCTCCGAAGCACGGAGCCTCGCCGGAATGCCGCCACACCCCGAGACCTTGGATCAGCGCAATGCAGGGATCGATGTCCTCCGCGGCATCGCCATCCTCATGGTCGTGCTTCTTCACTTCAGCCTGACCTATCGGCTCTGGCGCAGCGGCTTCCTGAAAGAGCTCATCGGCCACGACTGGGCGTTCTCGGTGCTCGGCTGGGGCAACTTCGCAGTGACGATGTTCTTCGTCGTGTCCGGCTTCCTGATCGCCACCAATACCGCCGGGCGGGCGGGTGGCCTGGGCAACGTCCGAATCCGCGCGTTCTACGTCAGGCGGTTCGCGCGGCTCACGCCGTGCCTCCTCGTGGCCCTCGCCATCATCACGATCCTGGGCCTGTGCGCGGTGGGCTCCTTCGCCACCGAGGGAACAGGGTCGCGGACTGATCTCCTGCTCGGCACCGTGTCGGTGCTGTTCTTCTTCCACAACATCCTGATGCAGCACCTGGGCTACTTCGACTACGCGTTGAACGTCTACTGGTCGCTGTCGGTCGAGGAGGTCTTCTACCTGGCGTTCCCGATCGTCTGCCTGGCCCTGCGGCGCGACTGGCTCATCGCGATCCCGTGCCTCGCGTTCATCGTGGCGGCGCCCTTCTACCGGGCGGCCCATGCGGACAACGACATCTTCTACCTGTACGCCAACCTGGCCTGCTTCGATGCCATCTCGATCGGCTGCCTGACCTCCATGCTCGCCCGGCGGTGGCGCCCCTCCCGCCGACTGGCCGTCGCCATGGAGGTTGTCGGCTGGACGACGCTGATCGTCTTCTGGCTGCGGGGCTTCGAAGGGCCCCACGTGCGGTTCAGCTTCACCGTCATCGCGCTCTCGACCGCGGCGATCATCCTGGGCAGCGTCTCCAGGCCTTCGACCATGACGGCTCGGTCGATCGCCGGACGGGGCATACGATGGCTCGGCCGTCACAGCTACGAGCTCTACCTGTTCCACATCATCGTGCTCGGGATCATGCGCGACATCGTGCCGGGCGCGGCGCTGGGGACGGTCTGGCAGATCCCGTGGCTGTTGCTGTTCCTGGGCATCTCCACCGCCGTGGCCGCCGGGATCGCCCGCACGGTCGGAGATCCGGCGAACGCCGCACTCCGACGCCGTCTCCTGCCCATACGCTCCGCCTCACCCGTCGCGGCGTAGGGAACGCATTCCCGGATCGTCACGAGCCGGAAGGTGACGTCGCTCCCGCGCTAGGCGAGCCCCAACGCGGCGGCCCGACCGATCATCGAGAACAATGCGCGGAGCTGGTGATCATCCGGCCGGCCGCCCCGCGTATAGGCGCAGATCAGGATCGGCTCGGCCGGTCTCGGCCAGGCGATCGCGACATCCCCGGCGGCATCCTCGCCGTTGTTCCCCGTCTTGTCCCCGACCAACCAGCCCGCGGGCAGGCCGGCACGAAGGCGGTTGAAGCCCGTGACGGAACCGACGAGCCATTTCCTGAGCTGCACCCTCGATGGAGGGGACAGGACGTCGCCAAGGACGAACCGCCTGAAGTTGCCGGCCATGGCGCGTGGGGTGGTGGTGTCGCGATCGCTGCCCGGTGGCGTCCGGTTGAGCAACGGTTCCGGATCGTCGAGACGGCTCACGCCGTCCCCGCACGCCCGCCAGAATGCCGTCAGGGCCGCAGGGCCCCCAATGCGGGCGAGCAGCAGGCTCGCGCACGTGTTGTCGCTCTGCTGCACCGCCGCCCTGCACATCTCGCCGACGGAAAGCACGCCCCTGGCCAGGTTGGCCTCCGCCACCGGCGCGACCCAGTCCTTCAGGTCGGCCGCCGTATAGGTTATCGGCGTGTCCAGATGCTCCTCACCCCGGTCGACCCGCTTCAGGATCAGGGCCGCGAGCGACGCCTTGAACGTGCTGCACATGACGAACCGCTCGTCGGCCCGCCAGGCCAGGGTTGCGCCCGAGACGACGTTCTCAGCGTAGACACCGACGTGGCCGCCGGTGGCGGCCTCGTAGTCCGTCAGGGCGTCGCCCGTTCTAGCCAGCGCCGACGTCGGGACGAGGATCCCGAGTATGCCCAGGAATGTGGACCGTCTGGTGACCAGCGCTCGTGCTTCCCGATCGGCCGCGCCGTCGGTCATGGTAAGGAGCGGTCCCATGCCGGCTCGGCGAGCCGCTCGGCCGCCCGCTCCGTGGCCGCCGGGCGTCGCGCGATGAACGGCGCGAACCTCTCCCGCGCGGCATCCACCAAGGCCGCCGGAGCCACGCGGGGCGGGCCGGCTTGATAGGGCGGTTCCGGATCATACTCCAGCTGCAGCTGGATCGCCTGCGCCGTCTCGGCGCCAGCGAGCTCCGCGACCGCCGTCCGCGCGAAGTCGATCGCCGTCCCCGCGAAGTCGATGCCCGACGTCACGCCGGCCCCCGTGATCCGGTTCCGGTCGCGGACCACCCGCTCGGGCACCGGCTCTGCCCCGAGCAGGCCGATCGATGACCAGTGGCACGTGGCCCGGTACCCCGTCAGCAGCCCGGCCGCGCCCAGGATGAGGGACCCGGTGCAGACCGACGTGACCAGCCGGCACTTGGGCGCGATGCGGCGAAGGAACCGCGACGTCTCCTCGTCCTCCATCGGCTCGGCCTGCCCAGGCCGGCCGGGCACGCAGATCATGTCCAGCTCCGGGCAGTCGACGAACGTCGTCGTGGGCAGGAGCCGCAGCCCGCGGTTTGAACGGACGGGATCGAGCGTCTTCCACGGCAGGAGCATCTCGGCTCCCGGCAGGAGCCCGAAGACCTCGGCTAGACCCGTGAGGTCCAGCTGGGTGAGGTCGGAGAAGAGCACAAGGCCGATGCGGATCGCCTCGGACATCACGCTATGCCTCGCGAGCCGGTTCTCCATTGCCGGCACCATACCGGTCCAAGCCAGGACGGCAACGGTCGTACTCAGCTCGTTGAGTTTCAACCAGGACAGGCTGCTCCCGAGGCTAGACAGACCCGATGGGTCCACGTGATCCACCACTCCACGTCCTTGCAGCACTCGACCGAGTAGAAGGGAGGCTGGTCGAGGTGGGGCAGCACCCGGCCGGTTCGGAACCTGCGCTCGATCTCCCCGGCCGCCCTCGCCCTGGTCCGCCACTCGTCGTTGCGGCCGAGACGGCCCAGCCAAGTCAGGTCGTCGTCCGGGTTCGGCGTGGGTGCGATCGGCAGGAGGTCAGGAGGTCGACGCGACGCACATGCCCGACAGGCTGTGCCGCTCCATGAGGTCGACGAGCAGCAACGCCGTGAGGAGGGCGGTCTCCGCGACTGTGCTCCCGACCGGCGCCTCGCCCGGTCGGCCGGTGACCGCCGGATGCGGGCGCCGCCAGGCGACGAGAATGGGCGGAGGTCGTGGTCCGGCGCCTACGGCCATACCTGGCGCGCCATCCTGCGCGTGCAGATCCACCGGTTGCCGTCGGAGGCACGGAGCAGGCGCATCCGGAGCTTGGAGGCGCTATCGCCGCCCGGGGTCCCGGCGGACGTCCTGGGCGGACCGATCCGGAGCAGGAAGGCAAGGTGCGGAAACGCGCGGCGCTCCGCCGCCGCATGTCGCCGCAGATCGTCGCCGGGGAAGAGGAGCAGACGCCTTCAAGCTCGACACCCTGACGCTGGTCGCGAATCCCCCGGTTCCGGTAGCTCAACACTCAACGCCGTCTTGCGGTGCTACGCGACAGAAGAGCAGACGCTCGCACGGGACCGCACGCCTTCGCTGCCCGTTCCACGAGCATCATCGTCAGATCGTCATAGGCACTTGCTCATGTAGACGATGACGCCGAGGTGTGGAGAAGCCTTCTCCTCCCGATCCACCGTGTAGCCCACTCGCTCGTAGAGCCTCACGTTCTCGGTCAGGTGGACGCTGGTGTAGAGGCGTATCTCCCTCAGCCCAAGCGAGAGGGCAAGTTCCTCGGCGTGCGCCAAGAGGGCGCGACCATACCCTCGGCCCTGGTGATCGGGCGACACCGCTACATTCACGACAAGCAAGTGATCGACCTCGGGATGCACCTCGATCAGTGCTATAAACTCCCCGTCGAGTTGCAGCATATCCACCACATGGTCGCGGACAGCGACATCATAATCGACAGTCACCGGCTTCGGCTCGCGGCCGAGAACCGGCACCCACTTGGCGTAAGCCGCTCGGGTGAGATCGCGGACCGCCGCGGCGTCCGCCGAAGTCGCACGATGCAACTTGGCGCGAATCTTCCCTGTGAGAGCAGATCGAGGGTTCGGGCCCTCCAGGGGCGATGGTTGATCATGCATGATCGTCCTTCTGGAGATGCAAGGACGATCTTGCAACAAGGCAGGAATGGCCGCTCCCGATCCGAACCAGCCGTAGCCAAGCGTTGAACCGGCCCGCAACACGGACTACCGGTCGCCTTCTCCTTGGACGTTCTTCCTCGGAAGGGAGCCGACCCCGCTCAGGCCGCCGGCGCTTTCCCGGAACAACTGGGCAAGCGCTTCCGCCACCACCCGCACATGGCGTGTCCTGCGCTCGCGCTCGCGCAGCAGCAGGTGGACGTCCTCGATCAGCTCGGGCGGCGGGTCGAGCAGACGAACCAGCGCGGGGTCGGCATCACCCAGGAAGCAGGGCAGTAGCGATGCCCCCGCCCCAGCCCGCACTGCTTGGTGCCGCAGCGCCGCCTCACCTAAGCGCAGCCTGACCTCGCCGCCATGCCGCTCTGCAGCCCCGTCCGGCCAGTGCGATTGCGAGGGCGTGCGCCTAGCCTCGGGCAGACCGACGACGCCGAGCCCGCGCCAGTCATCCTCCGGCCGCCCCACCGCTTCCCACACGTCACGCGCGACATAGACCGTGAACGCCAAGCGGCCCAGGCGACGGGCGGCGAGAGGCCCGGTCTCGGGCACCCTCCGCATCCGCAGAGCGATCTCCGCCTCGCCTCCGGCCAGATCGAGCGCGGCCCGGGTGGTCAACACGGCGATGATCGCACCTCCGGCAGCGGCCAGATCCGTTAGGCATCGGGCGTGGACGGCCAGGAAGAGCGACACCGAGCCGGTTGCGGTGACCCGCACCGGCGCGCCGGCCGGCGCCGTCCAGACGTCCGCCTGTCGCACCAGCGCGACCGCGCCCTGCTGCATCGCCGCTCCCGCCTCGGCCAGTTCCTGTCCGAGCGCCGTCAACGCAAGCCGATTCGGCAGGCGATCGAACAACGATGCGCCGAGTGCCGTTTCCAGCCGCTGCACGCGTCGACCGGCCGTGGCCGCACTGATGCCGAGCACCCGGCCCGCCTCGGGCAGGGTGCCGAGCTGCGCGACCTCCAGGAAGGCTCGCACATCGTCCCAGCCCAGGGCGCTAGGGTCGATCACGGGCGGACTGGGCGACCCGGGGCATCCTCAGCGCAACAGCCCGTGCAGCTCGGCATACTGGAGCAGGATGATCGTCTTCGCGTCCACGATCTCGCCATGCGCCACCATCGCCAGCGCCTCGTCCAACGTCGGTTCCAGCACCTCGATGTCCTCGCCCTCCGCGACCAGGTCGCCCCCAGGCCGCCACGCGATCCGCGGCGCCGTATCCAGCCGCGAAGAACACCGGACGTCCGGTGACCGAGCCGGGCGACATGAACGCCTCGATTACGCGCCGGGGCCGGGCGACGCGGCACACGGACTCCTCCTCGGCCTCGCGGCAGATGGCCTCCTCGGGGCTGCGTCCGTCGAGCAGGCCCGCAATGGCCTCGACCAGCGGCTCGGCATGGCCATTGACGTGGGCGGGATAGCGGAACTGCCGGGTGGGCAGCACGGTGCCCCGGCTCGGGTCGTGGGGAAGCACCACGGCACCGTTGCCGCGGTCGCAGGTCTCGCGCGAGAGCGTCTGCCAAGTGCCGTCCCGGCGCCGGTAGCCGAGGGTGGTCTTGCGCGGCACGTATCAGTCGTCGGCGAGCACGCGCACCTCGCGCACGCGCTCCGCCGTCACGATGCGCCCCGGGCGGCCTGCGGCAGCTCGTCGAGCCCGCGGAACACCGGCCGGTCCCGGCGCTCGAAGATCGCGACCATGGCGTCCGCGCCGGCCGACGCGCCCCCGATGCGCAGGCATGCATCGCAACGCGCCGCGATCTGCTCGGCAACGGGGTGGAAGATCGCGTCCCACGTCGGATCACCCATGGCTGCGGAACCGGCCGTCTCGATCAGGGGCAGGGCGAACCACTCGCCAGCGACCGGCAGGTGTCCGGCGTGGTACACGGCGAGCGCGGCTTGGTTCATCGCCTGCATGTTGCGCGCGATGAGCGCCGGATCGTCAGCGGTGCCGGACCGGTAGGGACCGGCGACCAGGACCATGAGGGTGCGCTCGGGTTCGGACATGGGACGGCTCCGGCAGGATGCTCCTGCATCCTGGCCTGATGCCGATGGCGCCGCACCCCTGCACCGATGAGGCCTGCCCAGCAGATCGGAAACCCCATCGCTTCGAGGACTCGAGCCGTCCACTCCTGCGTTGTCCGCATGGGACCGGATCCGGTGGTATCGGGTTAACGTGCCGGTACCGCCCGCCTATGAGGATGCACGGCAGATGACGCAGGGCGTACTGGACGAGGTCCCGACGGCGCCACGTCCGCCGCTCGTTGCACGTCGTGGCGTCCGATGCTCATCTGGAACGATGGTCCGCTCGTCCATCCTCTCGGTCGCCCTGTGCGTCGCGCTGTCCCATCCCGGCGCGAGGGCGGAGGAGGCTTCCGGGACGACGACCATCGCGGGGGCGACCTACCGCTTCCCGGATGCCGCCTTCGCCGACGGCGAGATCGAGCACGGCCGCCAGGGGGACATCCTGTTGGCGGTCACCTGGCCCGGGATGGACGGCGTCCCGCTCCAACCCGGAGGTTCCCCGGAGCCTGAGGCCCAGCTCCAGATCCTGGCGAACTCGGATGCCGAGGATGGCGCGCGCGCGTCGGACGCGAAGCTGGGACGGGCGATCACGCGGAACGCGCTCGTCATGGCCGACATGGATCCCCGACACCCGCCGATGCCGCTCAGGCCGGTCGCGAAGCCTCCGGCCGGCTCACCGATCGGCCTCGTTCCCGTGACCATGGACCGCAGCAACCCGCTCGGCGGGGACCTCTACGTCAAGCCCCCGGTGGACGAGCCGGTCGAGTTCATCAGGTGCGATCGCAAAGGCGGCATCGTGGAGGTGCCGCACTGCTCGCAGGAGTTCGTCATGGACGGGATGCTGCTGAAGGTCTCCTACCCCGGGCAGTACCTGCCCGACTGGCGGAAGATCCACGACAGCATCAAGGCCTACTTCCGGACCCACAGGGTGAACCCATGAGCGCCGACCCGAAACTCATCGAACGGCTCCAGGATTTCCAGAGCCGTGGGGATGCGGGCCGCGTGCCGTACTACCAGGCCATCGCGGCGTCCGGTGATCCATACGGCACGATGGCGCTGGGCGTCGTGCAGCAGAGCAACATGGCCGGGCGGGTGGCCTACTCGTATGCAAAGGAGGTGGGGAAGCGCTACTGCCGGCCGATCGACGACAAGCGCTGGCTGGGCATCAGCACCCGCCTCATGCAGGCCGACTACGTCGCGAGGAGGACGGACGGGAGCGACGGGTCCGGTTCCCCGGGCCTGCGGTGGTCCGTCATCCGGGACTACCACAGGCTGACCTTCGCGGAGGTCGGGCAGCTCCCGGCCGAGGCCTGGACCGCCTGGATCCCGCTGTACCTGGACGGGGAGGGGAAGGCCCCGAAGCTCTGGCAGCGGATGCTGACGGAGGACTTCCTGACGATCGGCGTGCAGACGGCGTGGCTGGTCCTGGGGCGGCTGGTCCACAAGGAGCGGGTCAACCGGGAGATGGCGAACGTCGTCGTCCCGACGCTCAAGGTCGCGCCGCCCGTCGTGACCGGCCAGCCGCCTCGCGATCCGTCATTCGGCAGGTGCATGGCGCGGCTCGCGCCTTACCAGTTGCGGGGATCCGCAGCCACCGACCGCGAGCGGATGGCCATCTTCTACCTGAACGTGCTCGCCTGCGCGTCGAACGTCTCGGGCGTCGTCATCGATGCGACGCCGGCACTCGGTGGACCCGCGGTGGGTCGATGGAGCACCTTCGGGCCGTCCTGGGGACCGACGGTAGGAGATGTCCAGCGCGCGTTCTGAGGAGGCCGACCGGTACCGGCCCCTAGGGGCACATGGTGCTCTTGGGCCTTGGAAATGAAGGGAACCGGCAAGGAGCGCGAAGCCGCCCTCGATCGACGCCAACCAGGCGACACCGCTCATTGGGAACGCGGTCAGTCCGGATGATGTCCTTCACCGACGATAAGAACCGGAGGCTCGTCCAGCAGCGGGGTTGCCTGACCGGATCGGAACCTGCGCTCCATCTCGGTCACGGCGCGCGACCTGATCGCCCGCTCGTCGTTGCCGCCGATGCGGCTGAGCCAGGTGAGGTCGTCGTCGGGCAGCCGGGCCCAGCCCATGGCGTCCTTCAGGTCCGGCCCCGGCCGCTGTGGCGGCAGGTAGGCGGTCGAGGCCACGCACATGTCCAGGATGCTGCGCTCCTCCATCAGCGCGATGAGCAGCAGGGCGGTGAGCAGCGCGGTCTCGGCGACGGCCGTGCCGAGCGGCTGCTCGCCCATCCGACCGCTGACGGCCGGGTGCAGCCCCCGCCACGCGATGAGATCGCGAAGGCCATGACCGGGAGCGTCCGGCCATACCTGGCGCGCCATCCGCCGGGTGCAGATCCAGCTGCCCCCCGTGCCCGGCCGCCGGAGGTGCATCCTGAGGGTGGCCGCCCCGTGGGCGATCGTGACCGAACGGGCAGGGGCATCGGCGAGCACCTCGCCCTCGCGCATATCGGCCCCGGTCGGACCATCCACGTCGACCCTCAGGAGGGACGCCAACGACGGCAGCGTGCGTCCATCGTCGGCCCCGAAGCGCCGCAGCTCGTTCCCGGAGAACAGCAGCAACGCCCTGTCGATCGGGATCTCGCAGCATGCGCCGCGGATGATCGGCGGAGGCTCCAACGGCTCCCAGTCCGCCGTCCGCACCGCCACGACACGCAAGGTGTCCTGTGCCTGTTCCCGCACTTCGGTCTCGCAGGTTCCGATCATCCGGCCACGGCCTTCCATTCAGCGGATCGGGTAGAACATAACAGGAACTAGCGTCGCTTCAACCGGGAACGGTAGCGTGTGGGGATCAGCGTCGATCGATGTCGGCCTGCTGGCGGGAAGGTGCCGATGGGCCGAGCGCGGTTCCCGAAGCCGTTCATGACGTCTTCACCTTCCCGGCGGATCATGGGTCATGTTCCGCATGAGTCGCCGCGATCCGCTCCTGATCCATGACCCGGACCACGACCGCGCGAAGCGCGAGGCGCTCGCCGAGGCGGAGTTCGACGCGCTCCTCGACCGCCTGTGGGGCCCCGAGCCGCCACGGCCGAAGCCGGCTCTGGCGAAAGCGGAGGTCGAGCCGAAGTCGCCGTTCAAATAGACGTGACGAGAGCGGCTACATGGGTCGCCTGAGCTCGCCGTTCATCCATCAAGTAGCTGCTAGTGAGCCCGACTGCGGCCAAGCCGGAGACCAGCCACCCCATAGCATGCGGCATGGCGGATCGGCCTAAATCCCCGCGCAACCAGGGACATGCACCCAATCGAATTGGACCTAGGTGGTTGCGCTCAGGGTTAGCATGATGCTACGATGGCACCATCAGCACACATGAGTAGACTAAATTCCAGCTGAATTTGGAAAACCGTATCGAAGTTCGACCAAGTCCTTGCGCTTAGGTCGAGCGTGTTCGTTGAAGGCCAGATCGCGAACTTCGTCCGGCCGGGCGCCCTTCCGATAGTCTTCACGATCCGTAGGTGTGAGGGAAAGGTATCCTAAGAAACCTCTATGGAGCCGTCCCGCTGTTGATCAAAGCAAGGTCCAAGAAGCGCCGACCTTAATCCCCGGAGGATTGGGTCGGCGTCTTCGCATCGTCATCCAATGACGTAGTCACTCGGTGCTATGTTGACGTGACGATCCTTGGGAGCCACCGCTTCCCCATGGCAGTTCGGATAGCTTTTATTGAGATGACTCGAGACCGGCTCGCAATCGAAGTGGAAGTCGTGCGCGAACGCTCCCCCAAGCCGGCTCCGTGAGTTGAAGAGACAGGCCTTGGCATGGCCCTTGTCACGCCCCGGTCTGAAGTGGCCATGTCGATGGCGTCCAGGGCTTTTGAAGTAAAGCGTATCGTCGCTGAGACAGTGCTGCCCGGTTCGATGATGCCCCACCGTGGGTGTATGCCTCCGCGGATGCCTGCGTAGGAACATATCGACTTCGGACCGAATTAGATCATCGGCATCGTCGATTGAGCCGAGAGTGTCATACAGGCGCCGGATCATGTTCTCAAGGGCGGGTCCGGTGAAGTTCGCGCGGGGCAGGAGCAACGGATTAAGATTATGCATGCTCGTATGGCTTCGAATGACGTCCACCCGATTTCGAAGAGCAACCAGCTCCCTCTCGAGGTAAGCCTGATAGAGCGTAAGGCGGTGATTGCGCTGATTCAATGGGGCGGGAACGGAGCTATCAATTGGGCGCAGCGCACGCACGAGCGCGAAGGGGAAGAGGGCTTCAAGAAACGGAATTGAGGCCAAGCCGTAATCTACGTAGAGAGCTGAAATCGACACTGCCGTGCCCTCAGGAAGCGTCAACACGTGCCGATATGCCTCTTCGATATAGCGTACGATCAACTCAGCATCGTATCCCGGCCATCGAACCGGCTTGACGATCAGATGACCGTTCGGCGCCAACCGCTTCCGGCTCTCCTGAGAGAAGCGGTCGAAGCAGTCTTGCGGCAGTCCGGCAATCAACGTCAACTTATACAAGCTAGACCACCTTGCCGAGCAGCGCCTTCACCACATCGAGTGTTAATGTCATCCTTTCCAGTTGGGCATTATTCAGGCATTCGAGGATGTGTTCCAGAACCGAGATCGAGCGCGGCGCGTCTTCGGCCGTATGGCGGCGAAGCGCACGCTGCGCGCGGTCGAGAAAGCGGGTCGGTGGTAGATCATGAACTTGAAGCCAGCGCACGATATTCGCGGTGATGGCTTCATCGCGATGCTCAACCCCCTCATCGACGATAAAGTCACGTTCGATGATAATTCTTCCTTGCGGGACAGGATCGGGCCGTTCCACGTCGGTGTAGATCAACGTCTCGAGGTCTAGAAGACGAACCGCGGTCCGGATCGGTATGGAGAATGCCGCCCAAAACCGATGGTTGTAACGAAGGGGCCTCGATGATGGCGGATCGTTGTCGTCCGACCAACCACCGTCGGTGCCGGTGGAACGCCCGTCACTGCGCTCGGTCGCCCGCTCGATCGCATAAATGCTATTGCGAGTGCCGGAGCGGACGATATTGTAATGGTCGCTTAGCCTCTCCCTGATGAACTCGACTAGTCGTTTCCCGCTGGCATGTTTGAGGACCTGCAGGTCCGGCCCCAGTGCAATCCCCAGCTCGCTCAAGAGGTAATATCGACTCTTCAATAATCCGATCGCGGCCAGCTCATCGATCCTCTGCTGGATCCGAAGTAGTTCCTCAGTGTTCACACCTTCCATCATATTGATCCGAGTTAGGAACCCACCGTCCTGATAAACTAGCTTGACGATGCTGTCGCGCGCTCTTTCGAGGGTTCAGTGACACGGCGGATGACGCTGCGGATTGATCCTCTGCTGCGCGCTCCTTGTGCGGCGCACCTTCCCCACGTGGTAGCCCGGACCATCGAACCGTTTCGCGTCGCGCTTGATGACGGCCTCACCCGGCCAACCGTCGCGACCATCCGCCGCGGCAGGGAGCAGAGCCAGCAGTACGGTCGCCATGATGCCAGCCGGCACCAGCGTGAAGACGAGCGACAGGTAGCTCCTCGGCGCGCTCTATCCGCAGCTGCGCCGGCCTCCCGGGTAGTGGTTCGGGACGAATGGGCTGGACTACGGCCTCGTGAATCTCCGCATCAAAGGTGAACGTCATCACGTCCGAGGCCAGCCGGCCGACGACCCGCCCGCCGCTTACCATGGTCCCAATGGGGAGCACGGGGAGCCAGTCGGCGCCGAGGATCGGCGCCGGGGTCGGGTCCGGATCGGTGCCCGCGTCGTCGCGAGGCCTGCGTCCAACCGAGGGAGGCGCGCGGTGGGTTCGAAGTCGAGCCGGGAGAAGTGGGCCCGGACGCTGGGGCTAGCGCTCGAGGTGCCGGGAGGGCCGAGATCGATCCACCTGAGCCAATACCGGTCGGAAACCTGCGGGAAGTTCTCGAAGAGGATTTGCCCCACCTCGCGCTCGGCCGCCCCGCGGACGGATCAGCCAATTGGCATGCTAGTGGTAGAGTCGGGTTTTTAAGGAGAATTGACATTGCTCAAGGGCAGCGGCAACAAACCACGTTCTCCTAGGCCGTCCAGGTGCGACACCCGAGACAATCATCTATCGCCGGCGCGTCTCCGAGCCGTCCTCGCAACATGTCCCGGATGCGCTGGCCCTCCGCGTCCGTCATGGTCACAGCAAGCAGGTCCGGGACGGTCGCGTCGAGCGTCCTCCCCACGACGACCAACGGCCTTCCTGCGGGAGCCGGACTCACGATGTGACAGCAGCGATCCTTCCTCAATCATCCCCTCGACGCGAACCGACCGTGCGGTCTCTCCCAATCGGATCGGCAGCCATGAAGAGGCGCATCCACCTGATAAGCAGAGCCGCGTCCAGCCTTCGCGGCGCAGTCTGATCCGCCGGGTCCCTCGTCGTCTCGAGGTAGTCATGCCGGCGTCTCATGATCGGCACCGCACCCAAGCGGATCGCCGCCCGAGCCGTCTCCCACGTCGCATCGTCGGGCCATACGCCACGACGGTCGGCCGCAATGCGGAGCAGGCATGCCACGGCCTGCTGCATGTCCGGCTCCGCGGCCTCGAGCAGCAGCATGCTGAACCCTCTCGGCGAGCCGGCCGTCGTTCTCGTCCAGCGTTCGATCTCGAGGAGATGCAGGACGCGGCCGTCCACGGCGATGCGGCACACGAGCGCCGTCCTCCGCCTGGAACCCGCGACGTAGGCCCATGCGATCCGTCGCTCGGTACGGCCGGGGAAGCACCAGGCATGGAAGCCGTCGCAGACGTTCCACATGTCGTCGTCGGGCTTTGTCGGCCACCAATCCTGGATCGAACCGTCGTCCACAAGGCCGTCCAACGCGTCCGCGAGTTCGGTGAAGCCGGTGACGGATGCCTCGGGTTCCCCGACGTGCCGCAACGGCGCCGCGTCCCTGGCACCCGGACCGGACCGTGTCGGTGATGAATGGTCGGCAGGATCGATCGGGATCGTTCGACGGCGTGGTCGACGCGGAGCAGTCGATTCCGCCAAGGCCAGGCGTACCACCACCGGGCCGCCGACGAAGGTCGGCGTCGGCGGCACCATGGCGGATACCGGAGCGATCCCTCCAACCGCCGGTATGCTCGGCGCAACGGGTACCGTGCCGCGGATGTCGTCAGGCAGGGGTGCGGATGCTCTCGGAATGGGCTGGGCGTCCTCCGCCGGAGGGGGTTCGAGGTCCCTCTCGACACTATAGTTATCGAGCCGGTAGACCACTTCGCTCGGGAGGCCGATCAACGGCCCCGGCCACTTGACCCCGACTATCCGCAGGCAGAGGAAGCGATCCAGGCCGAGCCGAGCCTCGCGCTCCGACGGGAAGGGAACGCCCTCGACGTCGAGTTCGATCGCCCTCCACTCGTACGGGATGTCGGCCTTCAGATCCGCCAGGCCGCCGGAAGTTCCAAGGAGCTGCGCGTATATGAGGCCCGCAACCGCCCTGCCGTAGTCCGAGAAGTCAAAGGCCGCCGCCGGAAGCGCGGAGGCGCCCGTCAGGCCGGTCCGCAACCCGATTTGCCAAGACTCGGGATGTAGCTCCGTCCATGACGAGTTGACGATGCGGTCCCGCACCTCCGACCAGGGGCCGGACAACAGGGCTTCGGCGAGCAGGGATTCCGGCGCACAGAATACGCGGAAGATCTCGGAAGCAGGGATGATCAGCTGGCGGACGTCGTCACGAAGGACGAGGCACCATGCGCTGCTCCGCTCCCCGAGGGCATACGCGTTCGCTGGGAGGACGCTCCACTTGTACTTCCACCAATGCGGTTTCGCCATTGGGCTGGAATCGTCGCAACGCATGAGCGCGCTCGTGCAGGCCGGACGCTGGAATGCGAAGGTCCGCGGGACCATCGACAGTGAGCCTACCGCCGCCCCATTCCTGTAAACCCTGCCGAGTTGCAGGTCGGGAAGGGAGGCGACTTGAACCGCGCATCTCTTGTACCCGATCTCGGTATCCGCGACCTCGCCCAGCGATGGCAATCGGTCGGCGAACGACAATGGCGAGAGATAGGCGTGGAAGGTCGGGTGCCCGCTACCGTTGCCGCGGACGTCCACGCGATCCAGCCAACGAAGCCAGTAGGAGACGCCATCGTGGGGAAAGCACTCGTAGTCCGGGGTTATGTTCCGGTACGTGCCCTGGCTGATCATGCGGCCCGGAGGACACTTGATCGGCAAGGTTCGGGGGCCAGAGCTCGGCCCACATAGGGCAGTTCGATCCTATCGAAATCGGAAGGTGTCGCCGCACGCGGCGCGCGGACCGGGTCGCCGATCGCCGGCGCCAAGCCGACGTCTGCTACCAGGCCGAAGCATCTCGCGGAGCGATTCGTGACGTCGTCGCACATGTCCATGGACGCGGCGCTGTCGACGGCAATGACGATAGTTGGACCAGCCCGGATGGGACGCCTCCACTAGGCCGGGCGAGTAGAGTTCACCCTGAACCGAGGGCGTCGCTTATCATAAGGACGCGAGTCGGAGTCCAGATTATCGGTGTTGAGTCCAGGCTATCATTGGAGTTCACAGCCCCCGCCGACGATCGCCGCCTGGCTAGCGGAATGATGCGGCTCGCGGAACGGCGGGCGCGTCACCAGCCTGCCGTCCTCCAGCAGGCCGGCGATGCTGTGGATGGTGGACACCTCCAGCGCCTCGGTGGCCGACAGGTCCGGCAGCAGTCCGGGCAGCCGTGCCGCCAGCATCGACTTGCCGGCACCCGGCGGCCCGATCAGCATCAGGCTGTGACCGCCGGCGGCGGCGATCTCCAGCGCCCGCTTGGCGGTTTCCATGCCCTTGACCTCGGACAGGTCCGGACACCGGCCGCGATCCGCCACGCCCGGCGGCACCGGCGGCTCCAGCACCTGGACGCCGCGGAAATGGTTGACCAGCGACAAAAGGTCCGGCGTCGCCAGCACGGCGATGCGGCCGGCCCAGGCGGCCTCGCCGCCCTGGGTCTGGGCGCAGATCAGCCCGAGATCCTGGGCGGAGGCGCCGATCGCCGCCGGCAGCACGCCGCTGACCGGGTTGACCCGTCCGTCCAGCGACAGCTCGCCGACCGCGGCATAGGCCGCCACCTCCAGGCGCGGCAGCACCTCCATCGCCGCCAGCACCGCGAGCGCGATGGGAAGGTCGAAATGGCTGCCCTCCTTCTGCAGGTCGGCCGGCGCCAGGTTGATCAGCACCCGCTTGGGCGGCAGCGCCAGGCCCATGGCCGTCAGCGCCGCCCGCACCCGTTCCCGCGCCTCGCCGACCGCCTTGTCGGCCAGCCCTACGATCAGGAAGGCGGGCAGGCCGTTGGAGATCTGCACCTGCACCTCCACCGGCACCGCTTCGATGCCGGAAAAGGCGAAACTCTGGACGCAGGCGATGGTCATGCGACGGCTCCGGTCAGGAGGGCCGAGCGTGACCGATCGGGCTTAAGGCTTCGTTATGACGCCCGGAGGCCCGGGCAGGGGATCAGGCTGCCGGACGGCGTACCGGCATCCGGCGCGGCGGCACCGGCTGCCGCGACTTCAGCAGCGGTCCGACCGCCTCCTCGTCGACGAGGTCCATGACCATCGCCAGGTCGCCATCAACCACGTCGAGGAACTTGGCGGCGCGGCGCGGGATGGGGATGTTGTTCTCCAGGCAGGCGCGGATCAGCAGCTCGATGACGTCCTGGTGGGCGACGTCGATCGAGCAGGCCGCGCCGGACGGGGCGGCCTGCAGGGACACGACCAGCCGCACCCCGTCGCCATCCTTCACCTGCACCGACCGGACGTGACCCGACGGCAGGAACTCCGCTGTGACCCGGTCATAGCTCCTGACGGCGAGGACCAGCTCCTCGGCCGTGAAGATGATCTTGCGGCGTTCGCGCGGCACGTCGTTACTCCGGTGGTTCCGGAGCCGACCGTGACCGCCAAGGCTTAAGGGCCGGTAAAAGCGGGCCGATCCTATCGCTGGTAAAGCAGCCGGGCGCGGATGGTGCCGTCCAGCGCCCGCAGCCGGCCCAGGATCGCCACGTCGTCGGCGCGGTCGCTGTCCGCCTCGACCACCACGTAGCCGAGCTCGCCGTCGGTCTGCAGGAACTGGGCGGCGATGTTGATGCCGGACTCGGAGAACACTTCGTTGATCCGCCGCAGGATGCCTGGCGTGTTGCGGTGGACGTGCATGAAGCGGGTGCCGCGCGGGCGCGGCGGCAGCTGCACCTGCGGGAAGTTGACCGCGCCCAGCGTGGCCCCGATGTCGCTGTACTCGATCAGCTTGGCCGCCACCTCGACGCCGATCCGCTCCTGTGCTTCCGCGGTCGAGCCGCCGATGTGCGGGGTGAGGATAACGTTGTCGCGGTTCTGCAGCGGGGAGACGAACCGCTGCGCGTTGCTGCCGGGCTCGTGCGGGAACACGTCGATCGCGGCTCCCAGGATGTGGCGGTCGTCGAGCGCTGCCGCCAGCGCCTGGAGGTCCACCACGCTGCCTCGGGCGTTGTTGAGCAGGAACGAGCCCGGCTTCATCGCCCGGATCTCGTCGGCACCGATCAGGCCGTCGGTCTCGGGCGTCTGCGGCACGTGGAGGCTGACCACGTCGCTCCGGCCGAGCAGCTCGTGCAGCGTCGGCACCGCCCGGGCGTTGCCGTGGCCGAGCTTGGCGGCGGTGTCGTGATACAGGACGTTCATGCCGAACGCTTCGGCCAGCACCGAGAGCTGGCTGCCGATGCTGCCATAGCCGACGATGCCGAGCGTCTTGCCGCGCACCTCCCAGCTGTCCGCAGCCGACTTGTCCCAGCCGCCGGCATGCGCCGACACCGATTTCGGGAAGATGCGCCGAAGCAGCATGACGATCTCGCCCATCACCAGCTCGGCGACGCTGCGCGTGTTGCTGTAGGGCGCGTTGAACACCGGAATGCCCCGGATGGCGGCGGCGTTCAGCGCCACCTGGTTGGTGCCGATGCAGAAGCAGCCGATCGCGATCAGCTTGTCCGCACCCGCGAGGATGTCCGCGGTGAGCTGGGTGCGTGAGCGGATGCCGACCACGTGCACGCCCTCCAGCGCGCGTGCCAGCGCATCCCCATCCAGCGCGCCGGGAAGCCGGGTGACGGAGGCGTAGCCGCTCGACGCCAGCAGCGCCACCGCGCTGTCGTGCACGCCCTCGAGCAGCAGGATGCGTATGCGGTCCTTGGGGAGCGAAAGCTGGCTGGCCATGGGGGATGCTCTAGAGGAAAGGGCCGCGCGCGTGTAGCACGCGGCGGCGTATGGCAGCTATCGGGTGTGGAGCAGCGACCGCGCGGCCTCCAGGAGTCCGGGATCGCCCAGCGCCAGCACGCTGCCGTCGCCGTGCTCGCGGAGCGGGTTCCCGGACCAGTCGGTGACGGAGCCGCCGGCGCCCTCGATCACCGGCACCAGGGCGGCCCAGTCCCACGCCTTCATGTCCCGCTCGGCGATCACGTCGATCCGGCCCAGCGCCAGCAGGCCGTAGGCGTAGCAATCGCCGCCCCAGGAGATGCGCCGTACGCCCGCCACCAGGGCGTCGAAGCCGGGTTTGTGAACGTTGTTCATCATCGCCGGGTCGGTGCAGGACAGCTCGGCGCCGTCCAGGGCGGGGCAGGGACGGGTTGCGGGGACGCCGCCGAACGGGCCGGAGAACCGGGTGGGCCGGCCCACGATGCCGGTCCACCGTTCGCCCAGCACCGGCTGGTCGATCACGCCCAGCACCGGCACCCCGTCGGCCAGCAGGCCGACCAGCACCCCGAAGCTGGGGCGGCCGGTGATGAAGGCCCGCGTGCCGTCGATCGGGTCCAGCACCCAGCGCAGCCGGGCCTCCGGCCGGTCCAGCCCGAACTCCTCGCCGAGGATGCCGGCGTCCGGCATGCGCTCGGACAGCACCGCGCGCATCGCCAGCTCAGCGGTGCGGTCGGCGATCGTCACCGGGGTCTGGTCGTCCTTGGACGCGACGCCGAGGTCGGAGGCGGCGCGGAAGAACGGGCGGATGACGCTGCCGGCGACGTCCGCGGCGGCATGGGCGGCAGCGGCGGCGCGGTCCAGCAGGGCGGGATCGGGCGTCACGGGTGGTCCGACAGCGAGCGCAGGTAGGCGACCACGGCCGCCCGCTGCTTGTCGTCGGCGATGCCGGCGAAGCCCATCTTGGTGCCGGGCGCGTAGCGGCGCGGGTTGCGCAGCCAGCCGTCGAGCTCTGCCACCGTCCAGTTGCCGCCGTGGCCGGACAGGGCGGCGGAATAACTGTAGTCGGCTTGCCTGCCGATCGCGCGGCCGAACACGCCGTACAGCGCCGGGCCGATCATCGCGCTGCCTCCTTTGTCGAAGGAGTGGCAGGCGCTGCACTCGGCGCTGGCCGCATCTGCGCCGGCCTTGGCATCAGCCGAGGCCACCAGGGCCGCGAAGCCGCTCGCCGCCGGAGTGGCCGAAGCAGGGGCAGGCGGCGGAGCGGCGAGCGACGTAGGGGCAGGCAATGGGGGCGCAGCCGGTGCAGGAGATGCCGGGACGGCCGGCGCGGTGTCGGACAGGCTGACCAGGTAGGCGACCACGTCGGCCCGCGCCGCGCCGTCGGCGATGCCGGCGAAGCCCATCCGCGTGCCGGGCGCGAAGGCCTGCGGCTTGGTCAGCCAGGCGTCGAGCCGGGCCGAGGTCCAGCGTCCGCCGACCTGCTTCAGCGCCGGGGAGTAGTCGTAGTCCGCCACCGCGGCGACCGCGCGGCCGGCCACGCCGAACAAATTGGGCCCGACCTGCGCGGCGCCGCCCTTGTCGAAGCCGTGGCAGGCGGCGCACAGGTTGCCGGCGAGCTGCCCGCCATGCGCGGCGGAGGCGGTGGCCAGCCGCGCGTCGATCGTCGGTCCGGGTGCGGCCGCGTCCGGCTCCAGCCCGGCGATCGGGAAGGCCGGCCGGGCCGGACGGCGATCCGGCACCAGCACCGTGGCCGCCAGCACCGAGCCGCCCAGCGCCAGCGCCGCGCACAGCACTGCGGCTGCGATCTTGTTGATCTCGATGCTGTCCATGCAAACCCGTCAGGGGGTGGCGGCACCGCGCGGGCGGTTTCTTGCGGCGCGGCAAAGCCTATGGGATGCAGCCCGGCGGAACAACCCGGACCAGCCGATGTCGCTGCCAGACCTGCCAAACTTGCCCGACCTGTCAGACCTGTCCCGCGACGCCCGCGAGGACGGGCCATCCGGCGCGATCGCGTTCCAGGGGCAGCGCGGTGCGTATTCCGACCTCGCCTGCCGCACCGCCTATCCGGGGCGCCGGACGCTGCCTTGTCCCACTTTCGCCGACGCGATCGGGGCGGTGCATGACGGCCGCGCCGTGCTGGCGATGCTGGCCTGCGAGAATAGCCTTGCCGGCCGGGTGCCGGACATCCACGCGCTGCTGCCGGATTCCGGGCTGCACATCGTCGCGGAGCATTTCCAGCGGGTCGAGCACTGCCTGCTGGGCGTGCCCGGCAGCACGATCGGCGGGGTGCGCCGGCTGCACACCCATCCGGTGGCGCTGGGACAGGTGCGTCGGCTGATCGCCGAGCTTGGCGCCGAGCCGGTGATCGAATCCGACACCGCCGGCGCGGCCGCGCTGGTCGCCGGCTGGAACCGGCCGGAGGACGCGGCGGTGGCCTCGGAGCTGGCGGCCGAGCTGCACGGGCTGGTGGTGCTCAGGCGCAACGTCGAGGACGAGGCGCACAACACCACCCGCTTCTACGTCGCCGCCCGGGACACCGTGATCCCGCCGCCGGGACGGGGAATCATGACGACGATCCTGTTCCGGGTCAGGAACGTGCCCGCCGCGCTGTACAAGGCGCTGGGCGGGTTCGCCACCAACGGGGTCAACATGACACGGCTGGAAAGCTACATGGAGGGAGGCGTGTTCTCGGCGACCCAGTTCCTGCTCGACGTCGAGGGACACCCGGAGGATGCGGGCCTGGCGCACGCGCTGGAGGAGCTCGGCTTCTTCTCCGACCGGGTGCGCATCCTCGGCACCTACCCGCGCTCGCCGTTCCGCGGCTGAGAGCCCGCTCGACAACGTGATGTGGCTTGCGATCCGACGCGCCTTTCTCCGCTTGCCGCGTGCTCACGGCCAGGAGGCCGCTCCGCTCCGGTTCTTGAAAGACACGCCGGCCGTGCCGCGCGCGGCACGGCACGGCACTCTTGCTCGGCACACCCCATTGTCGAACGGGCTCCGGGCGCCGGCCGGGGATCGCATCCCGGCCGGCGCCGCCCCGGCTACTTGCCGTAGCCGGCCTGGCGTACCGTGCGGTTGGTGGACGCATTGGCCGAAACCAGCGCCTGATCCACCCCGGTCGAGCCGGTGAGGGTGGCGGCGACGGTCTGGCCGACCTGGGTGCCGATCGCCTGGAACTCGGGGATGTCGACGAACTGCGCGCCGATATAGGGGCGCGGGTTCTTCGTCTGGCCGGTCGGGTTGGAATGCTGGATCGCCTGCACCACGAAGTCGGCGAACGGCGCCACCTGCTTGTATTCGGGCGAGGCGGCGGCGGACAGGCGGGTTCCGGGCGGGATGTTCACCCAGCCGTCGGTCTTGGCCACCAGGTCGATGTACTCCTTCGAGGTCGCCCAGGTGATGAAGGTCTTGGCCGCGTCCACATGCTGCGACGAGGTCGGGATCGCCAGGTTCCACGACCACAGCCAGGTCGGTCCGCCCTGGAACGAGCCGGACGGGATCGCGGCGAAGCCGACGTTGTCGGCGACCTGGCTCTGCTTCTTGTCGTACAGCGTGCCGGCGGCGCTGGTGGCGTCGATCCACATCGCGCAGTGGCCGGACGAGAACAGGGCCAGGTTCTCGTTGAAGCCGTTGGAGCTGACGCCGGGCGGCCCGTCGGCCTTCAGGATGCCGTCATAGTAGGTTAGCGCCTGGTGCCAGGCCGGCGTGTTCAGCGTCGCCTTCCACGAGTTGTCGAACCACTGCCCGCCCATCGCCGTCACCAGGGTGGCGAAGTAGGCCATGTTCTCGCCCCAGCCCGGCTTGCCGCGCAGGCACATGCCGTAGACCTGGTTGTTCTTGTCGGTCAGCTTGTCGGCGAACTGGCGGATCTGCTCGTAGGTGGGCTGCGTCGGCATGGTCAGCCCAGCCTTGGCGAACAGGTCCTTGCGGTAGAACGTCATCGCGCTCTCGGCATAGAACGGCAGCGCGTAGATGTGGTCCTGGTAGCTGATCCCGGCCCGCACGGGCGCGATGATGTCGTCCACCGCATAGCTCGCTGGCTGGTTGTCGAAGGCCGTGAGCCAGTTGCGCTTGGCCCAGAGCGGCACCTCGTAGTTGCCGATGGTCAGGATGTCGAACTGGCCGCCGTGGGTGGCGATGTCGGTGGTGACGCGCTGGCGTAGCGTGTTCTCCTCCAGCACCACCCAGCGCAGGTGGATGTCGGGGTGCTCGTGCTCGAAGGTCGGCGAGAGCTTCTGCATCTCGATCATCTGCACGTTGTTGACCGTGGCGATGGTCAAGGTGGTGTCCGCCCGTGCGGCACCGGCGCCGAGGGCAAGCGCTCCGGCCGCCGTCGTCGCCGCCAGCAGATGCTTCAGCTTGGTCATGTGTTCGGATCCTCCCGGGGTCCTGGTTCGAGTCGTGAAGGCGGTTGATCCCGCCCTTGGTCGACCGCGTGGCGGAACAATCAGTTCATCCAGTTGCCGCCGTCAATGTTGTAGCACTGCGACACGATGTAGTCGGCATCGGCGCTGGCCAGGAACGTCGCCAGCCCGCCGATCTCGTCGGGGCGTGCCATCCGCCCGAACGGCACCGCGGCGCCGACGATGCGCTTCTTCTCGCCCGGCTGGAGGTTCTCGTAGCGGGCGAAGCTCGCGTCCACGTGGTCCCAGTGCTCGTTGTCGACCACGCCCGGCGCGATCGCGTTCACGTTGATGCCATGGCGGATCAGGTCGAGCCCGAGGCTCTGAGTCAGGCTGATCACCGCCGCCTTGCTGGAGCAGTAGATCGCCACCAGCGGCTCGCCGCGCCGCCCGGCCTGGGAGGCGAAGTTGATGATCTTGCCGGCCGCCCCGCCATCCGCCGGGCGCCCCTGCGCGATCATCTGCCGCGCCGCCGCCTGGGCGGTGAACAGCAGCCCTTCCACGTTCACCGCGTAGACGCGCCGGTAGCTGTCGCGGGTGATCTCCACCGTGGGCGCCATGTCGAAGATGCCGGCGTTGTTGACCAGGATGTCCAGCCGCCCGTGCGACGCGACCACCCCGGCCACCATGGCGTCGATCGACTCCTGGCGGGTCACGTCGAACGCCATGCCGCTGCAGGCGCCGCCGATCTCCGCCGCTGCCGCCCTGGCACCCGCCTCGTTCAGGTCGGCGATCACCACCGTGGCGCCTTCCGCGACGTAGCGCGCGGCGATCGCCCTGCCGATGCCGCGCGCCGCTCCGGTGATCACCGCCACCTTGCCGTCCAGCCTGCCCGTCATGTTCCCCTGCCTCCCCTTGTTCGCCGGCCGGCCGCCGTCAGGCGGCGCAGGCCCGGCCATAGACCCGCAGCACGTCGCGCACCGCCTCGACCAGCAGCACCCGCGCGTCCGGCTTCAGCAGCCCCGCCACCACCCGGTCATAGGCGCGCGGCAGGTACTGGCTGACCAGCGTTTCCGGCAGCGCCGCCCCGTCGAGCCGTCGCATCAACGCCGCGGTCGCCGCCGTCGCCGCCGGTTCCGGCCAGTAGTAGCGGATGCGGTCGCTGTAGCTGTAGTGGCGCAGCACGCGCTGGGTGTCGGGCGGCCCCGGATAATGCGTCCGCCAATGCTTCGGCTCCGCCAGCATCAGCGCCTCCATCCGTTCCGGCAGGCGTGGCGCGCCGGGACGCAGCGCGCTGGCGATCGCATCGAGCCCGTAGAGCGCCTCGCGCAGGGCGAAGGTGAGCCCGGGCCCCACCTTCAGGATCGGGAACCCGTCCTGCACCAGCCTGCGCAGCGCCGCTTCCGGCTGGTAGTCGGTGGAATGCGCCTCGAACACCAGGCCCGGCAGTCGGTCGAGGGCTGCCGACAACGCCCCCGCCGCCTCGGGCCTGTACACCGCGACGGCGTCGTGCCCGAACTCGACCCCCGGCTGCACCACCATCGCGATCACCCGGTCCCAGGCGCCGTCGGCGACCCCTCGGAACGCCGCCTGGTGCACCAAATGGGTGTCCTGCACCGCCTCCGGCCGGGTCGGGGTCAGGTGGTCGAGCCCCTCGGTGGCGCCGCCCGGGGTCGGCACCTCGGTGCCGATCACGTAGACCGGCCGTCCGGGTGCCGCCGCTTCCGCACGCGCCGCCAGCCGCGCCGCCCGTTCCGCGGTAAGGTGGTCGGCCAGCGCCGCCGGCTCGCCGGCGCAGCCCATGCTGCAGTCGAGATGCAGCTTGCTGTAGCCCGCCTCGGCGTAGGCCGCGATCATGTCGCCGGCCCGACGCATCGCGTCCCCCGGCGGGAGGTGCCTCCACGGGTTGGGGCCGAGATGGTCGCCGCCCAGGATGATCCGGTCCGGGGGCAGGCCGACCCGCTCGGCGATGGCGAGCACGACGTCACGGAATCCGGCCGGAGTCATGCCGGTATAGCCGCCCTCCTGGTTGACCTGGTTGCAGGTGGCCTCGACCAGCGCCTCGGTGCCGTCCTCCATCGCCTGCAGCAGCGCCGCCTCGATCACCAGAGGATGCGCCGAGCACACCGAGGTGATGCCGGACGGGTGTCCGGAGGCTCGCGCCGTGGCGAGGCGGCCGAGGGATCCGGCACTCATGCCGGGGTCCCGGCGCCGGCGATCAGCGCGTCGAGCTCGGCGAAGCCGGCGGTGCCTTCCATCGGCCCGTGGCGACCCACCGCCACCGCGCCGCTGGCGTTGGCGTAGCGCAGGCTGTCGGCGACGCTGCGGCCCTGCTGCCGGCAGGTGACGAAGGTGGCGCCGAAGCAGTCGCCGGCCCCGGTCGGATCGAGCTCGGCGACCGCGAAGGCCGGCAGGTGCAGGGTCTGCGCACCGTCGTGGAAGCTGGCGCCGGCGCTGCCGCGCTTGACCACGATGCCCGACACGCCGAGCCCCAGGATCTCCACCACCGCGCGCTCCTCCGTGTCGGCCCCGGTCAGCAGCAGGAGCTCCGGTCCGCTCGGCATGAACAGGTCGCAGGCGCGCAGCATAGCCTCCAGCGCCGCGCGCATCCCGGGGGTGTCGAGCATCTCCTTGCGCACGTTGGGGTCGAACGAGACCGTGCCGCCCTGCGCCTTGACCTGGCCGACCGCCTTTGCCGCCTCGTCGATCAGCCGGGCCGAGAACAGCGACGAGCCCATGACGTGCAGGTGCGCGCAGCCCGACAGCAGCCGCTCGCCGTCCGCGGTGATGCGGGTCTGGCCGCAGGCGCTGTTCCTGATGTTGAACACGAAGTCGCGCTCGCCGTCGGGGCGGTAGCGCACGAAGGCGCTGCCGGTGACGTGGTCGGGGTGCACCCGGACCGCGCTGGTGTCCACGCCGTCGCGCTGGAGGCGCTCGATGTTCAGCCGGCCGAAATCGTCGTCGCCGACCGAGGCGATCAGGCCGGCCGGGTGACCGAGCTTGGCCACCTGGTCGATGAAGATCGCGGGTGCGCCGGACGGGAACGGGCCGCGCAGCGTCAACGGCTTGCGGAAGCCGTGGCCGCGCTCCTCCGCCA